>DATEZE010000226.1:0-14873 GCA_035255845.1 Burkholderiaceae bacterium | reverse complement strand
CGCGCGGCTGCCCAAAATAGATGTCGCCTGTGAGCTCTCGCACAATCAGGATGTCAAGCCCGGCGATGAGTTCAGGCTTCAAGCTCGAAGCCTGGGTCAGTTCGGCATAGCAGATCGCCGGACGGAAATTGGCGAAGAGTCCGAGATGCTTGCGCAGGCCGAGAATCGCCTGTTCGGGCCGCAGCGCGCGTTCCAGCCCGTCGTACTTCCAGTCGCCCACTGCGCCAAAAAGCACCGCGTCGGCGGCCTGCGCCAGACGCAGTGTCGCCTCAGGCAACGGGTGGCCGTGACTGTCGTACGCGGCACCGCCGACCTCGGCGAACTCGAAATCGAAAGGCTCGCCGAGCGCCCTCAGCACCTTCACTGCCTCGGCGACGATTTCCTTGCCAATGCCGTCGCCCGGCAATACAGCGATCTTCATGTGATCCTTCCGCGGGGCCGCCACTGCGCACCCGCTCCCCACGGCCAGACGGCACTACACGCGCTTAGTTTGCCTTCACCAACCAGGGCTGCCGCGTCAGGCGCTGCTTTTCAAAAGCTTCGATCTTGTCTTTATGACGCAGCGTGAGCCCAATGTCGTCCAGGCCGTTGACGAGGCAGTACTTCCGGAACGCGGCAACCTCGAACGGATGCTCGCGTCCATCGGCCTCGATCACAACCTGGCGTGGCAGGTCGATGGTCAGCCGAAAGCCCACATGCGCGGCCACTTCGTGGAACAGCCGGTCGATCACGAGTTCGGGCAGCACCACGGGTAGCAGGCCGTTCTTCAGGCTGTTGTTCTGGAAAATGTCTGCAAAGCTCGGCGCAATCATCACGCGGAAACCGAACTGCTGCAGAGCCCAAGGCGCGTGTTCACGCGACGACCCGCAGCCGAAGTTCTTGCGCGCCAGCAGGATCGAAGCTCCCTGGTAGCGCGGCTGGTTCAGCACGAAGTCGGGATTCAGCGGGCGTAGCGCGCTCTTCATGCCCGGTTCACCGTGATCCAGATAGCGCCACTCGTCGAAAAGGTTCGGGCCGAATCCGGTACGTCGGATCGACTTCAGAAACTGCTTCGGAATGATCGCGTCCGTATCGACATTGGCGCGATCCAGCGGCGCGACCAGGCCGGCGTGCACGGTGAATGCGTCCATGCTTCACCCGATGACGATTAGGACAGCGACGACAAGCAACACCCACCGCGTCATTGGAGCCTCCGCACATCGGCAAAATGGCCCTCGATCGCGGCCGCGGCTGCCATTGCCGGGGACACGAGATGCGTGCGTCCGCCGGCACCCTGCCGTCCCTCGAAATTGCGATTGCTGGTCGACGCGCAGCGCTCGCCGGGTTCGAGCCGGTCCGCGTTCATCGCCAGGCACATCGAGCAGCCCGGCTCGCGCCACTCGAATCCGGCCGCGCGAAACACTTGGTCCAGGCCTTCGCGCTCGGCCTGCGTCTTCACAAGGCCCGATCCGGGCACCACCATCGCCAGCTTGACGCTGGCCGCCACCCGCTTGCCAAGCCGCTTGACCACCCACGCCGCCTCGCGCAAATCTTCGATGCGCGAATTGGTGCAGGATCCGATGAAGACCTTGTCGACGCGGATGTCCGCGATACGCGTCTTCGGCTCCAACCCCATATAGCGCAGCGCGCGCTCGATGCCTTCGCGCTTGATCGGATCTTTTTCGGCGTCGGGATCCGGCACCGCGCCGTCGATGGTAGTCACCATCTCCGGCGACGTGCCCCAGGTCACCTGCGGCTTGATCTCCTCGGCACGCAGTTCGATGACCTGGTCGAAGCGTGCACCGGGATCCGAACGCAGTCCGCGCCAGAAGGTCGCCGCCTGCTCAAACATCACCCCCTGCGGCGCGAACGGCCTCCCGCGCACGTACTCGATCGTTTTCTCATCGACGGCTACCAAGCCCGAGCGCGCGCCGGCTTCGATCGCCATGTTGCAGACGGTCATCCGACCTTCGACTGACAGGGCCTCGATCGCACTGCCGGAGAATTCGATCGCATAACCGGTGCCGCCGGCCGTTCCAATGCGGCCGATGACTGCCAGCACAATGTCCTTCGCGGTGCAGCCAGCCGGCAGCCTGCCATCGACGCGCACCTGCATGTTGCGAGCTTTTTTCATCAGCAGCGTTTGCGTGGCCAACACGTGCTCCACCTCGCTCGTGCCAATGCCGAAAGCGAGCGCGCCGAACGCGCCATGCGTGCTCGTATGCGAATCGCCGCACACGACCGTCATTCCGGGCAGCGTGGCACCCTGCTCCGGGCCCATCACATGAACGATGCCCTGACGCTGGTCGAGAAACGGAAAGTACGCCGCAGCCCCGAATTCGCGGATATTCGCGTCCAGTGTTGTCACCTGCTCACGCGACACTGGATCCGTGATGCCGTCGTAGCCGCGTTCCCAGCCGGTGGTCGGCGTGTTGTGATCGGCAGTGGCGACGATCGAGGTCACGCGCCACGGCCGCCGGCCGGCTTCGCGCAACCCCTCGAACGCCTGCGGACTGGTCACCTCATGCACGAGGTGACGGTCGATGTACAGGACCGTGGTGCCGTCGTCTTCGACGTGCACCACATGGTCGTCCCAAAGCTTGTCGTACAGCGTGCGAGCGGACATGATGGTGAGGATCGGAGCGCTGACCGCCTGCCCTTGGCGGTGGCGCGCGCCGAAGGGGAATTATGCCATCCGGCGAACGCCATTCCTCCGCGATGCCACCGTCCGCTGATGGTTTTCGAGCATATTGGCTCAGTACGCCGACGGGAACACGACGCGGCGCGAACAGTCTGATGACCCATTGTCGGAGGTATCGTGAATCGGCCTGACAATCGACTATTGCTTGCGCGTCGCCAGATCGTCGCGGCGCTCGGCGGCGCAACGCTGCTGGCGATCGCCCGACCGGCCGATGCGCAAGGCGGCGCGCGTCCGTCACCGGCGCAGATGCTCGGACCGTTTTATCCGCGCAATGCCGGCGAGCGCCCGCGCTCGACCGATGCCGATCTGCTCGTCGTCGAAGGTGAGCGGGTTCTGACGCGGGGCACGCCGATCTTTCTCCTCGGCCACGTCGTCGACCGCGAATTGCGGCCAGTCCCGGGCGCTGCCGTCGAGATTTGGCAGTGCGACGCAATGTCCGTCTATCACCATCCGGCCGGCGGGGCCGAGAGCGAACGCGATCCCAATTTCCAGGGCTATGGCGTCGACCGCACCGACGGGTCCGGCACCTTCCGCTTTCGCACGATCCTGCCGGTCGCGTACCCGGGCCGCACACCGCATATCCATGTGCGCATTCAGCCGCAGCGCGGCAGCGGCCTGGCGACGCAGCTTTATCTGCCGGATGCGCCGGGCAACGCGCGGGACTTCCTGTTCAGCCGGCTCTCGCCGGATGAGCAAAAGGCGCTGCTACTCAGCCTCGAACCCAATCGCGATGCCGCGCAACCGCTCGCGCAGTCGACTCGACTGACCGCGAGCACGCAACTTGTACTTAGCTGACGGATCAGGCTATTTCGCCGCCGCCGTGCGGGTCTTCTCGTAGAGCGGCATCACCTTCTGCACGTAGACCTGCAGTTCACGCAGGCGTGTCTCGTTGCTCGGGTGCGTCGACAACCATTCGGGCGGCCCGCCCGACGATGCCTGGGCCATCTTCTGCCACAGCGTCAGTGCGGCGCGCGGGTCGTAACCGGCGCGCGCAGCAAGCTCGACACCGATGATGTCCGCCTCCTGCTCGTTCTCGCGGCTGTTAGGCAGCACGAAGACCGCCTGCGACACCGTTCCGGTCAGTTCGGGATCGATGTGCACTCCAGTGAAGATCTCGAGTGCGATCGAACCGACTGCAGTCGCCGTCTGGGTCGCCAGCTGCCGACCCATCCGCTCGCGCGCGTGCTCGCGCAGCGCATGCGCGATCTCATGGCCCATCACGGCCGCGAGTTCATCATCGGTGAGGTTAAGCCGCTCCAGCAGTGCGGTGTAGACGGCGATCTTGCCGCCCGGCATGCACCATGCGTTGATGTCCTTGGACGTCAGCACGTTTTCTTCCCACTTCCACTTGACCGCGTCCGGACGGAACACTCCGACTTGCGGGATCAGTCGAGCCGCCACGGCGCGCACGCGCTGTACCTGCTGCGGATTGTGGTTCAGCAGGCCTTTTTTCTGAGCCTGCGCCATGAGCTGCGCGTACTCCTGCGCGGCCTCCTTCTCGATCTGCTCGCTGGTGATGAGCGAGGTCATCGTCTGCTTGCGATTGACGCCGACCTCGCCCCCCTGAGTCGTTTGCACTGTGGTGCAGGCACCGAGGACGCAGGAAATCAAGAGGGGCAACGCCACGGAAACATTAAGCGTGAGCGATTTCATCTTTCAGGTACTCCGGCCGGAAACAAGCGCGACCTCATGCGGCCCGCCATCGGCGTCGAGCAGTCGCGCCCGCCGCACCGCCCACGCGCCGAGCAGCGCTGCTGCACTGCAGGCGCCAAAGGCCCACTGCGGGCCCCCACTCGTCCACAGGTAAGCCGCGGTCAGACTGCCCGCGGTGCCACCGACGCCGTAGGCCGCGCTGATATAGACGGCCTGGCCTCGCGCAGCGGCCCGGCCCGGGAACCAGCGCTGGATAGTGAGCACCGATGCACTGTGATGTACGGCAAAGGTCATGGCGTGCAGCAACTGGGCGAAGACCAACACCCACCACACGGTTGCAAATTCAGCAATTAGCAAGAAGCGTACCGCGGCGACCAGGAAGCTCGCCGACAGCAACGCATACTGTCCGAACCGTGCAAACCAGCGCCCCTGCGTGAAGAAGAAGACGATTTCGAACACGATGCTGAGCACCCAGAAAACGCCGATCGCGCTCTTGCTGTAGCCCAGTTGCGCAAGATAGATCGAAAAGTACGTGTACAGCGCACCGTGAGCGAAGACCATCAGTCCCGCGGACAATAGAAACCAGCGCACTCGCGGTTCGCGCAGGCGCCGGCTGACCGAGACGCGTTCGTGCCCAACCTCGTGGACCGGTTGCTCCTCGATTCGCCACGCGGTGGCGACCAGCACCGCACACAGTGCGACACCGAGCCAGAGCGCCGAGCCAATGCCGAAGCGATCGAACACCGGACCGGCTGCCATCACGACGATCACGAATCCGGCCGAGCCCCAGAGGCGCAACCGGCCGTAACGGGTCGCGGCATCATCGCGTGCGCGCAGCCGTGCCGATGCCAGCGCCTCTGCCACCGGCATCTGCGCGGTCTGGAACAGGTTCAGCAGCAGCATCACGCCGAACACGAAGGCGAAGCCACCGGGCACGAAGAGCAGGCAGAACGACGCCATCAGTGCCAGCGTCGTCGCCCGCAGGATCGGCGTGCGGCGCGTCGCGTGGTCAGCGAGATAACCCCACAGATTCGGGCCAATGACGCGCATGCCCTGGCCAAGCGCGACCAGGACGCCGATTTCGAAGGCATCGAGGCCACGCGCCTGGAAGTACAACGGCATGTACGGCGCCAGCACACCGGCCAGCGCAAAGTAGGCCGCGAAAAGCGCGCCGAGCCGCAGATGCGAGCGATCCGGCTGCGCCGGTGACGACATCAGCGCGACGGAGCTGCGGCCGGGATCGGTGCGGTGCTGTGGTGCACGTCGGCGTTCTGCGCCCGCTGCAACAGCGCGTGGTCCATCAGCACCAATGCCAACATTGCCTCCGCGATCGGCGTTGCGCGGATGCCGACGCAGGGATCGTGACGGCCATGAGTTTCGATCACTGTCGGCGCACCCGAACGCGTGATCGAACGGCGCGGCAGGCGGATGCTCGACGTTGGCTTTACCGCCAGCGCGACCTCGATGTCCTGCCCGCTGGAAATGCCACCGAGGACGCCGCCGGCTTCGTTGCCGACGAACCCTTCTGGCGTCAGCTCGTCGCCGTTCTGTGAGCCGCGCTGGCTGACACTGCGGAAGCCGGCACCGATCTCGACACCTTTGACTGCGTTGATGCCCATCATCGCGTACGCAATGTCGGCGTCGAGCTTGTCGTACAGCGGCGCGCCGAGACCGGGCGGCACCGAGCTCGCGACCACGCGCAGCCGTGCACCGACGGAGTCGCCGCTGCGGCGTAGCTCGTCCATCGCGGCCTCGAGCTGCGGAACGATGCTGGCATCCGGCGCAAAGAACGCATTGCCTTCCGCGTCGTCCCACGATACGAACGGGATAGCAATGTCGCCGAGCTGCAGCATGCAACCGCGCACCCGGGTGCCCGAGGCTTCGCGCAGCCACTTCTTCGCCACCGCCCCGGCCGCCACCATCGGTGCCGTTAGCCGGGCCGAGGAACGGCCGCCGCCGCGCGGGTCACGCACACCGTACTTGCGCCAGTAGGTGTAGTCGGCGTGGCCCGGCCGAAACGTGTCTGACAGTTCGGCGTAGTCGCGCGACTTCGCATCCTCGTTGCGGATCAGCAGCGCGATTGGCGTGCCGGTCGTGGATCCTTGGTAGATGCCCGAAAGGATCTCGACGCGGTCCGACTCGCGCCGCTGCGTCACATGCCGGGAAGTACCCGGCTTGCGCCGATCAAGATCGGGCTGGAGATCCGACTCCGCGAGCGCGAGCCCCGGTGGGCAACCATCGATCACGCAGCCGATCGCGGGCCCGTGCGACTCGCCGAAGTTGGTGATCTGAAGCAGGTGTCCAAAGGTCGAGCCAGCCATGGGTCGCTTGCAGCGCAGTTCAGTTGCGCGACGCAGATTGTAAGTGCAGCGGACGCTGCGTCAGAGGAAGCGGTCGGCGATCCGCACGCTGCCCGAGTGGCCGACATGGTGGAGCGAGCTCACGAGCCATTCGGTCGCCGCCTTGCGCCCGAGACCGAAAAGCTCTTCGAGGAAGCTCCGCGTCGTGATCGACCGGGTGCTGGCACCAAAGCGGCGCAGTGCTTCCTCAGCCTCGATCACATGCAGATGGATGCGCTTGTACAGCTTGGGATCCACGCGACGCTCGTCGAGCAGCCGCTGCACGAAGTCAATCGCCCGCAGTTCGTGCAGCAGCGAAGCGTTGAAACTGATCTCGGTGGTTCTGTCCAAAATCTCCTGCGGCGTATCCGGAAGGTCCGTGCGGTTCAGTGGATTGATCTGGACCAGCAGCAGGTCGGCGCTGCGGGTCGCGTAGAACAGTGGGTACAGCGCGGGATTGCCCATGTAGCCGCCGTCCCAGTATGCCTCGCCGTCAATCTCGACCGCGCGGAACGCCATCGGCAGCGCCGCCGACGCAAGCAGCATGTCGCAGGTGAGCTCACTCTCGCGAAACACCCGGGCGCGGCCGCTGCGGACGTTGGTGGCGCAGACGAACAACTTGAACGGCGATCGGGCGCGTAGCGCGTCGAAGTCGATCAGCGGTTGCAGCAGGTCGCGCAGCGGGTTGTAGTTGAACGGGTTCACCTGGTACGGCGAATACAGTCGCGCCCAGACATCGACGAGAGTCGTCGCGCCCGCCGCGAGTGCCGGGTTGAACCACGGCGGCACGAACGCGCTGGGCAGTGCGGCGACGCCCTCCCAGAAGCGGCGCAGTTGATCGCGCGCCGCCTGACGGGGCACAGCGCCCGCAGCGAGTCCTAAACGCCAGCCCTCGGCGAGCACGACTGCGTTCATCGCTCCCGCGCTCGCACCGGTGATTCCCTCGAACTGCAGCCGTCCATCCTCGAGCAGGGCGTCGAGCACGCCCCAGGTAAACGCACCGTGAGATCCTCCACCCTGCAGGGCGAGGTCAACCTTCGGCGATGGGTTGTTTCCTCGATGGTTAGTGTGCGGGCGGCGGGATGTCGCCATCAGCGCTCTCCCGCGTGCAACGCCGCGACGCGCGCCATCAGCAGCTCGGGGGTGACGTCCTGCGGCGGTACCGGCTGCCCGACAACGAGTTCCAGCTTCGACCTGAAGCCTCGCTGCAGGCGCGCCTCCACGGGCCGAGTGAAGGCCGCCCCACCGTAGCGCGAAAAGAACGATCCCCAGAGTCCGCGCAATGCCATCGGGATCACCGGCACCGGCGTGCGCTCGATGATTCTTTGAACCCCCTGCTTGAACGGGCTCAGTTCGCCGTCGTAGGTGATCTTGCCTTCGGGAAAAATGCAGACCAGATCACCGTCGGCCAGTGCCGCATCGATTCGCTGGTTTGCGCCGTCGAGCATGCGCGGATCCTCGCGCGCCGGCGCGATCGCGATGGCACGCGCGCTGCGGAAGAACCAGTTGATCAGCGGAACCTTGAAGATCCGGTGATCCATCACGAAGCGGATCGGCCGAGGGCTTTCGCCCATGATCACGACGGCGTCGACGAAACTCACGTGGTTGCACGCCAATACCGCCGGTCCATCCAGCGGAATCCGCTCAGCGCCGACCGATCGCACCCGATAGATCGTGTGGGTCAGCAACCAGGCGAGAAAACGCAGCAGAAACTCGGGCACGAGCCGGTAGATATAGATCGCGACCGCAGCATTCATCAGCCCGGTCACCAGGAAGAGTTGCGGGATCGTCAGCCCGGATTCCAGCAGCGCAGCCGCCATCAGCGACGCCACCACCATGAACACGGCATTCAGAATGTTGTTCGCTGCGACGATGCGCGCGACACGGGTGCGATCCGCGCGCGTCTGGATGAGCGCATAAAGCGGCACCGAATAAAGGCCGGCGAAGAACGCCAGCAGCGCGAGATCGGTGACGATGCGCCAGCTTCCCGGGCTCGCAAGGAATTGCTGCAGACCGCCATCGTGCATCGCGCGGAAAGCCGTCGATGAAAGGTACAGGTCGATCGCGAAGACCGTCATCCCAATCGAGCCGAGTGGCACCAGACCAATCTCGACACGCCGGCTGGACAATCGTTCGCAGGCGAGCGAGCCGGCGCCGATGCCGACTGAAAACACCGCAAGCAGGAACGTGACGACGACTTCGGTGCCGCCAAGATTCTCTCGTGCAAATGGAGTGAAGCTCGTCAGGAACACCGAGCCGAAGAACCATAGCCAGGAGATGCCGACAATCGAATTGAAGACCGCGGCGTTGCCGTGCGCGATGCGGAGGTTGCGCCACGTTTCGGTGAATGGATTCCAGTTGATCGTCAGCGCCGGATCCGCCGCCGGCGAATGCGGCACGAACTGCGCGGCGATGCGACCGAGCATTGCGCAGAGCAGGCACACCGCCGCCGTGATCACCGCGCCGCGGTCGCCGAGCTGGCTGATCAGGAGACCACCGCCGATCGTGCCAAGCAGGATCGCGACAAATGTACCCATCTCGACCATGCCGTTGCCGCCGGTGACTTCGTGTGCATCGAGATGCTGCGGCAGGTACGAGTATTTCACCGGGCCGAAGACGGTCGTCTGCAGTCCAAGCAGAAACACGGCCAGATACACGAGCATCGGCGCGTGCAGTGCCAGGCCGGCGCCACCCACCAGCATCACGCCAATTTCGGCGTCCTTGACGCGCCGGATGAACGCCGACTTCTCGAGCTTGTCGGCCAGCTGGCCGCTGGTCGCTGAAAACAGCATGAACGGTGCGATGAAGAGTCCCGCGATCACGAAGCCCGCGATGCGCGGCTCGACGCCACCCCAGCGCGACGCGGAGTACGTCGCCAGCAGCGTGAAAGCGAATTTGAAAATGTTGTCGTTGGCTGCGCCTAGGAACTGGACCCAGAAGAGCGGAGCGAAGCGCCGCTCGCGCAACAAGGTGAATTGACTGGATGCGCTCAAGGCAGGTCGACGGGAAGAACCATCGGTCGCACGCAGAATCAGGATCGGCCCATTATGTCAGGCGGTCCCCGCATACTGGCGCACGGCCCGCGGCAGACCGTTGATTCCCGCCCGCGCGCGCTTGACTCCCTGACCTCCTGCCGTAACCTTCTGCTACAGGCGGCTGCCGAATCGTGTGCGGCCGCCAGGGCTCACCGAAGCACAACAGCGCACCGGCAGGGTCTGCAGTATCCGCCATGGTCGCGCATCGGAGGAAGCACCATGTCCGACACGCTGCGCGATGACGCGCTCGAATATCACCGTCTGCCGACGCACGGCAAGATCTCGGTCGTTCCGACCAAGGCGATGGTCACGCAGCGCGACCTTTCGCTCGCGTACTCGCCCGGCGTGGCCGAGGCCTGCAACGAGATCGTGCGCGATCCGGGCGAGGCGCACACATTGACTGCACGCGGGAATCTGGTGGGAGTCGTCACCAACGGCACCGCGGTCCTCGGCCTCGGCAACATCGGTCCGTTGGCCGGCAAGCCGGTGATGGAAGGCAAAGGCTGTCTGTTCAAGAAGTTCGCGGGCATCGACGTCTTCGACATCGAACTCGCCGAACGCGACCCGGACAAGCTGGTTGACATCATCGCCTCGCTCGAGCCCACCTTCGGCGGGATCAACCTCGAGGACATCAAAGCGCCCGAGTGCTTCTACATCGAGCGCAAGCTGCGCGAGCGGCTGAAAATCCCGGTGTTCCATGACGACCAACATGGCACGGCAATCGTGGCTTCCGCCGCGGTGCTGAACGGCCTGCGCTGCGTCGGCAAGGACATCGGCAAGGCCAGGCTGGTGTGCTCGGGCGCGGGCGCGGCGGCGATCGCATGCCTGGACCTGCTGGTCAGCCTCGGTCTGTCGCGCGACAACGTGCTCGTCACCGACAGCAAGGGCGTGCTGCACGCCGACCGCACCGACATGGACGCGAGCAAGCAGCGCTACGCACGCCGCACCGCGGCGCGCACGCTCGCCGAAGCGATGCCGCAGGCCGACATCTTCATGGGACTGTCGGGGCCGGGCGTGCTGAAGCCCGAGATGGTCAAGACGATGGCACCGCAACCGATCATCCTGGCGATGGCGAATCCGACGCCCGAGATCATGCCGGAGGAGGCGCGCGCCGTACGGCCCGACGTGATCATCGGCACCGGGCGCTCGGACTATCCGAACCAGGTCAACAACGTACTGTGCTTCCCGTTCATCTTCCGCGGCGCCCTCGATGTCGGCGCCACGACGATCAACGAGGAGATGAAGATCGCAACCGTGCACGCACTGGCCGATCTCACACACGCCGAGATACCCGACGAAGTGGCCAAGGCCTATGGCGCCGAAGGCCTGTGCTTCGGCCCCGAGTACTTGATCCCCAAACCGTTCGATCCCAGGCTGATCGAGCGCATCGCGCCTGCTGTTGCCAAAGCGGCGATGGACAGCGGCGTGGCTACACGGCCGCTGGCCGACCTGGAAGCGTATCGCGCTCGGCTGCGGCGTTTCGTCTACCAGTCCGGCAGCACGATGGAGCCGGTCTTCGCAGCGGCCAAGAATGCGCCGCAGCGGCTGATCTATGCCGAAGGTGAGGAAGAGCGCGTGCTGCGGGCGGTGCAGGTGGTGATCGACGAGGGACTGGCCAAGCCGATTTTGATCGGCCGACCCGACGTGATCCAGATGCGGCTCGAGCGCTTTGGCCTGCGCTTCAAGCTCGGCCGCGATGTTGAGTGCGTGAATGTTCTCGATGATCCGCGCTATCGCGACACCTGGATGGAGTACTACCAGATCGCCAAGCGCAAAGGCGTCACGCGCTCACTGGCGCAGTCGGAGATACGCACCCGCACGACGCTGATCGGCGCGATGCTGATACGCAACGGCGGCGCCGACGCGATGTTGTGCGGCACCGTCGGCCCCTATGTCGATCATCTGCGTTACGTGCGCACCGTTATCGGCCTGCGCGAGGGCGTGCATACATTCGGGGCTTTGCAGTTGCTGATCCTGCCGCAGCGGCACCTGTTCGTTTGCGATACACACGTGAACCCCGACCCGAGCGCTGAACAGATCGCCGAATTGACGATGCTTGCTGCCGAAGCGGTGCGCCGGTTTGGGATCGCACCCAGCGTGGCCTTGGTGTCGCACTCGGACTTCGGCAGTTCGGACCTGCCGTCGGCAGTGAAGATGCGCGAGGCGCTGGAACTGGTCCGGGCCCGCAATCCCGACTTCCCGGTGGATGGCGAGATGCAGGCTGACAGCGCGTTGTCGCAGGCGATCCTGCAAGGCTCGATGCCGGATTCGCCGCTCAAGTCGGAAGCGAACGTGCTGGTGATGCCCAATGTGGATGCCGCCAATATCACCTACAACGCGCTGAGGGTGACCGCGGGCGGCGGCATCACGATCGGTGCGTTCCTCCTTGGCGCCGCCCGGCCGGTTCACATCCTGACGCCGGCTGCGACGGTGCGCCGCATTGTCAACATGTCGGCGGTCGCGGGGGTCGACGCGGCCGAGCGCCGCTGACGCGTCGCCAAAAACAAGAGCCCGGCCGAAGCCGGGCTCTGTGCTGAAGCGTGGGTTGGTCGAGTGCCCGTCGCGGGCGACGCCGCGGGACCGGGCGCAGCGCGCCGCGCGCGCAGCGCCTCAGTTCACCGGCGTGGCTCGTACCGTGACGCGCTCGAGCGCGATCACCTGGGTGGACGTGCCTTCGTTGCGCGATTGCATGCCGGCCACGGTGGCGCCCAGCACGACGCTGCTGGTGCAAATGGCCACGGCCAAGGCGGCCAGGCGGGTGCTCAGGGACAGGCGGAAGTCGGTGGCGTTCATCGTTCGGTCCTTTAAGTGCTGCGTTGTCGATGGACGCACTGTAGGCAGCCGACCCCACCGGCGCGAGCGCATTGCGACCGGCTGCAGAAATCGCGGCGCGAACTGCAATGGCCGTTTCGTCGCAGCCGCGCCGATTCTTCCTGTTCATCCGCGGCGGCTGCAGTTCGTCGCCGCAGGCGGCGTTTCGTCGCTGATTGGCGGGTCGGGGACCAAAGGGGGCCGAGATCGGCCTCCTGCGGACGAACCGCGGGCAACTCTAGCGGGAAGGGTTGCAAACCGGGCCGCCGATGCGCGATCGGCGGTGCGGACGTGCCGCGGTCAGCGTTCGCTCAGAACGTGCGCGCGGTGTCTTCGGGTTCCGGCCAGTCGCGGATATAGGCCTTAAGCATCCGGTTCTCGAAGCTCTGTTCTTCGAGCACCGCGCGCGCGACGTCATAAAAAGAAATCACGCCGGCGAGTGTTCGACCGTCGAGGACCGGAAGGTACCGCGCGTGACGCTCCAGCATCAGGCGCCGAACTTCCATCACCTCGGTTTCCGGGGTCACGGTCAGCGGCCCGTCATCCATCACCTTGCGCACGCTGATATCGCCAACGCTGCCGGCGTTGGCATTCAGGCGGTTAATGACTTCGCGAAAGGTCAGCATGCCGACCAGGTCGCCGAATTCCATGACCACGACCGAGCCGATGTCCAGTTCGGCCATGACCGCGATTGCGCGCGTCAGCAGCGTGTCCGGCGTTACCGTGTAAAGCGCGTTGCCTTTGACACGCAGTATGTCGCTGACCTTCATGGTGGCCTCCGGCGCAGGCTGTTGCAGAGCATCCTAGCGCCGCGCCCCTCGCGCTACAAGCAGATCAGACTTGGCGCATCCAGCCCAGTCCCGCGGATGTGCCACCCGGCCCCGGATTCGCGGGACGGTATTCGCAACCGACCCACCCGGCGTAGCGCAGCCGGTCGAGTTCACGGAAGATCGCCCGATAGTCGACCTCGCCGGTGTCGGGCTCATTGCGGGCGGGAACGCCGGCGATCTGGACGTGCCCGATCTGCGCAATGTGCTGGCGCAAATGCCGGATCAGGTCGCCCTGAATGATCTGCACATGGTAGACGTCGAACTGCAGCGCGGGCGGCGCGACGAGCCGTTCGATGACCGAGACGGCCAGCGGCAGCCGGTTCAGGAAATAGCCCGGGATGTCGTGCGGATTGATCGGCTCG
This sequence comes from Burkholderiaceae bacterium, assembly GCA_035255845.1. Classification (GTDB taxonomy): domain Bacteria; phylum Pseudomonadota; class Gammaproteobacteria; order Burkholderiales; family Burkholderiaceae_F; genus JALORV01. The sequence continues at coordinate 1,163 of DATEZE010000226.1, read as the reverse complement.
ATCGTCGCGACGATACCATGCTGGCCGAGCGTGGCGCACGCCCTCGCCAGGTTGCGTTCGTAGACTTCGAGCGCGTCGGCATGCGGAACGTCGGCGCCCGGCACGCCTGCCATGACGTGGATGCAGACGGCGCCTGTGGCGCGCGCGTAATCGAGTGCGCGGGCGATCGACTCGTCGAACTCCCGCTCATGTCCCGGCAGCGCCGCACAGCCCCGCGCACTGGCGCCCTCGCCGACCGGTGTGTTCAGCAGGACCAGCCGCGCCCGCACATCGTCCAGAGCCCGGCGGAATTCCGCGGCATCGATCGCGTACGGAAACTGGACCTCCACGGCCGCGAATCCGTCGTGCGCAGCCGCGGCGATCCGCTGCTCCAGCGGAAGCTCCGGATACAGCAGGCTGATATTGGCGGCGAAGCGCGGCATCGCGGATCAACCGAGCAGTTCCTTGAAGCGCTCGAGTTCCGCCAGCACTGCGGCGCGGACCGGCGGTTCCCACACCGAGTGGCCGGCGTCCGGAACGACGCAGTAGCGCGCGCCCGGCCAGGCGTGCACCAGTTCGTCTGCGCTGACGATGGGACAGATCATGTCGTAGCGTGCATGCACGATCGAAGCCGGGTGATTGCGCAGCCGATGCATGTTCTGCAGCAGCTGGTCCGGGCCGAGGAAGCAGCGATGCGCGAAGTAGTGGGCTTCGAGACGAGCGAGCCCAAGCGCTTCGGCGGCAAAGTGGCGCACCAGTTCAGGATTCGGCAGCAATGTCGAGCACGAGCCTTCGTACTCGCTCCATGCACGGGCAAACGCGACGTGCACGCGCGGGTCCGGATCGAACAGGCGCTTGAGGTGCCCGCGCAGCAAATCGCCGCGCTCCGCTTCGGGCAGCAGCCCGGCGAATTTCTCCCAGGCTTCCGGAAAGATCTGTCGCAGTCCGTACATGAACCAGTCGATCTCGCTTTGCCGCCCGAGAAAAATCCCACGCAGCAGAAAGCCGCTGCAGCGCTGCGGGTGAACCTGACCGTATGCCAGGCCGAGCGTGCTGCCCCATGAGCCGCCGAAGATCAACCACCGCTGAACGCCGAGGTACTCGCGCAGCAGTTCGATATCGGCGATCAGCTGCTGCGTGGTGTTCGACCGCACTTCACCCACCGGCGTCGAGGCGCCGGCGCC
>DATEZE010000225.1:0-2216 GCA_035255845.1 Burkholderiaceae bacterium | reverse complement strand
TGGCGTCGACCACGAAGCGTGGCCGCCAGGTCGTCTCGACCCCGTCTTCACCAGCCACCTTGACGATGGAGCGGCCATCGCCGGTCTTACCCGCATCCATGTCGACATGCTTGACGCGCTGGCCTTCGAAGGTGCGCGCGCCCTGCTTGGCCGCGTGGCGGAAGAGCAGTTCGTCGAATTCCGAACGCCGCACATGCACGGCATAGGGGAAGGATTTGTCCAACGCCTCGGCGAACAAGAAGCGGCTGGTGTGCTCGTGCCAGGGCGAGACGAACTCGGCGCCGTGCTTGATGATGCCGATGCGCTCGACCTCGCTGCGCACACCCAGGCGATCGAACAGGGGCATGTTCATCGGCAGCAGCGATTCGCCGATGTGAAAGCGCGGGTGGTGTGCCTTCTCGAACAGCACCACATCGTGGCCTTTCTCGGCCAGAAGCGCCGCCGTGGTCGAACCGCCGGGGCCGCCGCCGATGACGACGACGTCGGGTGAGGTGCCGGAGAACTGCTGCGCTGCCATGGGCGTCATGTCTTGTTTATTCACTGCGAGAGAAGCCTCGAAACTGCCAATGCTCAAGTCTAACGAGTGCGGCCAGCGCCCCTCTCGCCGTGAAAATCCCCGTGCGGCGTCAATCCACCAGTGGCTGCTCGGTCGTCTTCCTCATCATCTGCGATACGACGACGACCGCGAGCAGCGCAACGCCGATGTAGTCGAGCAGTGCCTTCGGGTACACCAGCGCGAGCCCGGCCGCGATCAGCAGCCAGCGCTCTACCCACGTCGTCCGCTTGAACATCCAGTTCTGCATTGCACCCGCGAGCGCGGCGATACCGATCATCGCGGTGACGCAGACGACGGCGATGTCGAACCAGTTGGCATCTCCCAGCTTCTTGAACGATCCCATCAGCAGCAGCCCGAGGCCGGCCGGATCGAGCACGAACATGAACGGCACCAGGAAGGCCGGCATCGTGTACTTCCACGACTGCAGGGTCGTCCTGTACGGATTACCACCGGTAATGGCGGCAGCGGCAAACGGTGACAGCGCTGTCGGCGGGGACACTTCCGACAGCACGGCGTAGTAGAAGATGAACATGTGCGCGGCAAAGTTCGCCACACCCAGTGCGATCAGCGCGGGGGCGGCGATGACGGCGCAGATGATGTAGCTAGCGGTTACCGGCACCGCAAGGCCGACGATCCAGACGATCAGCGACGTGAAGACGGCGGTCAGCAGCAGTTTCATGTCATGCAGCAGGCCGGGCGTGGCCGCGGCGCCGAGGGCCACCAGGCCGTCGTAGATCCCGCGGCTTGCGCCGTCGGCGTACTGCAGCACGATCGAGCTGAATTTCAGTCCCAGTCCGGTCAGCGTCACCACGCCGACGATCAGTCCGGCGGCCGCGCACGTGGCCGCAACGCTCAGCACGCCGACCGAACCGCCGTGGAGCGCTTTGACGAGCCCGGAGTTCCACAGGCCGCTGGCCAGAGGCGCCCTGCCCTTCAGCACGTCGTACGGCACCAGTGCGCAGTCGACGTGCAGGAAACTGAATACCACCGCGGTGAGGATCGTCCAGAAGACCGCTGTGGTCGGCGAGAACCCGGCCAACATGAACACGACGATCGCGATCAGCGACAGGAAATGGAACCAGTATTGGCGCGAGAGCGCTGTAACAGTGGCGTGCTTCTCGATAATGACGGTCGGCATGCCGAACTTGCGCGCGTCGATTTCGACCATCAACAGCAGCGCGAAGTAATACAGCAGCGTCGGCACCGTCGCCATCAAGACGACGTCGAGGTACGAGATGTTCAAGAACTGCGCGATCAGGAACGCGGCGGCGCCGAGCACCGGTGGTGACAGGATCGCGCCGAGGCCGCCGGCGGCGAGCAGCCCGCCGGCCGCATCGCGCCCATAGCCCGCCTTCATCAGCATCGGATAGGCCACCGTGCCCAGCGTCACGGTCGTCGCCACTCCGCTGCCCGAAGGCCCTCCGAGCAGGAACGAGGCCAACACGACCGTGCGGCCGGCGCCGGTCGGCTTGCCGCCCATCGCCGCGAACGAGAAGTCGATGAAGAACTTGCCCGCGCCGGAAAACTGCAGTATCGCTCCGTAGATCGTAAAAAGGATGATCAGCGAGGACGAGACATCGATCGGGATGCCGAAGATGCCTTCGAGCGTCATGTACATGTGCCCGACGATGCGGCTCACGTCCATGCCGTAGTGCGTCCA
>DATEZE010000224.1:0-53879 GCA_035255845.1 Burkholderiaceae bacterium | reverse complement strand
ATCAGTCGGCTGCGCTCCGGAGCGGCCGCGCGCTCCGCCGATGAGTAAAGACCGGCACTCCACCCCGCTGTGCACCTCGCAGTGCCAAGTTCACCTTTCCCTCCTCGCCAGGCGAGGAGGGCGCAGGGAGGAGTGTCGATCCCATCCCGCTTGGCGGGAGGGCAGGGTGGGTGCTGTCCCGTTGAAGTTCGGCAGAGCGCGCGGCCGCTCCGGAGCGCAGCCGACTAACTATTCCGGAGCGAGTGCACGTGCGATCGGCTACACCGATCGCGTACACGAGCGACGCTTAGAACAGCTTTTCGTCCGTGATCGCACCTTTGCTTGCGGTCGAGGCGAGCTTGGCGAACTTGGCGAGCACACCCTTGGTGTAGCGCGGCGCCGGTGGCTTCCATGCCGCGCGTCGACGCGCGATTTCGTCGTCGGCGACGTTGAGTTGCAGCAGCAGCTTGTGGGCGTCGATCGTGATCGAATCGCCCTCGCGGATCAGTGCGATCGTTCCGCCGACGTAGGCTTCAGGAGCGACGTGGCCGACGACCATGCCCCAAGTGCCGCCAGAGAACCTACCGTCGGTAATGAGCCCGACGCTTTCGCCGAGGCCCTTTCCAATCAGCGCCGACGTCGGCGACAACATCTCGCGCATGCCCGGTCCGCCCTGCGGACCCTCGTAGCGGATTACAAGAATATCGCCGGGTCGGATGTGGTCGGCCAGGATCGCCTCCATCGCGGCGTCCTCGGAGTCGAAGACGCGCGCCGGCCCGGTGATTGATGGGTTCTTCAGCCCGGTGATCTTCGCCACACATCCTTCCGGCGACAGGTTGCCCTTCAGGATCGCGAGGTGGCCCTGCTTGTACAGCGGCTTCGAAAACGGGCGAATGACGTCCTGGTCGCTGCGCGGCTCGGCCGGGACGTCCTCGAGCATTGTGCCCAGCGTCCTGGCGGTGATCGTCATGCAATCGCCGTGCAGCAAGCCGTTGGCAAGCAGGACCTTCAGCACCTGCGGGATACCGCCGGCGCGGTGCAGGTCGGTCGCGACGTACTTGCCCGAGGGCTTCAGGTCGCACAGCACCGGCACCTTGCGGCGGATGCGCTCGAAATCGTCGATCGTCCACGGGATGCCGGCCGCGTGCGCGATCGCCAGATAGTGCAGCACCGCGTTGGTGCTGCCGCCGACCGCCATGATCAGCGCTACCGCATTCTCGATCGATTCGCGTGTGATGATGTCGCTCGGTCGCAGGTTTTTCTTCACAGCTTCGACCAGCACCCGCGCCGCCTCGCGCGTGCTCGCGAGCTTGTCGTCGTCCGGATTCGCCTGTGTCGACGAATACAGCAGGCTCATGCCGAGCGCCTCGAACGACGAACTCATCGTATTCGCGGTGTACATGCCGCCGCATGAGCCCGAGCCCGGAATGCAGCGGCGCTCGATTTCCTTGAAGTCGGTTTCGTTCAGGCGACCGGCGGTGAACTCGCCGACCGCCTCGAACGCCGAGACGATCGTCAGGTCCTTGCCCTTGTAGTGGCCCGGCTTCACGGTGCCGCCGTAGACGTAGATCGCGGGCACGTTGCAGCGCGCGATGCCCATCATTCCGCCGGGCATGTTCTTGTCGCAGCCGCCGATGACGATGACGCCATCCATCCATTGGCCGTTGACGCAGGTCTCGACGCAGTCGGCGATCAACTCGCGGGACACCAGCGAGTACTTCATGCCTTCGGTGCCCATGCCGATGCCATCCGAAATGGTCGGCGTGCCGAACACCTGCGAGTTGGCCTTGCAGCCTGCGATCTCCTCGATCGCAGCGTCGGCCAGCTTCTGCAGGCCCGAGTTACATGGCGTGATCGTCGAATGGCCGTTGGCCACGCCGATCATCGGCTTGTCAAAGTCTTCGTCCTTGTAGCCCATCGCGTAGTACATCGCGCGGTTGGCCGAACGGGCGACGCCCTCGGTCACATGCTTGGAGCGTTCGTTGTAGGGCATGGCGGCTGCCGAAAGGAAAATGCGGGCGGGTGAACGGGCAATAATAGGCCAAGCATTTCGCCTGAGCGGCCGTCCTTCGAGCCACTCGCCTCCGGAGCCACGCGTGCCTGTCCATCACTTCGATCCCGTCGCCCTGCAACTCGGCCCGATCAGCATCCGCTGGTATGGGCTCATGTATCTGATCGGCTTCGCGCTGTTCCTGCTGCTCGGCCGGTTGCGCTCGCGCGACGCGTGGCGCGACATGTCGGTCCAGGACGTCGACGATCTGCTGTTCTACGGAATGATCGGCGTCATCGTTGGCGGGCGCCTGGGCCACGTCATCTTCTACGGTCCGCTGTCGTACTACCTCACGCATCCACTCGAGATCTTCGCGGTGTGGAAGGGCGGCATGGCATCGCACGGCGGCATTCTCGGCGTCATCGTTGCGATGTGGGCATTCGCGCGCAGCCGCGGCAAGTCGTTCTTACGTGTGACCGACTTCGTCGTGCCGCTGGTGCCGCTCGGCCTCGGTGCCGGACGCATCGGCAACTTCATCAACGGCGAACTGTGGGGGCGAGTGACGGACCCCGCACTGCCCTGGGCGATGATCTTTCCGCAGGCGGGCGATGATCTGCCGCGGCATCCATCGCAGCTGTACCAGTTCGCGCTTGAAGGGCTGCTGCTCTTCGCGATTCTGTGGCTCTACTCAAAGCGCCCGCGCCCCGCGGGGACCGTCGGCAGCTTGTTTCTGATCGCCTATGGTGTGCTGCGCATCATCGGCGAGATCTTCCGCGAGCCCGAAGCGCTGTACGGCGCAATGCCGCTCGGACTATCTGCCGGGCAGTGGCTGTCGGTGCCGATGGTGCTGATCGGCGCTGTCTGCTTCGTGATATTGCAGCGCCGGGGACTGCCACCCGCGCAGCCGGCAAGACGTTAAAGTAACAAGTTCGGCCGCGGCAAACCGCGGTGGCGCAGGCACCGTCAGAGCGCAGCGCTTTCACCCAGTTGCGAAGGAGACCTCCGTGCAAGTCCGTTCCCTGCTGGTGACCGTGCTGGCTGTGTCGGTTGTTGCCGCCGCGTCGGCGCATGCACAAACGACCAACTGGCCGACTAAGCCGATCACGCTAGTCGTGCCCTTTCCGCCAGGAGGCGGCACCGATGCCTTCGCGCGCCCGCTGGCTGCGCAGCTGTCGAAGCAGCTCGGCCGCCAGGTGATCATTGACAACCGCGGCGGTGCCGGCGGTACCGTTGGCGCGTCGATCGCTGCGAAAGCCGCACCGGACGGCTACACCTTCTTCGTCGGCGCCGTGCATCACGCGATCGCACCGAGCTTCTATCCGAAACTCGACTATGACATCGAAAAGGACCTGATTCCGCTGACGACGATTGCCAATCCGCCGCAGGTCATCGTCATCAACGCCAGTCGCGTCCAGGCGGACAACCTGAAACAGCTGCTTGATCAGCTGCGCAAGACGCCCGGCACGCTCAATTTTGGCTCTGCCGGCAACGGCACCTCGCACCACCTCGCCGGCGAGCTCTTCAAGCAGCAGTCGCAGACCTTCATCGTGCATATCCCGTACCGTGGTGCCGGCCCGGCGCTGCAGGACCTGGTCGCCGGCAACATCGACATGATGTTCGACGGGCTCGGTTCCTCGGCCCAGCATATTCGTGCAGGACGCATCAAGGCGCTCGCCGTCGCTGCGCCGAAACGCTCGAGTGCATTTCCGAATCTTCCGACCGCGGCAGAGCAGGGCATGCCGGACTACAACGTGTCGACCTGGTATGCGCTGTGGGGCGTGAAAGGCACGCCACAGCCGATCCTCGATCGGATGCACGTCGAAGTCGTGAAGGCGCTGAACACTCCGGAACTGAAGGAGATCTGGGCCAGCAATGGGTCCGAGGTGACGACGATGAGCCCGCAGGACTTCGCGAAGTTCCTCAACGGCGAAATCAAGCGCTGGGCCCAGGTGACCAAGGCGTCCGGCGCCAAGCTGGACTGAGCCGCGCGGAAACAGACGGGAAATTTGCATGAACGAACGTCCGTTCCGCATCCTCGGCATCCAGCAGGTGGCCATCGGAGGACAGGACAAGGCGCGGTTGCGCGGCCTTTGGGTGGATACGCTGGGCGTACCGTCCGTGGGCAGCTACCGGAGCGAGCGGGAGAATGTCGACGAGGACATCCTGGCGCTCGGCGACGGGCCCGCCAGGGTCGAAGTCGACCTGATGCAACCGATCGACGCGGCGAAGAAGCCGGCCGTGCACGATCCCGCGCTCAATCACCTCGGACTCTGGGTGGATGACCTCGCGGCGGCGGTGAATTGGCTGACGGCACGAGGGATGCGCTTTACGCCCGGCGGCATCCGCAAGGGCGCCGCCGGCTACGACGTGTGCTTCATCCACCCGAAGGGCAACGAGACGGCCCCGCTCTGCGGCGAGGGCGTTCTGATCGAACTTGTGCAGGCGCCGCCCGACGTCGTGGCGGCGCTGGGCCGCTGACGGCTCCGCGCCGCTTTCCAACGCTCTACTCGAACTCGAGGATCGGCTGGTCGACCGCGAGGCTGTCGCCGCGCGCGGCGAACACTTTCTTGACCACGCCGTCGGCTTCGGCCCGCAGCGTGTTCTCCATTTTCATCGCCTCGATCACCGCGAGCCGCTCGCCGGCCTTCACCTCCTGGCCGGCCTTGACAATGAGATCCGTCAGCAGGCCGGGCATCGGCGACAGCAGGAAGCGCGACATGTCCGGCACGGGCTTCTCGGGCATCAGCGACAGCAGGTAGGCCTGCCGCGCGGTCAGCACCGTGGCGTCCACCTGCGTGCCCCAGTGGATCAGCCGGTACCTCCAGCTGACGCGCTGGATCTGCAGGCAGACTTCCTGGCCGTTCCACAGGCCGCGAAAGATCAGGTCGCCGAGCTTCCAGTCCGAGAGCAGCTCACTTGTTTCGCCTTCGAATTCGATGCGGCAGCCACCCTGGATGGGTCTGAGCCGCAGTGGGAAGCGCTGCGAGCCGATGGCCACGACCCAGTCCTCGCCCACGTGCCGCTGATGGCCGCGCAGTTGTCCCGTGGTCTGCACGGCGCGGGAGATGAAGCGCCGGCGCGCCAGCGCGGCGACGGCCGCGAGCAGCAGCGGATCGTCGTGCACGACGCTCGTCGCCCGGAATCCCTTCGGGTACTCCTCGGCGATCAGCCCTGTGTTGAAGTTGCCTGACAGAAAGCGCGGATGCTGCAGCAGCGCCGCCTGGAATGCGATGTTGGAGGCGACGCCGCGGATCACGAAGGCGTTCAGCGCCTCGCGCATGCGGGTGATCGCCTGGTCGCGTGTTGCGCCGTGGCAGATCAGCTTGGCGATCATCGAGTCGTAGTACATCGACACTTCGCCGCCCTCGTAGACGCCGGTGTCGACGCGCACCTGTCCGGGAACCTCCGGTGGCGGGATGAACTTGACGAGCCGCCCGCTGGACGGCAGGAAGCCGCGCAACGGATCCTCGGCGTTGATGCGGCACTCGATCGCCCAGCCGGTGCGCGGGACGTCTTTTTGCGCGATCTGCAGCCGCTCGCCGGCGGCGACACGGATCATCAACTCGACGAGGTCGAGCCCCGTGATGAACTCGGTGACCGGGTGCTCGACCTGTAGCCGGGTGTTCATCTCCAGGAAGTAGAACGACCGGTCTTTGCCGACGACGAACTCGACCGTCCCAGCCGACTGGTACTTGACCGCGCGGGCGAGCTGGACCGCCTGCTCGCCCATGGCCTTGCGCGTCGCCTCGTCGATGAAAGGCGAGGGCGCCTCTTCGATGACTTTCTGGTGGCGACGCTGGATCGAGCATTCGCGCTCGTGCAGATAGACGTAGTTGCCGTGCGCGTCACCGAGCACCTGGATCTCGATGTGGCGCGGCTCCTCGATGAACTTCTCGATGAAGACGCGATCGTCGCCGAAGGCGTTCTTTGCCTCGTTGCGGCACGCGGCCAGGCCTTCGCGGCACTGCGTGTCGTCGTAGGCGACGCGCAATCCCTTGCCGCCGCCGCCGGCGGAGGCCTTGATCATTACCGGGTAGCCGATCCGGCGGGCGATCTCGACAGCTTCTTCCGGCGAGGTCACCGCCTGGTTGTGGCCGGGGATCGTACTGACCTTGGCTTCGATCGCCAGCTTCTTCGACGCGATCTTGTCGCCCATCGCCTCGATCGCATGAACTTTCGGCCCGATGAAGACGATGCCTTTCTTCTCCAGCGCGGCGCAGAACGCGGCGTTCTCCGAGAGGAAGCCGTACCCCGGGTGCACGGCCTCCGCGCCGGTGTCCTTGCACGCCTTGACGATGCGCTCGATCTGCAGGTAGCTCTGCGCTGAGGGCGGCGGGCCGATCAGGACCGCTTCGTCGGCCATTTCGACGTGGCGGGCGTCCTTGTCAGCCTCGGAATAGACGGCGACCGTCTTGATGTCCATGCTGTGGGCGGTGCGGATCACACGGCAGGCGATCTCGCCGCGATTGGCAATCAGGATTTTGCGGAACATCGTCGCTACCTCGCGGCTCGATCGCCGGCCGCTGCGCGCCCAGCAGGATGAGACTCGCAGCCTGCGGCTGCTCGGCCGCCCCGGTTGGCGATGAGGATCTTCTTGAACATGTGGCGGCCTCCGTTCGCTGGCCGGTGCTCAGAGCGGGATGTTGCTGTGCTTGCGCCAAGGATTCTCGAGCTTCTTATCGCGCAGCATCGCGAGCGAGCGGCAGATCCGCTTGCGGGTTTCGCGCGGCATGATCACGTCGTCGATGTAGCCCCGGTGTCCGGCGATGAAGGGGTTGGCGAACTTGGTGCGGTACTCCTCGGTCAGTGCCGCAAGCTTTTGCGCGTCGCCCGCGTCCTTGCGGAAGATGATCTCGACCGCGCCCTTCGCTCCCATCACGGCGATCTCCGCAGTGGGCCACGCGAAGTTGACGTCGCCGCGCAGGTGCTTGGACGACATGACGTCATAGGCTCCACCGTACGCCTTGCGAGTGATGACGGTGACCTTCGGCACCGTGCACTCCGCGTAGGCGAACAGCAGCTTGGCGCCATGCTTGATGATGCCGCCGTATTCCTGGGCCGTGCCGGGCATGAATCCGGGCACGTCGACGAAGGTGACGATGGGAATGTTGAAACTGTCGCAGCAGCGGACGAAGCGCGCGGCCTTGATCGATGACTTGATGTCAAGGCAGCCGGCCAGTACGAGCGGCTGGTTGGCGACGATCCCGACGGTGCTGCCGTCCATGCGGCCAAACCCGATCACGATGTTCTTTGCATAATCGGGCGAGAGTTCGAAGAATGTTCCCTCGTCGACGACCTTGTAGATCAATTCCTTGATGTCATAGGGCTTGTTCGGATTGTCCGGCACCAGCGTGTCGAGCGACCGGTCGATGCGGTCGACCGGGTCGTCGGTGGGCACGATGGGCGGCTTTTCACGGTTGTTCGCCGGCAGATAGCTGACGATCGCGCGGACCATCAGCATCGCCTCGACATCGTTCTCGAATGCCCTATCGGCCACGCCCGACTTGGTCGAGTGCGTGACTGCGCCGCCGAGGTCCTCGGCGGTCACTTCCTCGTGGGTCACGGTCTTCACCACTTCCGGTCCCGTGACGAACATGTAGGCGCTGTCCTTCACCATGAAGATGAAGTCGGTCATCGCCGGCGAATAGACCGCGCCGCCAGCGCATGGGCCCATGATGACCGAGATCTGCGGGATCACGCCCGAAGCGAGGACGTTGCGCTGGAACACTTCTGCATAGCCGCCCAGCGACGCGACACCCTCCTGGATGCGCGCGCCGCCCGAGTCGTTGAGTCCGATCACCGGGGCGCCAACGTTGATCGCATGGTCCATGATCTTGCAGATCTTCTCCGCGTGCGCTTCCGACAGCGCGCCGCCGAAGACAGTGAAGTCCTGGCTGTAGACGAACACGAGCCGGCCGTTGACCGTTCCGTAGCCCGTCACGACGCCGTCGCCAGAGATCTTCTGATCGCCCATGCCGAAGTCGTGGCAGCGATGCTCGACGAACATGTCCCACTCTTCGAAGCTTTCCGGATCAAGCAGCAGCTCGATGCGCTCGCGTGCCGTCAGCTTGCCCTTGGTGTGCTGGGCGTCGATGCGCTTGATTCCGCCGCCGAGCCGCGCGGCTTCGCGCATCTCCTCGAGCCTTCCAATGACTTCTTGCATGCGTGCTCTCCCCTATGGTCGACTTGGTTCTGTGCCCGGGGTCCGCGCCTTCAGGCGCAGCCCGGCTGCGATGGCCGGGCGAGCGGCGCGTGTGGGCTTGCAATTCTAGGGCGATCCGTGTCCCTCATCGGGACCGCCCCTTACGGGGCAGCAACGCGGTTCGGCGCTTGCTTCGTGTTGCGGCCGCGGTCAGCCGTCCCCGGCCGGGCGAGTCGTCTGCGCCAGCCCGAGCAGCCGCTCGGCGGCCATCGAGGGCGTCAGCGTTCCGGCGGCGACGGCGGTCACCATGCGCGGCAGCCAGGCAGCGACTTCCGGGTGGCTCCGGAAATCCGCACGGAGCCGCTCGTCGATGACTTGCCACATCCAATCCTGGGCCTGGGCGCGGCGTCGGGCGACGAACTCGCCGCTCGCCTGCATCGTGCTGCGGTAGCGCTCGACTTCGCTCCAGAAGCGCGCAATACCGTCACCGATCAGTGCCGACAACGCGAGCACCGGTGGCCGCCAGTTCGGCGACGATGGTCTCAGGATCGCAAGCGTGTTCTTCAGCATGCGCTCGGCCTGTGCGGCGCGCTGCGGGTCGAGGTCGCTCTTGTTGACGACGATGATGTCGGAGAGCTCGACGATGCCTTTCTTCAGGGCCTGCCACTCGTCGCCGGCGTTCGGCAGCTGCAACAGCACCATCAGGTCGGTCATGCGCGCGACCGCGGTCTCCGACTGTCCCACGCCGACCGTCTCGACGATGATCACATCGAACCCGGCCGCTTCGCAGACGGCCAGCGCCTCGCGCGTTCTCGCGGCGACGCCGCCGAGCGACGTGCCGGCGGGCGAGGGGCGGATGAATGCGCCCGGTGACCGCGACAGCTCCTCCATCCGTGTCTTGTCGGCGAGGATCGAGCCGCCGGTCACGCTGCTCGACGGGTCCACCGCCAGCACCGCGACGCGATGGCCGCGCGCGATCAGATGCAGGCCGAACGATTCGACGAAGGTCGACTTGCCCACGCCGGGCGCGCCGCTGATGCCGATGCGGATCGAAGCCACCGCGTGCGGCAGCAGCGCCTCCAGCACGGCCTGCCTGCGCGTTTGGTCATCGCGCCGGGTCGACTCGATGAGCGTGATCGTCTTTGCGAGTGCGCGCCTCTCGCCGGCGCGCGCGCGGGTCACGAGCGTTTGGTCGGCGGGCGCCAGCGGCGCAGCAGAGTGTTTCGCAGTCACGCCGGTGACACGACGGCGGTAGCGCTGCCGCGGCGCTCGGGACGTTGAACCGGTGAGAACTCAGCGACCGTCGTGGTGCGACGTGCCATCCGCCCTCACGCCGCCAGCCGTGTGCGTACCGCGCGGACCGCAGCGATGATCTGCTGCGCGGCCTCCGTGATGACCGTGCCGGGGCCAAACACCGCAGCGGCACCGGCCGCATGCAGGAACTCGTAGTCTTGGGCCGGAACGACGCCGCCCACGACGACGAGGATGTCCTCCGCCCCTTGTTCGCGCAGCGCCGCAATGAGCTGCGGCACAAGCGTCTTGTGACCTGCCGCCAGCGTCGACACGCCGACCACGTGCACGTCGTTCTCGATGGCCTGGCGGGCTGCCTCCTCTGGCGTCTGGAACAGCGGGCCGATGTCGACGTCGAAGCCGAGATCGGAGAAGGCGGTCGCGATGATCTTCGCGCCGCGGTCGTGTCCGTCCTGGCCCAGCTTTGCGACCATCAGCCGCGGCCGGCGCCCCTCGTCCGCGGCGAAACGTTCGATCTCGCCCTTCAGCTCCTGCCAGGGTGCGTCGCTCTCGAACATCGCCCCGTATACACCGGAAACGCTCTCGGTCCTCGCGCGGTAACGGCCGAAGACCTTCTCGAGCGCGTCCGAGATCTCGCCGACCGTGGCTCGCGCACGCGTCGCCTTGATCGAGAGATCGAGCAGGTTGCCCTGCTCTGAGCGTGCGGCGTCGGTCAGCGCATCGAGGGCAGCGGCGACCGACTTGCCGTCGCGTCGGGCGCGCAGCTCGCTCAGCCGCCGGAGCTGCGCCTCGCGCACCGCGGCGTTGTCGATCTCGCGGATGTCGATCGGCTCCTCTTCAGTAAGCCGGTACTTGTTGACGCCGACGATGACGTCATCGCCACGGTCGATGCGCGCCTGCTTCTCGGCCGAGCACTGTTCGATCCGAAGTTTGGCCCAGCCGCTGGACACGGCCTTGGTCATCCCGCCCATCGCCTCGACTTCCTCGATGATCGTCCAGGCCTGATCGGCCATGTCCTGCGTCAGCCTTTCCATCAGATACGACCCCGCCCAGGGATCGATCACGCGCGTGATGTTCGTCTCTTCCTGCAGGATGACCTGGGTGTTGCGCGCGATGCGCGCCGAGAAGTCGGTCGGCAGCGCCATCGCCTCGTCGAACGAGTTGGTGTGCAGCGACTGCGTTCCGCCGAACACGGCGGCCATGGCCTCGATCGCAGTGCGCACGATGTTGTTGTAGGGGTCATGTTCGCTGAGCGACCAGCCCGAGGTCTGGCAGTGCGTGCGCAGCATCGCCGACTTCGGGTTTTTAGGCTTGAACTCCGTCATGATCCTGTGCCACAGCAGGCGCGCAGCGCGCAGCTTGGCGATCTCGAGGTAGAAGTTCATGCCGATGCCGAAGAAGAACGACAGCCGTCCCGCAAAGTCGTCGACGTCCATTCCGGTCGCGAGCGCGGTGCGGACGTATTCCTTGCCATCGGCCAGCGTCAGCGCGAGCTCGAGAGTCTGAGTGGCCCCGGCTTCCTGCATGTGATAGCCGGAAATAGAGATCGAGTTGAAGCGCGGCATGTGCTTCGCCGTATACCCGATGATGTCGGCGATGATGCGCATCGACGGTCCCGGCGGGTAGATGTAGGTGTTGCGGACCATGCACTCCTTGAGGATGTCGTTCTGTATGGTTCCTGCGAGCTTGTCCTGGGCGCCGCCCTGCTCCTCGGCGGCGACGATGTAGCCGGCAAGCACGGGCAGCACGGCCCCGTTCATCGTCATCGACACCGACACGCGGTCGAGCGGAATGCTGTCGAACAGGATCTTCATGTCTTCGACGGAGTCGACTGCGACGCCCGCCTTGCCGACGTCGCCGACGACGCGCGGGTGGTCCGAGTCGTAACCGCGGTGCGTCGCGAGGTCGAAGGCGACGCTGACGCCCTGGCCGCCGCCTTCGAGGTTACGGCGGTAGAACGCGTTCGACTCCTCCGCCGTCGAAAAGCCCGCGTACTGCCGGATGGTCCACGGGCGCTGCGCGTACATGGTCGGCTGCGGTCCGCGCACATATGGGGCGAAGCCGGGGAGCGTGTCCGCGTGCGGCAGACCGGCAACGTCGGCGGCCGTGTAGAGCGCCTTGACCGCAATCCCGTCCGGCGTGTGCCAGGTCAGGGTGTCCGCCGCCGCACCGTCAAGCTGCTTCGAAGCGGCGGCACGCCATGCACCCAGGTCGGCGCTTGCATCCTTTGCCATCTCGTTTCCCTCACGGACCCGCCGAAGCGGTCAGGCCATCCACCTAAAATCCTACACCGGGCTCCGGAGCGACGCCGCCGGCTGCGCGGCGATTCGCGACGAAGGAATCGACGTAGCGCTAACCGACGGAGGCGGCCGGGTCACGTTTCGTCGAGCCGCGGCGCGCGTACTCTTGCCGTCTTCTGCGCTCAACACTCACGCCGTCCGTGGACGGATCATGGCCCACTCCGATAATTCCAACTTCTACGCGCTGGTCGAGCGCCGCTTTCCGGCGGACCTCGAAGCCTGCAGCATTGAGACGGCCGACGGCCTTGTCTACAGCTGGCGCGACCTGCAACACGCCAGCGGGCGCCTCGCGAACTGGCTCGTATCGCTGCGTCCCGCGCCGGGAGCGCGCGTTGCGGTCCAGGTGGAGAAGTCGCCGGAATGCCTGATGCTTTATCTGGCGACCCTGCGCGCGGGGCTCGTCTATCTGCCGCTCAATACCGCCTACCAGCGCGCCGAGATCGAATACTTCCTCGCCGATGCCGAGCCGACGGTGCTGATCTGCACGCCGGCACGGCGCGATGAACTGGAACCGCTCGCGCGCAAGGCCGGAATCCGCCACGTCTACACGCTGGGGGAAAGCCGTGACGGCTCGTTGCTCGAAGCGGCCGCGCCACACGCCGACGGATTCGGGACTCGTTTGCGCGCCGCCGACGATCTGGCCGCGATTCTGTACACGTCCGGCACCACCGGACGCAGCAAGGGAGCGATGCTGACTCACCGCAACCTCGCGTCGAACGCACTGACGCTGGACGAGTTCTGGGGATTTGCGCGCGAGCGCGCCGAGGGTCGGCAGGACGTGTTGTTGCATGCGTTGCCGCTGTTTCACGTGCACGGACTCTTCGTCGCCTCGCACGCGGCGTTGCTCGCCGGAGCGCGCGTGCTGTTCCTGCCGAAGTTCGACGTGGCGCAGGTTCTCGAGCGACTACCGCGCTCGACCGTGTTCATGGGCGTGCCGACGTACTACACGCGGTTGCTCGCCGAAGCTCGGCTCGACCGCGCGCTGTGCTCGAGGATGCGGCTCTTCATCTCCGGCTCGGCGCCACTGCTGGCGGACACGCATCGCGACTTCGAGGCGCGCACTGGACAGCGCATCCTCGAGCGCTACGGCATGTCGGAAACCGTGATGCTCGTGTCGAACCCGTATTTCGCTGCGCGCGGACCACGCCTTGCCGGCACGGTGGGCGTTGCGCTGCCAGGCGTCGAGCTGCGAGTTGTGCGTGACGACGGCCGAGCCTGTGCGCCCGGCGAGATCGGCGCGGTCGAAGTGCGCGGACCGAACGTCTTCAGCGGCTACTGGCGCATGCCGGAGAAGACCGCCGAGGAATTCACGCGCGACGGCTGGTTCCGCACCGGCGACGTCGGCCATTTTGGCGGCGCCGGCGTGCCGGACGACTACCTGACGCTGGTCGGTCGCTCCAAGGACTTGATCATCTCCGGTGGATACAACGTCTATCCGAAGGAGGTCGAGGGCTACATCGACGAGTTGCCGAACGTGGTCGAATCCGCGGTCATCGGCCTGCCGCATCCGGACTTTGGCGAGGCGGTCGCTGCGGTCGTGGTCGCGCGGCGCGTCGGAACGCTCGAAGCGGCCACCATCGTCCACGCGCTTAAGGGCCGGATCGCGAACTACAAGGTGCCGAAGCGCGTGTTCGTGGTCGAGGACCTGCCGCGCAACACGATGGGAAAAGTCCAGAAGAACGTGCTGCGGGACCGCTATCGCACCACGTTCACGCCGCAAACGCGAACTGCGGCCTGAGGCTCGCCGCCTGCGGACGCGGCAGCGCGACTACCGCTTCGACAAAGCTCGACTTGCCGTTGGTGTACGCGTCACGGTTGAAACGAAAGCGGGACGCTAGCCGGCGCTTCAGATCGCCATAGCGCGACGCCAAGAATCCATCGGCACGCAGATGGTCGCGGAACCGGAGGTAGCGCTTCCAGTAGCGGCCGTCGACCTCAACCACGTGCACATGGTGAGTCCGCACGCCGCGGTAGACACGCTTGAAGAAGCGCCGGTCGGGCAGCACCCGCTCGTATTCGGGAATGTATTCATAGCCGTAAACGGTGAGTCGATCGCAGTGGCGCTCGAAGGCATCGAGCGAGCGCACGCCGACCAGGATGTCGATGATCGGCTTGGCTGTAAGGCCGGGCACCGAGGTGCTGCCGATATGTTCGATTTTCGGTTCGAGGTCGTTGAGGGCGATTCGGATCAGCTGGCTTTCGATGCGGAAGCGGGCGGGCCACGCCGCGTCATACGGGACAACGGTGATCGGGTCAGTCATCATGCTCTCCAGAATTGATCGGCAGGTCGACGCGCGAGTCAGGCGCGACCGATTACCGTTCCGCGTTCTGGGCGATTGAAAACGCTAGGTTCTGTCCGGCAATGAGCGCCAGCCAGGCGGCTGCGCGGGCGGAGTCCTGCGGGACCCCGATGCCTTGTTCATAGAGCTGGGCGAGGATGTACTGCGCCTGGACGCTGCCATTGAGCGCCGCGGTTCGCATCCAACGGGCCGCGCTCTCGGTGTCTGTCGGCACTTCAGTGCCGTACAGGCTGCTGCCCATCAGATGGATCATTCCGGCCATGCCCTGCGCCTCGATATCTCCTTCCAGGCCACGAGCCTCCAGCAGGGTGAGGGCCTCGGCATAACGGCCGGCGTCGTAGGCGGATTCGAATTCGTCGGCAACGGCCGCGGTGGCGGCGACGGCCAATATGGCTGCAGCGATCAGTCGATGAATGGACATAACGGTCTCCCTGGCGTCTTGGATCTGCGGCGTCAGGCCGCAGCGGATAAACGCACTGTAGGAGGGGCGCAGGACCCGAGCAGCCGCGTATTGGGCGCGCCGGATCCGGAATATTCGACAGCTGGCGGCTCAGGGTTTGCCGGCCGGGGCTTCGCGCCGGTCACGGGACGCCGGCGGGCCGCCTTACCAGCGTGCCGGCGGCTTGCGGTGGATCGTGATCGTCCGGTTCTCGATCGTCACGTAGCCGCCAATCGTCAGGTCCTTGAATATGCGACTGATCATGTCGCGCGAAGCGCCGACGCGATCGGCGATATCCTGCTGCGTCATCCGCTCGGGCACGACCAGCTTTCCGCCGTCTTCCTTCGCGAGCGACAACAGCAGTCGGGCGACCCGGCCGTAGACATCCATCAGTGCCAGGTTCTTGACGTTGTCGGTGGCTATGCGGGCGCGGTCGATGAGCGTGGCGATCAGGCCCATCGCGATGTCCGGATTGGCACTGATGGCGTTGCGCAACTCGTCGCGTGTGACTACGGAGCAGGTGGTCGGCTCCAGCGTCATCACCGAGGCTGAACGCGGCCGGCCGTCGAGTGCCATCTCGCCGACGTAGTCCCCGGGGCTGTAGGTGTCGAGAATCATCTCGCGGCCGTCGTCGTCGGAGACGTAGACCTTCACCTTCCCGGTCAGGATCACGTACAGGCTGTCGCCGCGATCGCCCTCGTTGATGATGACTGCGTTCTTCGGGAACGCGCGCACCTGGCCACGTAGCGCCAGTTCGCGCACCATCGGATCGCCGATCTCGTTGATGGCCTGCTCGCTTGCTGTCATTGCCGTTCCACCGTGTCGTTCGCGCTCCATTATGCGGCCGGCGGAGCGCACCGGAAAGCGAGATGCGCAAGCTGCGCGGCAGCCGCGCGGATCAGTAGGCCTTGTAGCCCCGGTAAGTCATGTAGGCGGCCAGCAGTAACAGCAGCACTGCGAAGATGCGCTGCAGCGGGCGGCGATCGAGCGTGTGGGCGGTGCGCACTCCCAACGGAGCCGTAAGCACGCTTGCAAAGGCGATCGCGAACAGCGCTGGCAGGTAGACGAACCCCAGTGTGCCGGCCGGGAGGCCTGATTCCCCATGGCCGGCCACGATATATCCGACGGTTCCGGCTGCGGCGATCGGGAAGCCGAGCGCGGCCGAAGTGGCGACCGCGCTGTGGATGCTGACGTTACTCCAGATCATGAACGGCACCGAGATGAAGCCGCCGCCGGCGCCCACCAGGCTGGAGATGAAACCGATCGCGCCGCCGGCGCCGAACATCCCGACGCCGCGTGGCAACTCGCGCGTTGCCCGGGGCTTGCGATCGCGCAGCATCTGCAGTGCAGACACGCTGACCAAGATCGCGAAGATGACCGAGAGCCAGAACGTAGGCAGCCGCCCGGCGATCTGCGCCCCGATCAGCGATCCCAGAAGAATCCCCGGCGCCAGCAGCCAGACGACGCGCCACAGCACCGCGCCGCGCTGGTCGTGTGCGCGCATCGACGACACCGAGGTGAAGAGGATCGTCGCAAGCGACGTGGCGATCGCGATGTGGACGATTTGCTCGTTCGGAAAGCCCTGCCAGGTGAACAGCGCCGTCAGGAACGGCACCATCAACATGCCGCCGCCGATCCCGAGCAGTCCGGCGGCAAACCCGGTGCAGGCGCCGAGCAGCACCAGCGCACCGATGAACATCGGGCTCATTGAGCCCGGTCTTTCAGCAGCGCCCGCGTGATGAACTCCCACTCATCGGCCGTAACCGGCGTGATCGACAGCCGATTGCCGCGTCTGAGTACGACCATATTGCGCAGCGCCGCGTGCTCACGCAACTCGGCGAGCGGTATCAGCCGCGTCTTGCGCCGGGCGCGGATATCGACGAGCACCCAGCGCGGCGTATCGCGCGTCGAGGCGGCGTCGAAGTACGGGCTTTTTCGCTGGAACTGCGTCGGATCGGGATACGGCGCGCTGGCAACTTCCGCCAGTCCGGCGATGCCAGGCTCGGCGCAACTCGAGTGGTAGAACAGAACGCCGTCGCCGATCTTCATCAGGTCGCGCATGAAGTTGCGTGCCTGGTAGTTACGCACCCCGGTCCATGGGACGGTCCGGTACGGCGCAGCGAGCGTGTCGTCGATCGAACACTCGTCCGGCTCTGACTTCATCAGCCAATAGTTCATCGGAAGCCGGACGCGGCTCGCGCGTCTTGTAGTGAGGATCCCCGCCTGTGCCGCCCGGCCGGATGTCCTGAACCATCGGTTCAGGGTGGTCGCTGTCCGCGCCGTTTAGGTTCAGCAAACGCGTGCCGATCACACCACGACGCGAGCCCAGCAACCTTGCGCAAAGCGCATCGGTTCAAGGAACGAACGACCTTTGCGCGAGCACCGCAGGGAAAACCTTGTGCTGCTGTGCGCACCGGCGCACACCAGCGAATCGGACCAAATTGTATCCCCGCCCGGTCGCGCGCTGCACGCGGCAGAGCGGATCAGAAGAGCTTTTCCTGCGGCAGTAGCGCATCTTCGGCCGTATGCAGCAGGTCGCGCACGCGACGACGGAGATCACCGAGTTCGATGCCGTCGGCGCTGCGTGCAGAAAACAGTTCATGCGTGATCTGCAACGCCGCCATGACCGCGATACGGTCCGCGCCCATCACCTTGCCGCCGGAACGGATCGCCTGCATTTTCGAATCGACATACGCGGCGGACTTCAGCAGCGCATCGCGCTCGTCCGGCGTGCATGCCAGCCGGTACTCGCGGTCGAGGATCGTGACGGTCAGGTGTTCCATGACGCCTTCGATGAGTTGGCATGACCGGGCAGGCGTTCCATCAGGACGTCCAGGCGACGACCAGCCTCGTCGACGCGATGGCGCATCGCATCCAGTTCACCGCCAGCCTGTACCAGCTGGGAACGCAGCTGCTGGTTTTCGGTCCGCAACGACTGCACCAGTCGAGCGAGTTCGTGCACCTTCTCGGCGAGTCGGTCGAGGTCTTCAAGCATGCGGCGATCGTATCACCGCGCGTAGTCACCGATCGCCGAGTGAGCGACGGTGCTCGCGGCAATTCGTGAGATAGACTGCCGATTGCCAATGGTGCCGAAGGACAAGTGACTTCGGTGAAACGGGAAACAGGAGGCTGCGGCAACGCATCCCAACCTGTGCTGCCCCCGCAACGGTAAGCAGGCGCGTATCGCACGCTTCGCAACAGCCACTGCGTCTTTGACGCGGGAAGGCGCGAAGCATCCCTGCAGCCCGGAGACCGGCCATCGGCAGGAGGACGAGCCGCGGGGTGCCGGCCGGCGGGGCGCGCTCTGCGCCCTGACCAGCCGACTCCCGACCCGTTCGTGTGTGAACCTTGCCGGCGGCGGGCCGGTGCGCGGGAGTCACGATGTCTACCCTCGGTTCGACTGCACGCAGCAGCGCTGCTGCGATCACGCTCTTTGTCTTCACGAATAACACTGCGCTGGCGCAGGCGACCTCGCAACTGCCAATGACGGTGATCACGCCGGCGCGGCAGACACAGGCGATCGACGAAGCGTTGCCGGCGACATCGGTCATCACCCGTGCGGACATCGAACGCACCCAGAGTGTCGACATCGTGAGCCTGCTGTCGCGCGAAACCGGGGTGCAGTTTGCGCAGTCGGGCGGACGCGGTACCGCGGCGTCGCTGTTCTTGCGCGGCGCGAACTCCTCGCAAGTCCTGGTTCTCGTCGATGGCGTGCGGCTCAACGCTGGCACCAGCGGCGCTCCGGCGGTAGGCGGCATCGCGCTCGATGCGATCGAGCGCATCGAGATCGTCCGCGGCAACCTGTCCAGCCTGTACGGGTCGGCCGCGATCGGCGGCGTCGTGCAGATCTTCACGCGGCGCGGCGCCGAACAGGGTCTTGTGCTGAGTGCTGAAGGCGGACAGGGCCGCACGCTCGACGGTCACTTCAGCGGCGGTACCGATCTTGGGCCAGTGCGCATCGGCGGCGCGATAGGCGGCGGCACCACGGCGGCGTTTTCTGCGATCGACGCGGCGCGAGTGATCCCCGGTCCGTTCGCGCCCGGCGCCAATCCCGATATCGACGGCAACGAGTATCTGTCGACGTCGCTCGGGGCGACCTACCGTTCGGGCGAGACCCTGCTGGCCGTGAACGGCTGGCTCAATCGCAACCGGACCGAGTTCGACAGCACGGCAGATGGTCCAACGGCGACCCACCTCGAGAAATCCCAGCTCGGTGCGGCCAATGCGCTGCTACGCACGCCCCTGAACGAGCGCTGGACCACGCAACTCGCGCTGGGCGCCAGTCGCGACCGCAGCAGCAACATCGTCAGCGATCCGGCTTCGTTCAACAACGGCGAGTTCAGCTCCGACAACGTGGCGGCGACGTGGACGAACGATGTGACCGTGACCAGCCAGATGCGGGCGCAGCTCGGCGCCGAGTACCTGCATCAGGTCGGCGAATCGACGGCCTACGATCCCAACTTCGGCGGCCAGTCGCAGCGATTCACTCGTGCGGTCGGCAGCGGCTGGCTCGGCCTCATCGGCGAATTCGGGCCGCAGCAGTTGCAGCTCAACGTGCGACAGGATCAGTATTCGGACGTCGGCGGCGCGACTACTGGACTCGTGGCCTACGGTTTCCGCCTCGGCCGGGAGTGGCGGCTGACCGCGCAGCTTTCCAACGCGTTTCGTGCACCGAGCTTCAACGATCTCTACTTTCCCGGCTTCGGCAATCCGGATCTCGCACCGGAGCGTGCCGTCAGCGGCGAGCTCGGGCTGCAATATGCCGCCGGAGATGTGATGGCGCGGGCGGGCCTGTTCCGCACCAACACGCGTGACTTGATCGTCTTTGACCCGGCGAGTTCGCGTGCGGAGAACCTCGACAAGGCGCGCGCAACTGGCTTCGAGCTGGCGGGCTCCTGGCGCCACGGTATCTGGTCGTTCGCGGCGAACGGGATGCTGCTACGGGCTGTCGATGAGGAGACCGGCGAGAAGCTGTTGCGACGTGCGCCGTGGATCGTCAATGCCTCGGTCTACGTGGCGCCGGGGTCATGGAGCGCAGGCTTCGAGCTGACGGCGGTCGGTCCGCGCGACGATCTCGACATCAACACGTTTCAACGGGTGCAGCTCGCGAGCTACACGCTGGCGCGAATCGTCGCGAGCTGGGCTCTGCGGCCAGCGATCACCCTGCGCGCCCGCGTTGAGAACCTGTTCGATGCCGACTATGAGACCGTCAGCGGGTACAACACACAGCCGCGGACGGTGATCGTCGGCGTTGACCTGCGCTTCTGAACGATCGATGACCCGACCTGCGCCATCGACTGCGCTGCTCGTCCTGATCGGGGCGGCGGCGGCCAGTCTGGCCGCCGCGCTCGCGATCGGCAGCGTCGACGTCAGCTGGTCGGAACTGGCTGGCGCGATCACGCGTGGACACGCGAGTCCGGCCGGAACGGACATTGTGCTCGGGTTGCGCGCACCGCGCGCGCTGTCCGCGTTTGCGGTCGGAGCTCTGCTGGCGTTGTCCGGCGCGCTGCTGCAGGCGCTGCTGCGCAATCCACTCGCCGACCCGTATGTGCTCGGCATCTCCGGCGGCGCCGCGTTCGCCGCCTTGCTGGCGCTCGCCGCCGGGCTCGGCGCCGCCGGTGTACAGGTTGCGGCCGTTGGCGGCGCGCTGGCGACGCTGGCGTTGCTCTTCCTGCTGGCGCGGCGCGCGCTCTACGCCAGCGAGACCAGCAGCGGCGAGCAGGCGACCGGCGCAGTGCTTCTGACCGGCGTGATGCTCGCATCGTTCGCGGCGGCGCTGATGAGCCTGATGCTGGCACTCGCACCTGACGGACGACTGCGGTCTATGGTCTTCTGGCTGCTCGGTGACCTTGCTGGCGCAACGGATCTCGGCGCCGCGCTGATCGCGCTGCTGCTCGCGGCTGCGCTGCTCGTGGTCGCGAGCAGCGAGGCGCGCGCACTGAACCTGATGCTGCGCGGCGATCTGCAGGCCTACTCGCAGGGCGTGCGCGTCAGCGCGACGCGCCGGCGGCTCGTGCTCGTCGCCGCACTGGCCACGGCGGGTGCGGTGACGCTCGCCGGCGCCGTCGGATTCGTCGGTTTCGTAGCGCCGCACTTGACGCGCTTGCTGGCCGGCAACGACCAGCGCGTGGCCGTGCCCGGTTCGGTGTTGTTGGGCGGCACACTCGTCGTCAGCGCCGACACGATCGCGCGCAGCGTGGTCGCGCCATTGCAGCTCCCGGTCGGTGTGTTGACTGCGCTGATCGGCGTGCCGGTGTTTCTCTGGATCCTCGGGCGGCGATGAACGGCGCGGCGATCATCGAGCTGCGCGGCGTGTCGCTGCGTACTCCGCAGCGGCTGCTGATCGCTTCGCTCGACCTCACGCTAGAGCCCGGTCAACGCTGGGCCGTGCTCGGTCCCAATGGCGCCGGCAAGTCGACGCTGCTCAGCGCGACGGCCGGCGCTCGGCCGCTCGACGGGGGCGACATCGTGTTCGGCGATCGGCCAGTGGGCAGCCTGCGCGCCGACGAGCTCGCGCGGCGACGCGCGCTGCTGACTGATCGTTGGCTTGACCCATTCGCCAGCACCGCGCTGGACACGGTGCTGACGGCCCGTTACGTGTTCCGCGACGAGGCCGCCGCGGCGCCGATCGCGCGCGACTGGCTGCAACGGTTCGACTGCACAGCGCTGGCGGACCGCGATGTGCGCCAACTGTCACGCGGCGAACGGCAGCGCGTTGCGATTGCGACGACGCTTGCGCAGGACACGCCGCTCGTGTTGCTCGATGAGCCGACGGCGCACCAGGATCCCCGCCATCAGGCGCATGTGATCGGTGAGTTGTGCGCGCTGACTGAGCGTGCGCTGGTCGCGAGCCTGCATGACCTGAACGCGGCGACACGGTTCGCGACTCATGCGCTGCTGCTTTGGGGCGATGGCCGGACGCTGGCCGGTGCGGCGGAGGACGTATTGACGGCGGCAGCGCTGTCGGATTTATTCGCGACGCCGATCAGTCGAGTGCAAGCAGGAGACGAAGCGTTCTTCCACGTCCACGGCGGCCGACAGCGCGGCCGCCACGCGTCCCGCGTCGGGGCTTGACACCGCCGAGCAGTGAACAGGCCCTAGACTGGCGCGATGCCGATCGTGCTGATCACCAACCCGAAGGGCGGCTGCGGGAAGAGCACGGCCGCGACCAACCTGGCCGGTTACTTTGCGTGGCGGGGCCACCCCACGATGCTCGGCGATCTCGATCGCCAGCAGTCGGCGCTGGCGTGGCTCGGCATCAGGCCGGCCACGCTGCCGCACATCCGGTCGTGGGACCGTTCCGACGAGAAGATCGCGCGACCGCCGAAGGGCGTGACGCACGTCGTGCTCGACACGCCGGCCGGGCTGCGCGGCCACGCGCTACGCGATGTGATGAAACTCTCTGATCGAGTGATCGTGCCGGTGCAGCCCTCGATCTTCGACATCTACGCGACTCAGGCTTTCCTCACCAAACTCGCTGATCGCGATCTGCTCGGTGGTGCGCCCCGCGTCGGCATCCTCGGCATGCGTGTCGACGCGCGCACGCGCGCGGCCGATCAGCTGCAGCGCTTTGTCGAGGATCTTGGCTTGCCGGTGCTTGGTTTCCTGCGCGACACGCAGAACTACGTTCAGCTGGCCGCGCACGGGCTGACGCTGTGGGACGTCGCGCCGGGGCGGGTAGAGCGCGATCTAGAGCAGTGGCGCACCTTGCTCGAGTGGGTCGAGCCGCAGCGAACTACTTCGCCTTGACGGCCCACTCGCGCGACGCGACTGCGGACGACTTCTTCTCGTCCTTCAGGTACAGCGGCACGTGCAGGGAAAGCTTGTCGGTCGCAGGAACCTTGAACTCGACTTCCTGCGTGAATACTCCACCGCTATCCGCGACCGGTGTCAGCTTATTGAAAACGAGGCCGCTCTTCCCGTCCTGCACGAGGATGCCGATGGTGCCGCCGGGCGACGGCAGCTTGTAGGTTCCGCTGATGACGGTCTTGACCGATTGACCGACGGTCAGCGTGCCGAGCTCCGGTCTGATCTCGGTGATGCGGATCTCGCGGTCGGTTTGCGCTGCCGGGGGCGGGGTGGCTGTGGACGGCGTAGTTGCAGCAGGGGGCGCTCCCCTGTCGGCCGCCGCTTCCTTTTTGCCACAAGCCCCGAGCAGCATTGCCGCGAGCGCCGCGGCGACAATGGCGCGTGACGGCAACGGCATCGTGCGATCGATCATGGGATTCTCCGTGAACTGCAGCCCGTCAATTTACTTGATCGACGTCGCGCGGGTCCGCTCAATTGCGACGCAGAGCGCCCCGATTTCATCGGCCAAGCGCGGGCCGTTCCGGTTCAGGCGATCTGCGTCGAGCGTGTAGAACTGTCCGCGCCGCGTTGCCGCCATCGACGGGAACTGGTGCCACATTGCCAGAGCGTCGCTGGCGCGAGCACCTGGCTCCGCGGAAATCACCGCTTCGGGGTCGGCCGCGACAACCGCCTCGACCGAGACCTGCGGCGCGATCGGTGCGAGGTCGGCAAAAACGTTACGCCCGCCGCACAGCGCGATCGCCTCGCTGATCACGTGCCGTCCCGAGAGTGTCATCAGCGGTGTGGCCCATACCTGGTAGAAGACCCGTACCGGACGCCGATCCGCGTAGCGCGCACGCAGCGCCTCGATCTTGTCGCGATACGCCGAAGCCGCGGGTGTGCCGTCGCGGCCGGTGAGTACGCCGAGGCGCTGCATCGACGATGCGACATCGTCGAGCGCATGCGGTTCGCTGACGAAGACCGGTGTGCCCAGCCGCCGCACCGCGTCCACGGTGCCGGGCGGAAAGCCGCTGCCCCAGATGACGATCAGGTCCGGCTTGAGCCGCGCAATGCGCTCCAGGTCGACACTGTGCGCCCGCCCGACGTGGGGAATGCGCTGTGCGGCGACGGGATAGTCGGCAAATTCAGTCGTGCCAACGATGCGATCTCCCGCGCCGATCGCAAACAGCTGTTCGGTGACGTGCGGGGCGAGACTGACGACGCGCGCGGCCGGCTGCACGAGTTCGATGCGAGCGCCCGCGTCGTCGACGGCACTCACCGTAGCTTTGGCGGAAGCGGAGGCGAGCAGCGCTGCTGCCGCAAGCGCGAACACGGCCAGCATGCGGCCCACGATGCCGACGCGCCGCACGCGCCCGATCACGGACGCGTGGTCGTCGCAGGTTCGGTGACGAAACCGATCCTCGCGAGTCCGGCCTGCTGCGCGGTCGACAGGACGAAGGCGATGCGCTCGTAGCGGGTCGCCTTGTCGGCGCGCAGGTTCAGCTCTGGCAGCGGCGATTGCCATGCCGCAGTGGCGAGCCGTACGCGAAACTCGTCATCGCTGACCACGTCCGACTCCCAGTACACCTGTCCGCTGGCGTCGATCGACAACCTGACGGTCGCCGGGACGACGTCGGCTGCCGGCGCCGGGTCGTTCGGCAGGTCCAGCCGGATCGCGTATGACAGCAGCGGCGCGGTGATGATGAAGATCACCAGCAGGACCAGCATCACATCGACCAGCGGCGTGACGTTAATTTCGGACATCGGCTGCTGCGTGCCGCCGTGCCGCTCGAAGCCTCCGAAGGGCATGTGAGCGCTCGGTTACGACAGCGCCGCGAGCCGCGACCCGGTCGTCAGCGTCGCGTGCAGGTCGTGGGCAAAACCGTCGAGCTGTCCCAGCACCATACGGTTTGCACGCGTGAACGCGTTGTAGGCGAGGACTGCCGGGATCGCGACTGCGAGTCCGAGCGCCGTCATGATCAGCGCCTCGCCGACCGGCCCCGCAACCTTGTCGATCGCGATCTGCCCCGAGGACGCGATGTTGAGCAATGCGCGGTAGATACCCCACACGGTGCCGAACAATCCGACGAAGGGGGCAGTGCTCCCCACCGAGGCGAGGATTGTCAGCCCGGCTTCGAGGCGGCCCGCGGCCTCGTTGATACGCTGGCGCAGAGCGCGCGTGATCAGTTCCGAGCGGCCGATCTGCGCGGCCAGGCTGTTTTCCGCGGCCGGATGCGAGGCAGCGTTTGCCGCACCCGCTGCCAGCGGTACGAAGACGCTTTCGGTGTCGGCCGGCTTCAGCTGTGCGATGGCCACCTCGATCGACGGCGCGCTCCAGAACGAATCGATCGCGCGCGCAGCACGCCGCACGCGCCACCAGGCCCAGCCCTTCCACAGGATCAGGAACCAGCTTGCGACCGACATCACCACGAGCAGGTAGGCGGTCAGCCGGATCACGCCGTCCGCCTGCTCCCAGAAGTGGGCGAGTCCGAGCCCGCCCGTCATCGCGCCAGCCCGAGCACGTCGAACATGTCGAACAGCCCCTTCGGTTTTTCTGCAACGAAGCGTGCCGCCCGCAAGCTGCCGTTCGCATACGACTGGCGGCTGGCGGAACGATGTGTGATCTCAATGCGTTCTCCGGCACCGGCAAACATGACCGTGTGGTCGCCGATGATGTCGCCGCCGCGGATCGCTGCAAAGCCGATCGACCCCGGGCGGCGCTCGCCGGTGTGTCCTTCGCGCGCGTACACCGCGAGTTCGGCCAGCGGTCGTCCCAGCGCGCCGGCGACGATCTCGCCCATCTTGAGCGCGGTGCCGGACGGAGCGTCGACCTTGTGCCGATGGTGTGCTTCGATGATTTCGATGTCGTAGCCTTCGTTCAGCATACGTGTCGCGATCTCCACCAGCTTGAAGGTCGCGTTGACGCCGACGCTCATGTTCGGGGCGAACACGATCGCGATGCGCTCGGCCGCAGCGCGAATGGCGCGCTTGCCGGCCTCCTCGAATCCGGTGGTGCCGATCACCATCCGCACGCCGGCCGCGACGCAGGCCTCCACTTGGTCCAGTGTCGCCTCCGGGCGGGTGAAGTCGATCAGCACGTCGGCGGCCGCAACCGCGGCGAGGTCGGCGCCGACGCGCACTCCGGTCGTGCGTCCGAGCGTTTCGGCACAGTCGCGACCGAGCATTGGACTGTCGGCGCGGTCCAGTGCGACTGCGACCTGCAGATCGGGCTGCGCCAGCGCAGCCTCGATCAGCATCTGCCCCATTTTGCCGGAGGCGCCGGCGATCGCGAGCTTCATGGTACTGGCTGTGGCAGTGGCCCAACCGACTCAGTTCGGGGACTGCGAACCCGGGGTGCTCTGTGTTCCGGGCCCCGGTGTCGAAACATCGGGCATCGGGATCGCCGGCGGCGGCTGTGGCGGATTGCGCCGGACGCGCTTGACGTTCGTCCCGAGGATCAGCGCATCGGCTTCTTCGTCGGCCGGCATCGGGTCAGAGTTGAAACGCTCGAGCCGGTTGTCCTTGAAGTACACCGTCAGGCGGCGGTTCTGCACTGGCCCCTTGAGGGGGTTCAGGTAGTAGATGTAGTCGGCACGGTCCTTGCGGAATTCGCTCGTCATCAGTGGCGTGCCGAGCATGAACCGGACCTGCTCGCGGCTCATACCGATGCGCAGCTGGTCCACCATTTCCTTCGTAACGATGTTGCCCTGGTGCACGTCCGGGCGATACGGCTTGAGAAAGGTCGGCGCCCACGAGGCCGCGGAGGCGAGCCCGCCCTTGACACTCGAGTTGACGCTGTACATCGACTCGCAGCCGGCGAGCAACGCGAGCCAGGCGAGCGAACAAACGACAAGACGGTGCGGACGCATAAGAGCGGATGGCGCAAAGCCGGTTCGAAGGCGCAAGCCGTATGATACTCAGAGGTGCGTCCATTTCGCGCCGCCGTCCGATGCCGAGCCGATCCACTTCCGCTGATCTTAAGAACATTGGCCTTAAGGCGACCTTGCCGAGGCTGAAGGTGCTGGAGATCTTCCAGCGCAGCACAGCCGAGCGCGGCGTGCGGCACATGAGCGCCGAGGACGTCTACAAGGCGCTTATCGCCGAGCACATCGACGTCGGGTTGGCAACCGTGTACCGGGTGCTGACGCAGTTCGAGCACGCCGGGCTGCTGGCACGCAATCATTTCGAGGGCGGGCGCGCGATGTTCGAGCTCAACGAGGGCACGCATCACGACCACCTTGTCTGTCTCACCTGCGGGCGTGTTGAGGAGTTCGTCGACGCCGAAATCGAGTTACACCAGCAACAGGTCGCCGCCGAGCGCGGATTCAAGCTGCAGGAGCATTCGCTCGCGCTGTACGGCGAGTGCACCAAGCCGAACTGCGTCTATCGCCGCAAGGAATAGTCTCCGCTTTACACATTGATCCGTGCACGCGTCGTCGGGTCGAACCAGTGCACTGCACTGGCCGCAAACCGGATTGGCAGTTGCGTTGCCGGGGGCGGATCGATCTCGGGTCCGGTCCGCACGATCAATTCCTGTCCGGCCAGAAGGCCATGGATCAGATGCTCGGCGCCGAGCATTTCGACTGTCTCGACCTCGATCGACAGATGGCCACCACCGGGCTGCAAGTGCTCCGGTCGCACGCCGAGAACCAGCTCGCGTCCCGCCAGCGCCGTGCAGGGCTCGGGCAGGGCGATCGGCATGTTCGGGTTCACCTCGAATGCGCGTCCGTCGGCCGAAACGCGGCCCTCGAAGAGATTCATCGGCGGCGAGCCGATGAAGCTCGCGACGAACGTCGTCGCCGGGCGCGAATAGACGTCGCCCGGCGTGCCGACCTGTTCGGCGCGGCCGGCGTTCATCACGATCATGCGCTGCGCCAGCGTCATCGCCTCGACCTGATCGTGCGTGACGTACAGGCTGGTCGTACGCAGGCGGCGATGCAGCTTTTGGATCTCCAGGCGTGTCTGCACGCGCAGCTTGGCGTCTAGGTTAGAAAGCGGCTCGTCGAAGAGAAAGGCCGCCGGCTCGCGCACGATGGCGCGGCCCATTGCGACTCGCTGCCGCTGCCCGCCGGACAGCTGCCGCGGCTTGCGCGCAAGGAGTCCCTCGAGCTCCAGGATCGCTGCGGCCTCATTGACGCGGCGCTCGATGTCGGCCTTCGGCAGCTTGCGGATCCTCAGGCCGTACGCCATGTTCTCGTAAACGCTCATGTGCGGATACAACGCATAGTTCTGGAACACCATCGCGCAGTCGCGGTCCTTCGGCTCGAGCGTGTTGACGACGCGGCCACCAATGCTGATCGTGCCGGCGGAGATCTCTTCCAGTCCTGCCACCATCCGTAGCAGCGTCGACTTGCCGCACCCGGAAGGGCCGACCAGCACGACGAATTCGCCGTCGTTGACCGCCAGCGTGATGCCGTGCACGACCTGGAGGCTGCCGTAGCTCTTGTGGACGTCGCTGAAGTCGATCTTGGCCATCGCGTGTCTACTTCTCGGTCTCGATCAGGCCTCTGATGAACCAGCGTTGCATCAGGAGCACCACGATTGCCGGCGGGATCATCGCCAAAATGGCGGTTGCCATGATCAGATTCCATTCGTTGGCGGCATCGCCGCCGCCGATCATGCGCTTGATGCCGATGACGATCGGATACATGTCCTCGCTGGTCGTGATCAGCAGCGGCCACAGATACTGGTTCCAGCCGTAGATGAACTGGATCACGAACATCGCGGCGATGTTCGTCACCGACAGCGGCACCAGGATCGTGAAGAAGAAGCGCATCGGACCCGCGCCGTCGATGCGGGCGGCTTCGGCCAGTTCGTCGGGCACCGTCATGAAGAACTGGCGAAACAGGAAGGTCGCCGTCGCCGACGCGATCAGCGGCATGATCAACCCGGGAAACGTATTGAGCAGTCCGAGGTCGGACATCACTTCGTAGGTCGACGTGATGCGCACCTCCACTGGCAGCATCAGAGTGACGAAGATCATCCAGAAGAAGAAGTAGCGCAGCGGGAAGCGAAAGTAGACGATCGCGAACGCCGACAGCAGCGAGATCAGGATCTTGCCGACAGCGATGCCGACCGCCATCGTCAGGCTCACCAGCATCATGCGGCCGACCGGCGCGCGCGAGCCGACGCCTCCGCCCTCGAACAGCACCCGACGGTAGTTATCGATCATCAGGTCGCCGGGCACCAATGACATCGGTGCAGCTTCGACTGCTTCGGCCGTGTGCGTCGAGGCGATCAGCGCCAAGTAGACCGGGAAGGCGACGAGCACGATCCCGGCAAACACGATGACGTAGGACAGCACGTCGAGCCAGCGGCGGCGTTCGACCATGTCAGCATCCACCTGGCAACGCGTGGCAGCCGGCAGGCTGCGACGGTTTGCAGCGAATGAAGTGAGCGTGTGGCATGGCTTAGTAGTTCACGCGCCGCTCGATGAAGCGGAACTGCAACACCGTCAGCGTGATAACGATGGCCATCAGGACGACGGATTGCGCCGCCGAGCCGCCGAAATCCAGCGCCTTGAAGCCGTCGTGATAGACCTTGTAGACGAGGATCGAGGTTTCCTGGCCAGGCCCGCCCTGCGTAATAGCGTCGACGATCGCGAACGTTTCGAAGAATGCGTAGACGATGTTGACGACGAGCAGGAAAAACGTCGTCGGCGACAGCAATGGGAACACGATCGACCAGAAGCGGCGCGCCGGGCCGGCGCCGTCGATCGCCGCCGCCTCGACCAGCGACTTCGGGATCGCCTGCAGGCCGGCGAGGAAGAAGACGAAGTTGTAGCTGATCTGCTTCCAAACCGCTGCCATCACGAGCAGCAGCAGCGCCTGATCCCCGTTGAGCAGGAAGTTCCAGTCGACGCCGAGCGCTCGCAGCCAGTGCGCGGCCACGCCGAGTGTCGGATTGAACATGAAAAGCCAAAGCACACCGGCGATCGCCGGCGCCACCGCGTAAGGCCAAATCAGCAGCGTCTTGATCGCGGTGGCGCCGCGAAGGATCCGGTCGGCGAAGACGGCGAGGAATAGCGATAGCGCGAGCCCTAGGCCGGCGACCAGCACCGAGAAAACCGCCGTCACTCGAAATGACGCGAGGTAGCCGGGGTCGTTGAACAGCGTGCGGAAATTCTCCAGTCCGACGAACTCGGTGTTGGCACCAAAGGCGTCCTGCAGCAGCACGCTCTGGTAGAGCGCCTCGCCCGCGGGCAGGAAGAAGAAAACGATCGTGATCGCCAGTTGTGGCGCGACCAGCGCATACGGCAGCCAGCGGCTGCGGAAAAAAGCGCGCTTTTCCACGTGCGCAACTCGACGCGCGGTTCGGCGCAGCGCCGTCCGTCCCGGTCTACTTGCTGGTTTTCTCGAAGCGCTCCAGTTGTTCGTTGCCGCGCTTGATCATGTCGGCGATCGCTTGCTGCACGGTCTTCTTGCCCGACCAGATGTTCTCCATCTCCTCATCGTTGATCGTGCGGATCTGCACGAAGTTGCCGAGGCGGATCCCGCGCGACTTGTCGGTCGTCTTGACGATCATCTGCTGCACCGCCACGTCGGTGCCCGGGTTCTTATCGTAGAAGCCGGATTTCTTCGTCAGTTCGTACGCTGCCAACGTGATCGGCAGGTAACCGGTTTCCTGGTGACTCTTGGCCTGGATTTCCGGCTTGGACAGGTAGTCGAAAAAGTCAGCGACACACTTGTACTCGTTTGGCTTCTTGCCCGACATCACCCAAAGGCTGGCTCCGCCGATGACGGTGTTCTGCGGCGCGCCGGTCACGTCCGGGTAATACGGCAGCGTCGACATGCCGAAGTCAAACTTGGCATTCTTCTTGACGTTGCCGTAGGCCGAGGATGACGCTGTGCTCATGATGCACTCGCCAGAGTAAAACGGCGCATCGGGAACGTTGCCGCGGCCCTTGTAGACGAACAGTCCCTGCTTGGACATGTTCGCCAGGTTCTCGATATGGCGGATATGCAGAGGCGTGTCGAACGCCAACCGTGCTGTCGGTCCGCCGAAGCCGTTGTTCTTGGTCGCAAACTCGGTGTTGTGCCATGTCGAGAAGCTCTCGAGCTGTGTCCAGCTCTGCCAGCTGGTCGTGAATGGGCACTTTTCGCCGCTCGCCTTGAGCTTCGCCGCAGCCAGCGCAACCTCGGGCCAAGTCTTCGGCGGTTTGTTCGGGTCGAGCCCCGCCTTCTTGAAGGCATCCTTGTTGTAATAAAAGACGGTCGTCGAGCTGTTCAGCGGGTACGACATCATCTGGCCGTTGGGCGCCGTGTAGTAGCCGGTCACCGCGGGCACATAGATTTTCGGATCGAATTTGTAGCCGGCCTTGGCCATGACCTCGCCGACGGGAACGACCGCACCTTTCGAACCCATCATCGTCGCGGTGCCGACTTCGAAGACCTGCAGGATGTGCGGGGCATTACCGGCGCGAAAGGCCGCAATCGCGGCCGTCATCGAGACGTCGTAGGCGCCTTTGTAGGTGGGCGTGACCTTGCACTGCGACTGGCTGGCGTTGAACCCGCTGGCGAGGCCGCCGACCCAGTCGCCCAGGGCTCCTGGCATCGAGTGCCACCACTGCACCTCCGTCTGGGCGAGCGCGCCGGTCGCTCCGAGCGACAGCGCCGCCGCCACCACGGTACGGGCAAGTGTCTTGCAGGTCATCGTTGTCTCCCCTGATTGGATTTCGTAGTAATGCAGATCGCGACTGTTACGATAGCTTGCCTGCACGCCCCCACGCAAAGCGCATCGTCTCTGCCTTGATCTCCGTCGGTCGTCTGCCTCTTTATGCCAGCCTGGTTCGGCTGGATAAGCCGGTTGGCACGCTGCTGCTGCTGTGGCCGACGCTGACTGCGCTGTGGATCGCTTCTGCCGGGCCGCCGGATGCGCTGCTGTTCGCGGTCTTCGTGCTCGGAACTTTCCTGATGCGCTCGGCCGGCTGCGCAATCAACGATGCCGCGGATTTCCGGTTCGACGGCTATGTCAAACGCACCGCGAACCGGGTCGTTGCCCGCGGCGACGTGAGCCCGCTCGAGGCCGTGGCCGTCGCCGCGGCGTTATGCGCGCTGGCTGCTTTACTGCTGCTGTTTCTGAACGAGACTGCAATGCGTCTCGCTCTGGTGGCTGCAGCGGTCGCCGGCACCTATCCGCTCGCCAAGCGGTTCTTCCCGATCCCGCAGCTCTATCTCGGGGTGGCGTTCTCGTTCGGCATCCCGATGGCCTTTGCCGCAGTGCTAGGGCAGGTGCCGCGACTCGGTTGGCTGTTCTTCGTAGCAAACATGCTCTGGGTCGTCGCCTACGACACCGAGTACGCGATGGTCGATCGCGATGACGATGTCAGGCTCGGTATCCGTTCATCGGCCGTCTTCTTCGGTCGGTGGGACGTCGCGGCGGTGATGGCGTGCTACGGCGGGTTTTTCTCGCTGATGCTGTTGGTCGGCCGCGACATCAATGCGACTTGGCCGTTTTACGCCGGCTGGTGCTTCGCGGTGCTGTGTGCGCTCTATCACCACGGCCTGATTCGCTCACGCACACGCGAGGGCTGTTTCGCCGCTTTTCGTCACAACAACTGGCTCGGACTGGCGATCTTCGCGGGCACGGTCGCCCACTATCTCCGCTGAGCCAAGCGCGTCGGCGCGGGCTTGTGTTCGCTACCCGCCCTGAGTTTCGTCGATGTCGAACTGCCGGCCCATTTCTTCGGCCCGCGCACAGGCGGCGCGTACCGCTTCGATGATGCGAGCACGCACCTGGCTCGACTCGAGGTGGGCCAGCGCCGCGGCGGTCGTGCCGCCCTTGGAGGTCACGCGCTCGCGTAGTACGTGCACCGGTTCGGACGAGAGCCGCGCGAGGCTCGCGGCGCCACTGAAGGTTTCCACGGCGAGTTGACGCGCCTGCTTGTCGGAGAATCCGAGATCGCGTCCCGCCTGCTGCAGTGCCTCGATGAAATAGAACACGTACGCCGGGCCGCTGCCCGAAATCGCGGTCACCGGATCCAGCAGCGACTCGCGCTCGAGCCACAGCACCTGGCCAATCGACCGCAGGATGCGATCGGCTTCCGCCCGATCGTCCGCACTGACATCCGCAAGCGCGACCGCGCCGGTGATGCCGGCACGGATCAGCGCGGGCGTATTCGGCATCGCGCGCACGATGCGCTGATGCCCGAGCCAGCGCGCCAGCGTCTGGCCCTGCACGCCGGCAACGATCGATATCACCATCGGGCGAGTGAGATAGGGGACGGCGGCATTGACCGCCTGCTGTGCCTGTTGGGGCTTGACTGCGAGCAAGACGACCGCGGCGTCGCGCAGCCAGTCGCCGGGTTCCGCATGCGCGGCGAGGCCGAACTCGCTTGCAAGCTCCGCGCGGCGGTCGGCATCGGGTTCGAGCACATGCACGACGTTGTCACTGCCGGATGCCTTCATGCCCCCGAGCATCGCGTGAGCCATGTTGCCGCCGCCGATGAAGGCCAGTTTCACGCTGCACTCCCTTCGCGCGCCCCAAAGATCGCCGTGCCAACCCGCACCATCGTCGATCCAGCCGCCACCGCCGCTTCGAGGTCGGCCGACATCCCCAGCGACAGCGTGTCCCAACGCGGGTGCAACGGTCGCAGACTATCGAACAGCGCCTTCATCCGCAGCAACGGCTCGACCTGCCGGCCCGGCTCGCTTTCCGGCTCAGGAACGGCCATCAGGCCGCGCAATACAAGGCGCGGCAGCCGCGCCACCTCGGCCGCGAGTGGCGCTACCTCGTCCGTTGCCACGCCGCTCTTCGTATCTTCGCCACTGATATTGACCTGCAACAGCACATTGAGCGCCGGCTGGTCCTCCGGACGCTGCTGGGACAAACGTTCCGCCACTTTCAGGCGGTCAACAGACTGTGCCCATTGGAAGTGTTCCGCGATCTGGCGTGTCTTATTGCTCTGGATCGGCCCGATGAAATGCCATTGAACCGGAGCGTCCGGCGCCGCCTGTCGGACACGAGCGATCTTGTCGATGGCTTCCTGAACGTAGTTCTCGCCAAAGTCGCGCTGGCCGCAGCCGACGGCCGCGAGCACGGCCTCGCCCGGGAAGGCCTTGCTGACGGCGACCAGTGCCACTTCGCTCTCCAGGCGCCCCGCGGCTCGCGCAGCCTTGGTAATGCGCTCGTGGACCCGGTCCAAATTGGCTTGCAAGGACTCTCGCAACCTGGACATAATCGAAAGGAAAGGGCCTAGAGACTTATTTTTTCTGGCTTTTTTGCTGATCCGCCCGGCGCCGGCCGGCCTACGCTAGCCGCTTTGATGGCACTGCACGCCTGGCTCGACCCTGCCAGGCCGCCCGATCCGCCCTGGAGCAACCGCGTTCCGCCATGGACATCTCAGAACTGCTCGCATTCTCCGTCAAAAACAAGGCTTCGGACCTGCACCTGTCGGCCGGTCTGCCGCCGATGATCCGCGTGCATGGCGACGTACGGCGTATCAACCTGCCGCCGCTCGAGCACAAGGACGTGCACGGCATGATCTACGACATCATGAACGATGCGCAGCGCAAGCAATACGACGAGAATCTCGAGACCGACTTCTCGTTCGATCTACCGGGGCTCGCGCGTTTCCGCGTCAACGCGTTCAACCAGGATCGCGGCGCCGCCGCGGTGCTGCGGACGATTCCGTCGCGCGTGCTTTCACTCGAAGAGCTGCAGTGCCCGCGCCAGTTCGCGGATTTTTCGGGGAAGCCGCGCGGGCTGGTGCTGGTGACCGGGCCGACCGGGTCCGGCAAGTCGACCACGCTGGCGGCGATGGTCGACCACGTCAACAACAACCTTTATGGCCACATCCTGACGATCGAGGACCCGATCGAGTTCGTGCACGAGAGCCGCAAGTCGGTCATCAACCAGCGCGAGGTCGGCCCGCACACGCTGTCTTTTGCGAATGCGCTGCGGTCGGCGATGCGCGAGGACCCGGACGTCGTGCTGGTCGGCGAGTTGCGCGACCTGGAGACGATCCGGCTGGCGCTGACCGCCGCCGAGACGGGCCACTTGGTGTTCGGCACGCTGCATACCTCGTCGGCCGCGAAGACCATTGACCGCGTCGTCGACGTGTTCCCGGCCGCGGAAAAGGAAATGGTTCGAGCGATGCTCTCCGAATCCGTGGTCGCCGTGATCTCGCAGACGCTGCTGAAGGTCAAGGACGGTAACGGCCGGGTGGCGGCGCACGAGATCATGGTCGGCACGCCCGCCATTCGCAACCTGATCCGCGAGAACAAGGTCGCGCAGATGTACTCGATGATCCAGACCGGTCAGCAGCACGGCATGATCACACTGGACCAGACGCTGCTCGAACTGGTTCGCCGTAACGTCGTCTCGATCGCGGAAGCGCGCCAGTACGCGAAAACCCCCGAGACCTTCGTCGGCTAAAGACGCGCAAAAGGAAAGACAACGATGGAACGCGACCAGGCCACACGATTCGTCCACGACCTGCTGCGACTGCTGCACAGCAAGAAGGGTTCGGACCTGTTTCTGACGGCGGAATTTCCGCCGGCCTTCAAGATCGACGGCCGGGTGCTGCCGGTGTCGAACCAGCCGCTGACCGCCCAGCACACCAGCGAACTGGTGCGCGCGATCATGAACGACCGTCAGGCGACTGAGTTCGAGAAGACCAAGGAGTGCAACTTCGCGATCAATCCGACCGGCATCGGTCGCTTCCGCGTCTCGGCATTCGTGCAGCAGGGCAAGGTCGGGATCGTCTTCCGGACGATCGCCGACCACATTCCGACCACCGATGAACTGAACCTGCCGCATCTGATCAACGAACTGGCGATGGCCAAGCGCGGCATCGTCATCGTCGTGGGCGCGACCGGTTCGGGCAAGTC
The DNA here is from genome assembly GCA_035255845.1 of Burkholderiaceae bacterium. Classification (GTDB taxonomy): domain Bacteria; phylum Pseudomonadota; class Gammaproteobacteria; order Burkholderiales; family Burkholderiaceae_F; genus JALORV01. The sequence goes on along the minus strand of DATEZE010000224.1, from coordinate 18,860 downwards.
GACCTCGCTGGCGGCGATGATTGGGTACCGCAACGAAAATTCGAACGGCCACATCATCACGATCGAAGACCCGATCGAGTACGTGCACCCCCACAAGAACTGCATCATCTCTCAGCGCGAAGTCGGTGTGGACTGCGAGACCTGGCAGGTCGCGCTGAAGAACACGCTGCGCCAAGCGCCCGACGTGATCCTGATCGGTGAGGTGCGCGAACGCGAGACGATGGAACACGCGATCGCTTTCGCCGAGACCGGCCACCTGGTGATGTGCACGCTGCACGCGAATTCGACCAACCAGGCGCTCGATCGCATCATCAACTTCTTCCCCGAGGAGAAGCGCCAGCAGTTGCTGATGGACCTTTCGCTGAACCTGCGGGCGATGGTGTCGCAGCGCCTGATCCCGTTCAAGGACCGCAAGGGCCGCATCCCGGCGGTGGAAATCCTGATCAACAACCCGTTGATCTCCGACCTGGTCTTCAAGGGCGAGGTGCACGAGATCAAGGAAGTGATGAAGCGCTCGCGCGAGCAGGGGATGCAGAGCTTTGACCAGTCGCTGTTCGACCTGCACGAGCGCGAGCAGATCTCCTACGAGGACGCGCTGCGCAACGCCGATTCCGTGAACGACCTGCGACTGCAGATCAAGCTCAACAGCAAGCTTTCGGGCGGCGTGGCGGGAATCCACAAAGGTATCGAACACCTCGGGCTGGCCGGTTAGCCGGGGCGATCCCCTGCAACGGGGCGCTGCGGCGCTCCGTTTTCGTTTCTGCCGGGCGCGGTCGCTAAACTGGAATCTTGGAAACTCCCAGGGGCGCGCCAATGACCACTGTCTACGACTTCAGCGCCAAGACCATCGACGGCAAGGCGCGCAGGCTTTCCGACTACAAGGGCAAAGTGCTGCTGGTCGTGAACACTGCCAGCCAGTGCGGCTTCACGCCGCAGTACAAAGGGCTGGAAGCGCTCTACAAGAAGTACAAGGACAACGGCTTCGCGGTGCTCGGTTTCCCAAGCAACCAGTTCGGCCAGCAGGAGCCGGGGCCCGAGTCAGAGATCGCCGAGTTCTGCGAGATGAACTACGGCGTGACCTTTCCGATGTTCTCGAAGATCGATGTCAACGGCGAAGCCGCGCACCCGCTGTTCAAATACTTGACGAGCACCAAAAAGGGCCTGCTCGGCAGCGAGGCGATCAAATGGAACTTCACCAAGTTTCTGGTCGATAAAGAGGGCAACGTCGTCGAGCGTTATGCGCCGACGACGAAGCCGGAGGACTTGGAAAAGGACGTTGGACGAGCGCTGGCGGCGTAGCTCAGGGGTACGGTCGGCGCGGCGGCCACCTTGGCGCAAAGGGCGCCCGGCCGTTGGTGGCAGCGAATGGGAACTCGGCCAGAGGTATCGGTCGGTGGCGAGGTACGACAATGGGCAACAGACCTGGCGGAAGACCGGGTCGCTGTCCGATAGCCAACCCCAACCATGCCTGGGCGATACAACGCGTGGCCTGCGGAGCCGAGACACTGGTCCCGTTCATTGCTGCGACCGACCCGGATTGCGTGCCCGCAGCATGCACGCCGCGCAGCACATCGGAATCATCAGAGCATTCTAGCCAATCGGGTCCGGTGGTTACTGCCGCCCGGACGCGGGTTCCATGGGACGAGTAATGGGCGGGATACGAATCCGAATTGCAGTAACCGCCGATGATGCGCGGCTCGTCGCCTGTTGCGATCCCGCTTAGTGTCTGCATGCGTCGCACGTAGCTCGGCGAACCCACCGGGTCGAAATCGCGGGGTCGGCCGTTGGGCCAGAATCGCTGGTAGCTCGCCGGATCGGGGTCGTCGAAGTAGGACTGTCGGCCCTTCGCGCGCCGACCCGACAACGTATCGGACCGCCGGATCCACGCATGGATGACCTGTGTGGGAGTAGCTGACTGCACCGTTACCATCCAGATTCCGGATGGGACGACCGCCTGGCCCCAGCTTCCATCCGGGTCTGGTGCTGTTCGGGCGATGCTGAGCACGATAGAGTCGCGCGTGGCGGATCCCGACGGCAGCTCATACCTCGCCTGGTAGAGCACATTGGTTGTGGCGCCCGTCGGAACCTCATCGGTATGGTTGGCATTTGTTGACACCGTAATCGGAGTCAGCGTTGCTGAAGGGTTTGGCGGCGTCAGCGTTACGGTGACTTGGTGCCCGGACCCTGGCGGCAGCGGCGGCAACCAGATTTCCATCAAGCTGGCCGTCAGGCTGCCGGGCTGAAGCCGCCATTGAAGTGTCTGATTTTGTCCGCTCGCGAGATCGAACGCTGCGTGTGCGCGCGTCTGCTTATAGTTGCCGGCCGCGAGCACGATCTCGATCGGCGTCGGAGTTGTGTCTGATGCCGCGTATATCGCGTCCATGAAGGCTTCGAACAGCGAAGTGCCGTCGTGCGGTCCTTCGTGGGGACCGTAGCTGAGATTCGCGACGACCGGCAGAGTCTCGTTCGGTTTGCGCATTTTCTCGGCGCGATCGAGTATGTAAATGAGACCCCATGCTGCCTGCACCGCGAGAGTCGATCCAGCCGGGTCACCGACTGCATCCTCGGGCATGTCGACCGCGATGATCGGGTGTTTCGCCGGATTTGCGACTGAAGCCGCCAGGTCAAGTACATGCGTTCCGTGCGTTCGCCGACGCGCGAGCGGCTTATAACCATCGATGCCGAAGTTCAGGCCGCCAAAATTGCGATACGCCCATTCGTCGTCAGCGCCCACCAGTCTGGCGGCGGCAACAGCATTGATGATTGCAGCTTGGTTGAGCTCGAATCCCGGCGTGAACGGCATCGTCAAGCCGGGGGCGGGAATAGTCGTGCCGAGCACATTCTGTTGCCACAAGTACTCGATGCGTGGTGCTCCGCCAGTGAAGAAGCGCGAGTTGGCGAATGCGATACCTTGATCGATGACAGCGATGACGACGCGCTCGAACTGGTCTGCGGAACCACTGCCTGCGCTCGAACCTTGCGACTGGCCGCGTGGCGGCGCTGTCCGGGGCGATCCCGGACTCGGCGTTCCGGGTGTTCCCGCCGGGTTCGTTGAAGCGGGTGGCGGAGGAGGCGGTGGCGCGCCTGCGCTCGCCGATCCGGGTGATCCTGAGCCAGCGAGCCACGAACGGATGCGGGCAATTCCTCGTCGCACTGCCGCGATTGTCCGGCTGGCTATGTCGCGCCGACTACGAGGCTTCACGCGCGACGTCGGTGACGGCGGGGTCGGACCGGACGCAAATCCATTCAGCGCCGGAGCGGTCTTGTCCGCGAAGTTGATCGGCGGCCCCAATTCGACCCGATGGATGGTGCGGTTCCAGCCGTCCAACTGCGTCAGCCTACGCACGACCTCAACGTCTCGCTTTATCAGCCCGACGGAGAAATTGAAGTCGGATGACCGGCGCAGCAGTGCGGGCGGATTGGCGAAGAGATCCGGGATAACGAACTCGTCGTCGAGCGTGCGTGGATCATCGTTCAACCAACGTCGCGTTGCGAAGGCTTCCAACGCAGCGAGCCGCTCGTTGCCAGGCGGCTTCCTCGCTTCGGTTGCGTTGAACTCGATTAAAAGAGGGATCCACTTGCCTTCGCGCAAATAGCTAAAGCCGGTCGCCAGGGCCCAATCGAGATACGGCTGCGCTGGGCGCTTTGGCCTTTCGTCCGAACTGGCGTTAGGTGGCAGGTCGTGCATTTCACTGCCACTCCGCGAGCGCTTCGCCCCACAGCCACACTAAGCTCGGAGACGTTGCGACTTTGGAGGCGGACCCCGCCGGTTGCTGCGCGTACGTGGTTGCGGTTCGAGCGTTGTTGACGAAGTGAAAGAGCTCGTGGCCGGTGAAGTCCGTACCGTTTGGCACGTTGGCCGCGGATGGGACGAACTGCCAAGTGTTGACCGGATTGTTGGTCGGACGCATCCGTGCAAGCGCATACTCGGCAATGCTCAGGCCCAGCATCTGCCCTGCAAGACTGTCGATCGGGTAATGCACGCCTGCGACCGTGCGGTTGATCGCAATGCGTGCCGCCTGCCGCAGCAGCATTTCTCGAAGTTGCTGCTTGCCGTTCGCATTTCCGGAGTTCTGGCTCACGAGCTCGTACAGCACGCGCGCGACGGTGATGGCCTCAGTGGCGTGTCCGCTTGGAAACGACCCATGGATCGGCGTCGAGATCATCGGCTGGATCTGCGCGGACCGTTCGTGCGGACGCTGGACGCCGAACGCGTTCTTGAAGTTCATCTCCGCGTACTTGGCGAGCTGCAGGACCAGCCGGATCAACTCAAACGTCCGCTTGTGTCGCGCCGTGAAAAGCGGAACCACGGAACCCCAGAACGAGTATTGCACTTGAATCTGCGCGACGATTTCGCGCGCGCGGTCGCCACGTAAATCCGCGTAGCCTGCTACGAGGTCCAGCTGATCGTCCAACACAGCAGGTTCCGGCTCCTGCATTTGAACCAGTGGGGTCCAGTTGCCGGCAGGAATCAGGCCGGCATTGATTGCTGCCGGCGTATTCCACATCGGCGGGCTCGAGCCCGTCGCGGCCGCCGTCACTTCGAGCGCCCAGAGAGTTGCCCACTTCACGCCGCCGACCGGATTGGTGTCAACGCCGAAGCAAAGCCGCGACAGCAGCTCGGACTCGAGCACGAAGCTGCGGATGCGCGGGTCCCATAATTTTAGATTGCCGTCCGTGCTGGAAGTGCGGGGCGGCAGTGTCCATCCGACGCCAACCGCAGGGATGGCCCAGGAACCGACGATCCCGTCGCGGTGAGTGATCAAGGCGCCCGAAGGGAAGCGCTGAAACATGCCCTGCATGCCTTCCATGCCCTCCATCCCCTCCATGCCCTCCATCCCCTCCATGCCTTCCATGCCTTCCATGCCCTCTAGCCAGCTCATAAGTTTTTCCCTTCCCGAAGTTCATTTCGGCTTGTCATCAGGCACGCAGTGGAACGCCCGCGTCCGCGAGCGCCGTTGCAACGTCGCGACCAATTTTGTAAGGAGCACCCGGCGACCGCTCCATATGAAGCGCCACGCTGAAGCCTGGTTCGAGTCTGAGTAGTTGTTCAGTATGCCGGCGAGCATCGTCCATGCGGCCCAGTCGAACCAGTGCTGTGATCATTACGCGAAGGGTCGAAGCGTGCGTGCGGTTCAAGCGAAGTGATCGTTCCGTCAGTTGTAGTGCGCGAGCGTAGTCGTGCGCGGACAGGGCGGCCGTGGCTGCCAGCGAATCGAAGTAGTACTTCAGCGGATCGAGCGGCGAGAGCTTCAGCGCATGCCGCGTATGCCGTACCGCTTCCTTGCCTTCGTCGCGGAACGCGTGCAGCGTGCCTTTCAGCAGCCACGCGAGCGAATCGTTGGGGTTGGATTGCAGCGCCTGCGCATACAGCTGCTCGGCGATATCGAGCCGCTTCAAGATGTAGGTATTGACCTGGCCCTCGACGGTCATTGCGAGGGACGACGTGGCGTCACGGTCAAGCGCGCGCTTGGTGTTTTCTAGGGCGACCTTCCCATCCGACTGCGCGTCGCTGGACCAACCCTGCGTCACTCGCAGAACGTGCCATTTCGCCATCCAGGCGTAGGGCGAGGCCAGACGCGGCGTGCGGTCGATCAGCACCTGCAGGAGCTGCTCCGAGCGCTGGAACGCGAGCGGCGAGATCCGATGCATCAGCGCGATGCTCGATAGGAGCAACGTGTGATTCTGCAGACTCTGCGGAGCCTTGCCCTGCGACTGCTGCAGTTCGCGCACCATCATCGCGGCACAGGCCTGGCTTACGAGATGGTTGGCAAGGGGATCGTCGCCGGCGATCACGCCGTTAACGCTGCCCTTCAGCGATTGCGACCAGATGACCTGCATCGATCGCGTTTCGGCCATCTCGGCCTTCAGCGTCACGCGATCGCCGTCGACGTGGTAGGAGCCCGACACTACGTAGTCAGCCCGCAGATACGCGCTGACGTCTTCGAGCTTGACATCGCGTCCCTGGAAAGTTGACGTCGACAGACGCGAGATCACGTTGACCTCGGGCGAGTGCGACAGGGCCGAGATCACCTCGTCAGCCAGCAACTGCCCGAGCACGTCGTCGGTTGACTGCAGCGCGCGTGGCCGGAACGGTATGACAGCGATGGTCGCGCGCAGGTCCTCCGTGAGGTTGCCGCGTTCGATCACCGGCTGTTCGCCGGGTGCGCCGACACGGAATGCACGCACCGGTTGCTGCACGTGCTTTACATAGCACTCGCCCAGGTCTTCGATGTCGGCATCGAGCGCCGGTGTGAGCTGATCGCGCACGTCCGCGGAAACGACGATCTCGTCGGGTCCCGCGAGCGTGGTCAGGCGGGCGGCCAGGTTGACGCCGTGCCCGTAGATGTCGTGTTCGTCGGCGACACGCGCGCTGACATGGATGCCGATGCGCAAGTGCAGCTTGCGCTCCGGTGCAACGTCGACATTTGCGTGGACCGCTGCTTCCTGCATCGCGAACGCGATGCCGATTGCCGTGTTGACTCGCGGGAACTCGAGCATCAGTCCGTCGCCCAGACTCTTGACGAGACGGCCTTCCTGTCCTGGCAACAACCGATGAACGACGTGATCGACGAACGCGCGCCAGCGCTGGACGGTCCCGGCTTCGTCTTCCTGCATCAGGCGCACGGACTCGACCACATCGGCGACGAGCACGGTGCGCACGTCGCGCGTGGTCCCGATCTCTGGCGGCAGGATTTCGGGGATCACGTCCTTCTTCCGCGGCTCGAGTTCAGTCAGCGACGCCCGCCTGAACGCGCGTGCGTCATCCATCGATGTCAACGCTGCCAGCAACGTCGTTCTCCCCGGAATCACGTAATCGCCCGATTTTGGGCGCCGCAGATTCCCGCCTCACGTGGCGATTCGACAGTTGCCGGCTGGCGTATGCAGCATTGCACTGCCAGCAAATTCACACAAGGCGTGTCCGGGTATTCCCAAACTCCGCCGCAACCGGCTTAGGGGCCGGTTGCTCCACGCGGCCGGTATCGGCCACCCACCAACTCGAAGCGAAAGAACCGGCACTCGAGCGCACCGTTGTAGAGCACCGGCTTGCGTGTCTCGGCCAGCCGCATCTGCCGCGGCAGTTGCCGGTCGGACGTCAGAAACCACGCATGCCAGCCCGGAAATGACGCCTTCAGGTGATCGCCGACGTCGGCCATCATCTTGGGAACCGTGGCCGAACGCGGGCTGCTCTGTTCACCATAGGGCGGGTTGGAGATGATCATCCCGTGCTCCGCCGGGGCCGCAGCGGTGCGGGCATCGCCGGCTTCGAGCCGCAGGCGTCCGTCGGTAAGCTGCGCCCCAAGGCCGGCCAGTCCCGCGTTGATGCGGGCCTGATCGATGACTCGGGTCGAGATGTCGGAGCTGGCGATCAGCATCGCAGCACTATCATCGATGGCATCACGAGCGCGCTGCTGCAGACGCCGCCACGCGCCGCGCTCGAAGTCACCGAGGCGCTCGAAGGCAAAACCTCGATCGAGGCCCGGCGCCCGGCTGGACGCGATGCAAGCTGCCTCGATGACGATCGTGCCACTGCCACAGAACGGGTCGAAGAGGGGCACCTCCGGTGTCCAACCGGAGAGCGCGAGCAGGCCAGCAGCGACGTTTTCCTTCAGCGGTGCCTCACCCTTGTCGGCGCGCCAGCCGCGTTTGAAGAGGGCTTCGCCGCTCAGGTCGAGGTAGAGCGTGACGGTGCGTTCATCGAGGAAAGCGAAGACGCGTACATCGGGGTTCTGCCGCTCGATCGAAGGCCGTTCGCCTTTGAGTGCACGCAGCCGGTCGACGATGCCATCCTTGATCCGCAGCATCGCGAATTCCAGGCTCGCGAGTGGTGATCTCGACGCGGTGACGTCGACGCGCAGCGTTTGCTGCGGCGACATCAGGTCCTGCCAGCGGACTTCCTGCGTCGCGTCGTACAGGTGCTGTTCAGTCGTGTAGCCGCGGCGCGCAACCTGCCAGAGGATTCGGCTGGCGAGCCGGGAATGCAGGTTGGCGGCGTAGCCGAGTTCGCGTGTGCCGGCAAATGACGCGCCGCCGTTGTCCGGCAGAACGTCGCGAGCTCCAAGCGCCTGCAGTTCGTCGGATAGGGCGGCTTCCAGGCCGCGTGGGCAGATCGCGAAGTACGACTGAGCGCGTGTTGCCATGAGATCGGTCAGCCGGCGTGGCTGTCGAACTGAGGCTCAAGCGCGGGCCAGCGCGCGATCGAGAAAATCGAGCCGGTCCTGTCCCCAAAAGATTTCGTCGTTGTATGTATAAGTCGGCGAGCCGAAGATCCCTCGTGCGATTGCTTCCTGCGATTGCATCACATAGACGGCGGCGATGCCGGCCGACGCGGCCTGCGTCAGCAACGCTTGCGCGTCGAGCCCGCGCGCGCCAGCGATGTCCCGCAGCGTATCGCGCGAGGAGATGTCACGGTCTTCGGTCCAGATCGCGCGTAGGCAGTCTCCGGCCACGTCCAGCGCCGTTTCGGTGCCGCGCTGTTCCAGGACTGCGAGGATCAGGGTCGCCGCCGCCTCGGCCGGCACCGGGAAGAACTTCGGCTCCAGCGTCAGCGGCATGCCGAGGAAGTCGCGCCAGCGCTTGAGCTCCATCATCCGATAGGCGCGCCGCTGCGGCGCGCGATCCTTGAGCGCCAGCCCACCCGAAACCGGGAAGACCTTGCCCAGGTCCATGACCTTCAAATTGATTTCGGCGCCGCGGTCGCGGCAGATTGCGCGAAACCGCTCGTGTCCAAAGTAGGTGAACGGCGAGACCGGAGTCATGTAATAGTCAACTGTTGCAGCCATCGCAGTGTCCTCGCCCGAGATTAGAACGGTTTGCCGACCGCGAGTGCGACGATCGCAAACAGCATCAGCACGGGCATTTCATTGAACCAGCGAAACCAAACGTGGGAGCGCGTGTTCGTTGCGGTCGCAAAGCGCTTGTACAGGAACGCGCACCATACGTGATAGACAACGAGTCCGAGCACCAGTACCAGCTTGGCGCTCATCCAACCGCTCTTGCTGCCCACGCCGTAGCCGCCCCAGAGCACCATGCCGAAGCCGATCGCAAGGAAACCGAGTACGGTCATGAATCGAAGCAGCTTGCGTGCCATCAAAAGCAGCCGTTCGCGCGTGGCAGCGTCTGTCGTGTCGGCGAGGTTGACGAATATTCGAGGCAGGTAGAACAGCCCGGCGAACCAGCTGATCACAAACACCAGATGCAACGTCTTGACCCACGCGTAACCGGTCATGACGGCGGTGCAGCCTCGCCGCGTACCTCGCCATGGCCGAATACGACAAATTTCAGCGAAGTCAGCCCTTCGAGGCCGACCGGGCCGCGCGCATGCAGCTTGTCGTTACTGATCCCGATCTCGGCGCCGAGCCCGTACTCGTAGCCGTCGGCGAAACGTGTCGAGGCATTGACGATTACCGAGGCCGAGTCGACCTCGCGCAGGAAACGCATCGCCGCGGCATGGTCGGTCGTCACTATTGCATCGGTGTGACGGCTGCCGTAGCTATTGATGTGCGCGATCGCCTCGTCGAGACCGGCGACGACGCGGATCGCCAGGATCGGCGCGAGGTATTCGGCGCGCCAGTCCTCCTCACTCGCGGCGATACAGGCGATTCCCGCCTGCTGCAGCAGTGCGCAGGTGGTCGCGTCGCCGCGCAGTTCGACACTTTTCGCGGCGTAGATCCGTCCGAGCCTTGGCAGTAACTCAGCGGCGATATGCTCGGCGACGAGCAGCGTCTCCATCGTGTTGCAAGTGCCGTAGCGCTGGGTCTTGGCGTTGTCTGCGATGCGCACGGCCATGTCGAGGTCGGCAGCCGCGTCGACATAAACGTGGCAGACGCCATCGAGGTGCTTGATCATCGGCACGCGGCTTTCGCGCATCAGCCGTTCGATCAGCCCCTTGCCGCCGCGTGGCACCACGATGTCGACGAATTCGGGCATCGCGACCAGCTTACCGACCGCGTTGCGGTCCGTCGTGTCGACGAGCTGTACCGCCTCGCGCGGCAGCCCGACTGCGGCCAGAGCTTCCGCCACGAGGCGCGCCAACAGGCGATTGCAGGCAATCGCTTCCGATCCGCCGCGCAGGATCGCGGCATTGCCGCTCTTGATGCAAAGAGCGGCGGCATCGACGGTCACATTCGGCCGGCTCTCGTAGATGATGCCGATGACGCCGAGCGGCACGCGCATGCGGCCAACATCGATGCCGCTTGGCTGCGAGCGCACGTCGACGATCGCGCCGATCGGATCCGGCAGCTGCGCCACCTGTTCGGCGCCGTCGGCCATCTGCTCGATGGTCGAATCGTCCAGCGTCAGGCGGTCGACCAGTGCCAGGGCAAGTCCAGCGGATCTCGCGCGCTCAAGATCCTGCCGGTTGGCCGCCAGCAATTCGCCTTGCGCCGTACGGACGCGCTGCGCCAGCTGCCGCAGGGCGCCGTTACGCTGCGCCGTCGTCGCCCGTGCCATGGCCGGGGCCACGGTCCGGGCCGTCTGGCCGACGTGCCGCATGTAGGCATCCAAGTCACCGCCGAAATCAGAGTGCACGCGATCATCCTCGCCAGCGGCGGTCGCGATGCTGCGATGCTCGGTGCGCACGTTCACGGACAGTTCCCAGCCCTCGAGGTCATGTCGCAACGTCGAGGGCGATGTCGGTCAATTCTAGCCAAGGGTCGCTGTCGGCCTTTGGCGCACGCAGCCCCTTGGCCAACCGGTCGATGTCGGCGATCCGCGCCACGGTGTGCTCCAGCCGGTCGAGATCGAGGCGTCCCAACGCGCGCTCGAACAGTCGCTCGCGCGGGCCCCAGATCCGGTTTTCGCGAGCCGCCGCCGCGAGCGGTCGGCCGCTGGCGACCAGCGCTTTGACCCGGATCAGCGCACGTAATTCCTCGGCGATGGCCCAGATGATCAGCGGCAGCGCCTCACCTTCGTCGCGCAGGCCAGCCATCGTCTTTGCGACCCGCTTGCGGTCACCGCCAACCATTGCGGCTTGCAGCTGCGAGACGTCATAGCGCGCGACATTCAGCACGGCGTCGCGTACCTGATCGAGCGACAAGCCGCCGGCCGGATACAGCAGCGCAAGCTTGGCGATTTCCTGATGCGCGGCGAACAGGTTGCCCTCGACGCGGTCGGCGATGAATTCCAGCGCGTCGGGCGGCACGCTCTGCCGCTGTCGCGCCAGCCGCTCGCCGATCCACTGCGGCAAGCGGGCGCGCTCGATCGTCTCGATGTCCAACCAGGTACCCGCGCGTGCAAGTGCGCTCGCCCAGCGCGCCTCGCGGGTCTTGCGGTCGAGCTTCGGGAGGGCGATCAGGGTCAGCGTGTCTGCGGGCACGGATTCGGCCAGCGCCTCGAGCGCCGTAGCGCCAGCGACGCCTGGCTTGCCGGTCGGCAAACGGACCTCGATGATGCGCCGCTCGGCGAACAGCGACAGTGCCAGAGTGGCCTGCGTCAGCTTAGACCAGTCGAAACGCGCATCCACGTTGAGCACCTCGCGCTCTGTGTAGCCGAGTGCGCGCGCACTCTGGCGCAGCGCGTCCTGGGCTTCCAGCGCGAGCAACGCCTCGTCGCTGCTGACGACGACCAGCGGCGGCATGAGCCGCTCACGCTCGGCGCGGGCCAGCACGCCGGAAAGCGCGTCGACCCTCGTCTGCATCAAGTGGCTTCTGCCCGCATGCCTGCGAGGCGGCTCACCATCTGCCGCACCAGGTCGCTCTGCATGTCGCGATACAGCAGTCCTTCTTCCGATTCCTTCGCCAGCAAGTCGGACTCGTTGAAGGTGATGTCGCGTCGGGCCATGAGGTCGGTCGGCCCGATCAACTCGCCCGCGCTGTGATCCAGCACGCGGAAGCGGATGCGCAGGCGAATTTGATATTCGGTGGCGCGACCCTGCGAATTGATCGCCAGCACTTCACGTTCGCGGGTTTCGCCAAGCAGTTCGAACACCGCCTGTGCGGCCTGGCGATCGGTGACAACCTTGGCGTTCGTGGACGAACGAAGCAGGCGGGACATCTCGGCACCGATCGGAGAATTGACCGGCAGTGCGAGGTAGATCGTCTCGACCGGCAAACTCTGCGTGCCGCGCAGCCGGAAGCCGCATCCCGCCAGAGATGCCGCACCGATTGCAAGCAGCAGTTGCCGACGCCGCATCAGACGACCACGTTCACCAGCTTGCCGGGCACGACAATCACCCGCTTGACTGTTTGCCCCGCGACGAACTTCTGAACATTGGCATCGGCCACCGCTGCGCGCTCGATCGCGCCATTGTCGGCCGCGGCCGGCACGCGAATCGAGGCGCGCAGCTTGCCGTTGACCTGCACGACGAGTTCGATCTCGTCCTGCTGCAGGGCCGCGGGATCGGGCTGCGGCCACGGTGCGTCGATGATCTCGGCGCCGAATGCGGCTGCATAACCCAGTTCGTTCCACAGTGCGTGCGAGATGTGCGGTGCGATTGGGTAGAGCGTGCGCAGCAGGATGCCCACAGCCTCGGTCAGAAGCGCCGCATCTGCCGAGGCGGGGCCGAGCCGCGCATCCTCCAGCGCGTTCAGCATCTTCATCGCCGCGGAAACGACGGTGTTGTACTGCAGGCGCGCGTAGTCGAAGTCCGCCTGCTTAAGATTGGCGTGAATGTCTCGCCGCAGCTCCTTCTGCGCGGCATTCAGGGCCCGGGCGTCGAGCTTCGGCTGGGATTTCAGCGCGGCCTGCCGCTCGCTGCAGTAGTTCCACAGGCGCCGGAGAAAGCGATAGGTGCCCTCGGCGCCCGAATTGCTCCAGGCTGCGCTCTGGTCCGGCGGGCCGGCGAACATGACGAATGCACGCGCGGTATCGGCGCCGAACCGGTCGATGATGTCGCGCGGCTCGACCACGTTGTTCTTGCTCTTCGACATCTTCTCGATACCGCCGAAGCTGACCGGCAGCCCGTCCTCGAGGGCCGTCACCTTGAGGGGCCGGCCCTTGTCGTCGTACTCGATCTCGATCTCGGCGGGATAGAACCAGCGCTTCCTCCCCGCCGCATCCTCGCGGTAGTAGCACTCGTGCGTCAGCATGCCTTGCGTGAACAGGCGCTGGAACGGTTCGCCGAACTTCACCAGCCCCATGTCGCGCATCACCTTGGTCCAGAAACGCGCGTACAGCAGGTGCAACACCGCGTGCTCGATGCCGCCGATGTACTGGTCCATCGGCATCCAGTAGTCGTTGCGCGTGTCGACCATCGCGTCGGCCGCGCCCGGCGAGCAATAGCGCATGTAGTACCAGGCCGAGTCGACAAACGTGTCCATAGTGTCGGTCTCGCGCCGCCCCGGGCCGCCGCAGCGAGGGCAGGTGCACTTCAGGAAGGGCTCGTACTTGTTCAGCGGGTTTCCGCTGCCGTCCGGTATCAGGCCCTCGGGAAGTACAACCGGCAGGTCCTTTTCCGGCACAGGCACCGGACCGCAGGACTCGCAGTGGATGATCGGTATCGGTGTGCCCCAATAGCGCTGGCGCGAGATGCCCCAGTCGCGCAGCCGGTACTGCACCTGTTTGTCGCCGAGGCCCTTAGCTTTCAGGTCAGCGGCAATCGCATCGGTGGCCGCCTCATAGCCGAGTCCGTTGTACTTGCCCGAGTTCACGCAGGTCCCGCGCGCCTTGTCGGCATACCACTCGTGCCAGTCCTCGAGCGAAAACGTCTCGCCCGGCACGCCAATCACCTGCTGGATCGGCAAGCCGTACTTCTTCGCGAACGCAAAGTCGCGCTCGTCGTGCGCCGGCACGCCCATGACCGCGCCCTCGCCGTAGCCCATAAGCACGTAGTTTCCGATCCATACGGGCACGGCGGCTCCGGTCAGCGGATGCGTGACCGAGAATCCAGTCGGCACGCCCTTCTTTTCCATCGTCGCAAGGTCGGCTTCGGCAAGGCCGCCCTTCTTGCACTCCTCGATGAACGCGTTGATGTCCGAGCGGCCTTGTGCGAGTCGGGCGGCAAGCGGATGCTCGGCCGCGATCGCCATGAAGGTCACGCCCATGATCGTGTCGGCGCGGGTCGTGAACACACGCAGCAGCTTCTTCTCGCCGTCGACTTCGTAGGGAAACCCGAAGTTGACGCCGACGCTCCGGCCGATCCAGTTCTCCTGCATCGCCTTGACCTGCGGCGGCCAGTCGAGCTTCTCCAGGTCGTCGAGCAATTCGTCCGCATATCGCGTGATGCCGAGGTAGTAGCCGGGGATCTCGCGTTTCTCGACGATCGCGTTCGAACGCCAGCCGCGGCCGTCGACGACCTGTTCGTTGGCAAGAACGGTCTGGTCGACCGGATCCCAGTTGACGACCTGCGTCTTGCGGTAGGCGATGCCCTTGTCGAGCATCCGCAGGAACATCCATTGGTTCCACCTGTAGTACCCGGGCTGACAGGTGGCCAGTTCGCGCGACCAGTCGAAGGCGAGCCCGAGTGGCTGCATCTGCGCCTTCATCTCGGCGATGTTGCCGTGAGTCCACTTTGCGGGCGGAACGTTGTTTTCGATCGCCGCGTTCTCCGCTGGCAAGCCGAAGGCATCCCAGCCCATCGGCGTCATCACGTTGTACCCGCGCATCCGCAGGATGCGATACATCACGTCATTCAACGTGTAGTTGCGCACGTGCCCCATGTGCAGCTTGCCGCTGGGATACGGCAGCATCGAGCAGACGTAAAACTTGGGCTTAGGTTTGCCGCGCGCGTCCTTCGCCTGCTCGACCGCGTGATACGCCTGCGTGCGCGCCCAGTGGGCCTGTGCGGCTCGCTCCACGGCTTGCGGGTCGTACTTCGGTTCCATCACGCTCGTAAGTATTTGATTCAAAGGAGCGATTATAGGGGCCGCTAAACTGCGATCCGCTCATGAATCTGTTGCAGAACCTGAACGAGCAGCAACTCGCTGCCGTCACGCTTCCCAATCAGTCCGCCCTGATCCTCGCCGGTGCCGGCAGCGGCAAGACCCGCGTGCTGACGACGCGCATCGCCTGGCTGATCCAGACCGGGCAGTTGTCACCGCAGGGCGTGCTCGCGGTGACCTTCACGAACAAGGCGGCGAAGGAAATGCTGACGCGGCTCGCCGCGATGCTGCCGATCAACGTGCGCGGCATGTGGATCGGCACCTTCCACGGTCTGTGCAACCGGATGCTGCGCGCGCACCACCGTGACGCCGGACTGCCGTCGACCTTCCAGATCCTCGACTCCGCCGATCAGCTCGGGGCGATCAAGCGCCTGCTGAAGGCCAACAACATCGATGATGAGCGCTATCCACCGCGCAACCTGCAGCACTTCATCAACAGCTCCAAAGACGCCGGTCTGCGGGCAAAGGACGTCGAGGTCAACGACGACTACAACCGCAGGTTCGTCGAGCTCTACGCGCTCTACGACGCGCAGTGCAACCGCGAGGGTGTCGTAGACTTCGCCGAGCTGCTACTGCGCTGCTACGAACTGCTCGACCGCAACGAAATCCTGCGCACCCATTATCAGGACCGGTTCCGCCACATCCTCGTCGACGAGTTCCAGGACACCAACAAGCTGCAGTACGCCTGGCTGAAGCTGCTCGCCGGCGGGAAGAACGCCATTTTTGCGGTCGGCGACGACGACCAGTCCATCTATGCATTCCGCGGCGCCAACGTCGGCAACATGGCCGACTTCGAACGCGAGTTCCGCGTGCAGAACCTGATCAAGCTCGAGCAGAACTACCGCTCGGTCGCTCATATCCTGAACGCCGCCAACGCGCTGATCGCCCACAACGCACGCCGCCTGGGCAAGAACCTGTGGACCGACGCCGGCGAAGGCGAGCCGGTGCGCGTCTATGAGGCGCAGACCGACGGCTACGAGGCCGCCTGGCTGGTCGACGAAGTGAAGGGATTGATCGCCGAGGGCCACGCGCGCGCTGAGATCGCGGTGCTGTATCGCTCGAACGCGCAATCACGCGTGATCGAGCATGCGCTGTTCAATGCGGCGATTCCGTACCGCGTCTATGGTGGGCTGCGTTTTTTCGAGCGTGCCGAGATCAAGCACGCGCTCGCGTACCTGCGACTGATCGAGAATCCGGCCGACGACACCGCGTTCCTGCGCGTCGTCAATTTCCCGCCGCGCGGTATTGGCGCGCGCTCGCTCGAGCAGCTCGCTGACGCCGCGCGCGCCGGCAACACGAGTCTTTATGCAGCGGTCGGCGCCATGACCGGCAAGGCCGGGAACAACCTCGGCGCGTTCGTGAACCTGATCGACAGCCTAGGCTTCGAAACCGCTCATCTGCCGTTGTCGGAGATCGTCGACGTGGTGATGCAGCGCAGCGGGCTGATCCAGCACTATCAGACCGAGCGCGAAGGGCAGGAGCGCATTGAAAACCTGAATGAGTTGGTCAACGCCGCGGCCGCGTTCATCTCTGAAGAAGGCTACGCGCAGGATGCGCCGGCGACGCAGGCGAGCGCAGAGGAAAGCGCGACCCAGATCCCTTCGCCGCTGGCCGCGTTCCTCTCCCATGCGTCGCTCGAGGCCGGCGACAACCAGGCCGAGGCGGGCCAGGACGCGCTGCAGCTGATGACCGTCCACTCGGCCAAGGGACTCGAGTTTTTCGCCGTGTTCATCACGGGCCTGGAGGAAGGGCTGTTCCCGCACGAAAACAGCCTGAACGAGCTCGACGGACTCGAGGAGGAGCGCCGGCTGATGTATGTCGCGATCACGCGTGCGCGGCGACGGCTCTACGTCAGCCTCGCGCAGAGTCGTCTGCTGCACGGACAGACGCGCTACGGCATGAAATCCCGTTTCCTCGAGGAGTTGCCGGCAACTGCGGTCAAGTGGCTGACGCCGCGCCAGCCGGTCGGTGGCGGCGGCCGCTTTGGCCAGTGGCACGATGCTGGCGTGCGTCCTGCAGCGCCGAGCGCGCCGCCGGCACGGGCGCCGTCGCATGGCGTGCGAATCGGCCAGGCGGTGCGCCACACGCGCTTTGGCGAAGGCGTCGTCATCAATCTCGAAGGCAGCGGCGACGATGCACGGGCCCAGGTCAACTTCGGCCCGGTCGGCGTGAAATGGCTGGCCTTGGCGGTCGCAAAGCTGACGCCGGCCTAGGCCCTACACCGTTGCAGGTGGTGCGTCCTGCACGTCGGCGCTCGGATCGAGGACGGTGCGATAGATCGGATACTGCGTCGAATAGGCAACGCTAGTGAGCAGCAGTGCAACTGGTGCAAGCATCAGCGAACCCACTTGCGGCGAGGCGCCCACGAGGTTGAGCAGCACCGAAGTTAGCCATGACACTGCAAAGATGAGCGCAGCCAGCGCGATGCCGAGCACGAGGAACGGCCAGCGGTTGCGCCAGCAGGCAATCAGCGAAAAGAACATTGCCTTGCCGACGGGATACTGGTGCCAGGCGATGAGCTGCGGTGCGAACCAGGTGAGCATCAGGATCGGCGTGTAGACGATCGCGGCTGCAGTGATCGCGTCCCACGGCACGTTGGCCGCAACCGAGCTCGGGTCGAGCTGGCCGTCGACGACTTTCCAGTTGGCGAGTTCGTCCTGCGCGAACAACGCGGTGAGCATGGTCATCAGCACCACGAGGCCTGCATGGATGACGCCGAGGCGTATCAGCGCGTTACGCTGGGGATGCTTGAAGCCTTCGATCAGCAGCGAGGGCATCGGCACGACGTTGCGTTCCACCTCGCGTCCGGCCGCGGTAATGCCGACTGTTCCGAACGGCACCAGGAGGGCCGCCAACGGTAGCCCGACGAGCGGAACGTTCGCAATCAGCATCAACGCCATCGAATACAGGATCACGAGCGCGGTAAACGCGAACGCCTGACGTCGATACAGGGAAAGGCCTTCGCGCAACCAGCCCCAGCCGGCAGCCGCCGGCAGCGTTCTGACTTGCATGCCGCATTCTATCGGCGCGGCTCACCCGGCCGCACTGGGCCACGGGAGAGTCGCGTCAGCGATCCGATGCTCCAGAATCCGCTCGAAGTGGGTGGGATCATGCGGCGTCAGCACCTCGGCGGGGCGTGGCAGGTAGTAGTCGTAGAGCCGCGAGATCCAGAACCGCAGTGCCGCGGCGCGGAGTACCGTGCGCCAGGCTTCGTGCTCCTCCTCGTGCAGCGGTCGCACTGCGTGATATGCGTCCATCATCGCCTGCGCCCGCACCATGTCGAACGCACCAGTGGCCAGGTTGATGCACCAGTCGTTCATCGTGACGGCCAGGTCGAACAGGCAAAGCGAACAACCGGCGAAGTAGAAGTCGATCAGCCCGCCAATCGCCTCGTCGGCGCCGTTTTTTAACATCAGCACGTTGTCGCGGAACAGGTCGGCATGGATCGGACCGGCCGGCAGGCGCTCGAAACGGGCGCTGCGGAAGAAGGTGTCCTGGTAGATCAGTTCATCGGCCAGGCGCTGGAACACATGATCGGGGATGTGTGGTTCCAGTTTCGGCACCGATTCTTTCCACCAGCCGATGCCGCGCAGATGCGGTTGGAACAGCGGGAAATCTGACGCGGCAAGGTGCATTTTCGCCAGCACCTCACCCACCAGTGCGCAGTGCGATGCGTTCGGCTCGGTGACGGCCTCGCCCTCGAGGCGCGTAACGATCGCCGCGGGCTTGCCCTTGATTTCCGACAGCAGCGCGCCGCTGCGGTTTTCCTGTGGCGCCGGCACCGGCAGCCCGCGGCGCGACAGGTGCCGCATCAGTTCCAGATAAAAGGGCAGCTGCTTGAAGGTCAGTCGCTCAAAGATCGTCAGAACAAAGCGCCCATCGGTCGTCGTCAGGAAAAAATTCGTGTTTTCGATGCCAGTGGCGATGCCGTGCAGGTCCGTCAGCTCGCCGATCGCGAACTGCGTCAGGAAACTCGCGGCTTCGGCGCGAGTGATCGCGGTGAAGACGGCCATTGGCTCGGGCCGAAGGTCTAGCGGGACT
>DATEZE010000223.1:0-8586 GCA_035255845.1 Burkholderiaceae bacterium | reverse complement strand
CGAGTCGCGCCCGCCGCTGTAGCCAACAACGACTGTCGCCGCCGCGGGCCGCGGCGGGCGTCTTCGCAATGCCGTCTCGTCGGCCTCGCGGGCATGCGCCAAGGCTGCCGCATCGCGCAGCGCCTGCGCGGCTGCATCGAGCAGCACGCGGTCGAGCGGATCAGCTTTCGTCGGCCGTGTTCTTGAAGCGGCCATAGGCGAGAAGCCGCGCATGCCGAGCGGCGACCAGCTCGCGCGGCTTCATGCCGGAGAACTGCCGCAGGGCGTCGGCCAGTGCACGCTTGAGCAGTGCCGACATTTGCTTGGAGTCGCGATGCGCGCCGCCAAGCGGTTCGGTGACGATCTTGTCGATCAGCCCGAGCGCCTTCAGGCGATGCGCCGTGAGTCCGAGCGCCTCGGCGGCCTCGGGCGCCTTGTCGGCGCTCTTCCACAGGATCGATGCGCAGCCTTCCGGCGAAATCACCGAATAGGTCGAGTACTGCAGCATCAGGACCTGGTCAGCGACGGCGATCGCGAGTGCGCCACCTGAGCCGCCCTCGCCGATGATTGTCGTGATGATCGGCACCGTGAGCTGCGACATCTCGAACAGGTTGTGCCCGATCGCCTCCGACTGCCCGCGCTCCTCGGCGTCGATGCCCGGATACGCACCCGGCGTGTCAACGAACGTGAAGACGGGCAAACCAAATTTCTCGGCAAGCTTCATCAGCCGCAGCGCTTTGCGATAGCCTTCCGGAAGGCTCATGCCGAAATTGCGCAGCGCGCGTTCCTTCGTGTCGCGGCCCTTCTGATGGCCCAGCGCCATCACCGCCTGACCGTTGAAGCGGGCCAGGCCGCCGATAATCGACAGGTCATCGGCGAACGACCTGTCGCCATGCAGTTCGTGGAAGTCAGTGAAGATGTCGCCGATGTAGTCGAGCGTGTACGGCCGCTGCGGGTGGCGGGCGATCTGCGACACCTGCCACGGCGACAGCTTGGCGTAGATGTCCTTGATCAGCGTCTGGCTCTTTTTCTGCAGCCGCTCGATCTCCTCGGAAATATCCACCGCGGAGTCGTCCTGCACGAAGCGCAGCTCGTCGATCTTGGCCTCGAGTTCGGCGATCGGCTGCTCGAACTCCAGAAAGGTGGTCTTTGCCATTGCTGCCTTTAGTATTCGACCGGCACCGGATCGAGACTGCGCCACAGATACCAGGTCGCGACGCTGCGCCAAGGCTCCCACACCGCGGCCAGCGCGATGATCTGCGCCCGCCCCTCCCGACTCTGCATCGACGCCCCGTCGAAATAGTTGAGACTCACGGCCTTTACCAGACCCAGGTCGTCCAGCGGCAGGACATTAGGCCGGAGCAGATTGAAGATCAAGAACATCTCCGCGGTCCAGCGGCCGATGCCGCGAATATCGACCAGTTCCGCGATGATTTCTTCATCGGACTGGTTTGCGAACTTCGCCGGGTCGACCCTTCCGCTGACAAAGTGCCCGGCGAGGTCGCGGATGTATTCGACCTTGCGGTCCGATAGGCCGCATGCCCGCAGCGTCCTCGCGCGCCGCCGCAGCACCGCTTGCGGCGCGAGCTCGCCGCAGCAAGCGGCAAAACGGCCCCAGACCGCCTGCGCGGCCTTCACCGAGATCTGCTGGCCGACGATCGAGCGCGCCAGCGTCGTGAAGGCGTCTCCGCGCGAGGCCAGTGCAACTCTCGGATGTGCAGCGATGATGCCTGCCATCGTCGTATCGCCGCGCGACAGTGCCCGGCGCGCCTGCACCCAGTATGGTGGCCGCGCGGCGGCCGCTACTGGCGTCGCCACGTCGTCCCGGCCGCGCCGTCCTCGAGCACGATGCCGTCGGCCGCGAGCGCTGCACGGATGCGATCGGCCTCGGCAAAATTCCGCGCCTGCTTAGCGGCGCCGCGCTCGGCGATCAGCCCTTCGACCCGCGCGACGTCTACCGAATCGCCGCCGCGCAGGAAATCCGCGGGCGCACGCTGTAGCAGCCCGAGCAACCCGCCAAGATGCCGGAGCTGCCGTGCAAGAGTCGGCGAGCGCGACCGGTTCACTTCGCTCGCAAGGTCGAACAGAGTCGCAACCGCGACGGGCGTGTTGAAGTCGTCATCCATCGCAGCGCCGAAGGCCGCGGCGTACGGCTCCCTCCAGTCGAGCGCGGCTTCATCGGCAGGCGCATCGCGTAGCGCGGTGTAAAGCCGTGTCAGCGCCGCGCGCGCCTCAACCAGCTGATCTTCGGTGAACTGGAACTGGCTGCGATAGTGCGAGCGCAGCAAGAAGAAGCGCACGACTTCGCGATCATGCCGCGTCACCGCGTCACGGATGGTCACGACGTTGCCGAGCGACTTGGACATCTTGTCGTCGCCCATGCGCAACGCGCCCGTGTGGATCCAAAGATTCGCAAACGGCTGATCGAATGCCCCTTCGCTCTGCGCGATCTCGTTCTCGTGGTGCGGGAAGATCAGGTCCGGTCCACCGCCGTGGATATCGAAAGTCTGCCCCAGCAGTTCGCTCGCCATCGCCGAGCACTCGATGTGCCATCCCGGGCGCCCCTCGCCCCAACGCGACGGCCACTGCGGCTCGCCGGGCTTGGCCTTCTTCCAGAGCACGAAGTCGAGCGGGTCGCGCTTGCTCGCGTCGACCGCAACGCGCTCACCGGCGCGCAGTTCGTCGAGCGAGCGTCCGGACAGTCTGCCGTAGCGGGGAAAACTGCGGACCGCGAAGTTCACGTCGCCATCGCCGGCCTGGTATGCCAGATCGCGGTCCTGGAGCAGCCCGATGATGTCGAGCATCTGCGGGACATAGTCGGTCGCGCGCGGCTCGTGATCGGGGTTCTGCAGTCCCAGTGCCGCGAAATCCTCGTGCATCGCCGTGATGTAGCGCGCGGTCAGGTGCGACGGCGTCTCGTTGTTTTCGGCAGCTCGCCGGATGATCCTGTCATCGATGTCCGTGATGTTGCGCACGTAGGTGAGATCGAACCCGCGGGCGCGCAACCAGCGCTGCATCACGTCGAAGGCGACAAAAGTGCGGCCGTGCCCGATGTGTGTCAGGTCGTACGTCGTGACTCCGCAGACGTACATGCGCAGCTTGCCGGCCTCGATCGGCCGCAAAGGTTCCTTACGACGCGTCAGCGTGTTGTAGATCTCGATCGTCATGCAGGATCCCCGTGAACGTCCGTCGTGCGCCGGACGGAATGATGGCGATGAACAAAGCCGCAGCAGGCTTGTCAACAGCGCTGGAGTCTCATTTCACCAGGGGTAGTTGTAGAATCGTTTCAGTATATCAACGCGTCCCGTTTCACCCCCATTCCTGGCCCGACGCAGCGCCTTGATGCTTTTCCGCCGCATCCTCCCTTTCGCGATCGTCGCAGCGACGACGTGTCCGGCCTGGTCACAGGTCTCGTCGGCGCTTCCACCGCAGACCATCGGCACACTCTCGACGGACCGCGAGCCACCGACCGACCTGCAGCAGGTGCAGCAACTGTTGGCCACGAACCGGCTGCCACAGGCGCTTGCGCGCGCCGATGAGCATCTGGCGAAGAACCCGCGGGACGCGCAGATGCGCTTCGTGCGCGGCGTCATCCTGACCGAGCTGAAGCAGACGCAGCAGGCACGCGAGGTGTTTCAGAAGCTGACGGAGGAATTCCCGGAATTGCCCGAGCCGTACAACAACCTGGCCGTCATCTACGCGAGCGAGGGTCGTCTCGACAATGCCCGAGCTGCGCTCGAGCAAGCGATCTTCGCGGCACCCAACTACGCGACCGCCTACGAGAACCTCGGCGACATCTACCTGCAGATGGCGGCCGACGCCTACCAGCGGGCCTCGAAGCTCGATCCGGCAAACCGGCAGGCGGGAGCCAAGCTCAGTCTGTCGCGTGAAATGATCACGAAGGCGCGCAGCACGCGCTGACTCCAACTACAAGGACCTGCGATGAGACGTTTCGGTGTGATGTTGTTGTTGCTGACTTTGCCCGCGCTTTCGTGGGCCCAGAGAGTCGCCCTCGACACGACGCTGGGCACGATCGTGATCCAGCTCAACGCACAGGCGGCGCCGAAGTCCGTCGCCAATTTTCTCGAGTACGTGAAGAGCGGTCATTACGACAACACGGTGTTCCATCGTGTGATGAGCAACTTCATGATTCAGGCCGGAGGCTATACCGCCGACCTCAACGAAAAGCCGACGCGGGCCCCGATCGCCCTCGAAAGCCAGAATGGCCTGAAGAACGATCGTGGCGCGGTGTCGATGGCACGACGTAGTGACCCGAATTCGGCCACGTCGCAGTTTTTCATCAACGTCGTCGATAATCCGCGCCTCGACTATCCGAGCCCGGACGGGCACGGCTACGCGGTGTTCGGCAAGGTCGTCGAAGGCATGGACGTGGTCGACAAGATCCGTGCCGTGCCTACCGAGTCCAAAGGCCCGCATGCCAGCCTGCCGAGCACGCCGGTCCTCATCAAGACGGCACGCATTCTCAAGTAATCCACTTCTATCCGAATCCTGGAGCTCGCATGGTTCGCCTGTACACCACCCTCGGTCCAATCACGATCGAACTCGATCATCAACGTGCGCCGAAGACGGCCGAGAACTTTGAGGCGTACGTGCGTAACGGCTTCTACGACGGCACGCTGTTCCATCGCGTCATCAACGGCTTCATGATCCAGGGCGGTGGCTTCGAGGCCGGCATGCGGCAGAAGACGGCCGAGGATCCGATCCCGAACGAGGCGCGCAATGGCCTGCGCAACGCGAAGTACACGGTCGCGATGGCGCGCACCAGCGACCCGAACTCGGCCACCGCGCAGTTCTTCATCAACGTCGCCGACAACGATTTCCTGAACCACACGGCGCCGACGGCGCAGGGCTGGGGCTACTGCGTGTTCGGCAAGGTGACCGAGGGCTTCAATGTGGTCGACAAGATCAAGGCGGTGCGTACCGCGCGCAGCGGCGGCCACGCCGACGTGCCCGAGGTGGACGTGCTGATCGAGCGGGCCGAAATCATCCAGTGAACCCTGCGACCGAGGCGCTGCCACCGGCGCTCGCGGTCACGCGGGAGATTGGTCGGCTGCTCGACCCGATCTTCATTTCCGACCTGCACCTGACGCAGGAGCGGCCGCGCACGCTGGCGCGCTTCCTGCGATTCATGCAGGAGGACGCGCCAGCGCATCCGGAACTCGTGATTCTCGGCGACCTCTTTGACTTCTGGATCGGCGATGACGCGGCGGCTGCGGCCGTACCGGTCGTCGCGGCGCTGGCCGCGGCCAGCCGCTCGGGCCAGCGTGTCCTCGTGATGCACGGCAACCGCGACCTGCTGCTCGGATCGGACTTCGCGCGGACGACCGGCGCGACGCTGGTCGCCGATCCGGTCACGGTCGACATCGCCGGCTTGCTCACGCTGCTCGCGCACGGCGATGCCTGGTGTACCCGCGACGTGGCTTACCAGCAGTTCCGCGCAATGGTGCGCGAGCCGCAGTTCCAGCGCGAATTCCTCGCAAAGCCTGTTTCCGAACGGATCGCGGTCGCGCGCGGCGCGCGCATGCAGAGCGAAACGGAGAAGGCACTGAAGCCGATGGACATCATGGACGTCACGCCCGAGGTCGTGACGTCGGCGCTGGCAAATGCCGGCGTCCACCGCGTGATCCACGGCCATACGCACCGGCCAGGAACTCACGTGCATGAGATCGATCATGCGCTGGCCGAGCGCTGGGTACTGCCCGACTGGGACAGCGACGCGGTTGAACCGCGCGGTGGCTTTCTCGACTTTGCCGAAGGCCGCCCGCGCCTCGTGTTTTTCGACGACTAGGCGCGGCTCTCCACGATTGGAGAGCCCTTCGCTGCGTGCGGTCCGCGCTACGGCTTGGCGTTCCCCTGCACCGCGACCGCGGTGATCTCGACGCGGCGGTCCGGCGCCAGGCACGCGATCAGTTCGCTGCGTGTCGCCGCGCGACCGCTGGCGCGGCACTCCGCTTCGGTGACTTTCAATTGCGACTCGCCCCGGCCCTCGGTCTTGATGATGTTCGCCGGGAGGCCGCGGCCGACGAGGTAGTTGCGAACCGCCATTGCGCGTTCTTCCGAAAGGCGCATGTTGTTGTCCGGTGAACCCAGCGGATCGGTGTGGCCGATGATCGTGATGCTGGTCAGCCCGGTAACGCCCGCCTGACGCAACCCCTCGATCATGTTCTCGATGCGAGACTCTCCAACAGGAGTCAGCGCCGCTTTGTCAAAGGGAAACATCCCGTCGGCCGAGATTTCGAAGGTCCGCGTAGTCGTCTGCGGCCTGGCCACGGGCGGCGGCGGTGGCGGCGGCGCTACCGGGGTCGCGACGGCTGCCGGCGGTGGCGGTGGTGGAGGTCGCGGAGCGGGTGGCGCCTTGGCGACGGCCGGCTCGGTGACGGCCGGTGCAGCACCGAACGGAATCACCACGCCGACGTTAAGCACCCAGTCTCCGAAGGAATTCTGGCTGACGAGCTTGCCGCTGTTCGAATCCCAGCGGTAGCGGCCGTCCATGAAAAAGCGGCCCCATTGTCCGAGCGCCAGCGTGAAGCCAAGGCCGGCATTGGCCGTGATGCTCGTCTTGCTGGCGCCGACACTGTCATTGATCAAGCCCAGGCCGGCGATCGCATACGGCTGGATTTCATCCCAGCCCGCGCGCCCGCGGCGCCCGAGGAAATACCACTTGCCGTCGGCTTCCAATATCCAGTTGTGCCAGTTTTCCGGCGCGCCTTGAGCGTTCAGTTCCTCGTAGGCGCCGCGCACTTCGACGTCCCAGCTCGGTGCGATCGCCTTGCCCACGGCCGCGCCGATGCCGGTGCCGTCTTTGGCGAGACGCGCATTGTCGGGGAAGGTGAACTGCACGAACGGCGCGACGTACCAGCGGTTGTCCCACCAGGCGTCGGCAGGAAAACTAAGTTGCGCATGAGCGCACGTCGACGCCGACAGCGCCGCAAAGAACAGGCCCCGCCGCACCCACCGTTCCATGCACAACCTCCCCAGCCTGACATCGTTTGACGACCGCGGACTATTGCATGGCGCACGGGAGGCTAAACCCGTCCATACGGCCGGATTTTCATGCCAAAAAGGAGTATCAAACCGCGCCGTCACTCGTCGACAAGGCGGTTCAGCTGCCGCGGGTCGACCGTCGGCGCCTCGCGCTTGGCCTCGTCGAGCGCAATGCCGTTGCGCTCGAGCGCGGCGACGAGCCGCTCGATCTCGCGCTGCTGTGCGGCGGCGTGATCGATCAGCCCGTGCAGCGCTTTGGCCAGCGGATCGTCGCCATCCTGCGCCAAGCCGTAAGCCGAGAATCCCATCTGGTTGGCTGCATGCTCGCGCTGCGCGTCGAGATCGCGATGCAGGATGCGCGCCGGATTGCCCACGGCGGTCGCGCCGGCCGGCACTTCCTTGATCACGACCGCGTTGGATCCGATGCGGGCGCCGTCACCGATCGTGAAGCCGCCGAGGATCTTGGCGCCGGCACCAACGATCACGTCGCGTCCGAGCGTCGGATGCCTCTTTGATCCCCTTGATAACGAGGTGCCGCCAAGCGTTACCCCTTGATAAATCGTCGTGCCGTCGCCGATCTCTGCGGTTTCGCCGATCACGATGCCCATCCCGTGGTCGATGAACACGAAACGACCGATCCTTGCGCCCGGATGGATCTCGATGCCGGTGAACCAGCGCGACAGGTGCGAGATGAACCGACCGATCCAGCGCAGACCGCTGTTCCAGCACGCATGCGCGAGACGATGCAGCGTCAGCGCATGCAGGCCTGGATAGCAGGTCAGCACTTCCCAGCGCGAACGGGCTGCCGGGTCGCGCTGGATGATGCAGTCGATGTCTTGGCGCAGATGACTGAACATGAATTGGACCGGTGAGTCGGCCGATTGTACGGACGGCGACTAGCCGCGCCCACGCTTGCGCTCTTTGGCGTCGCGCTTTCTGCCCGCGCGATCTGCGCGTGACGCGATGACAGCCGCTAGCACACCTCGCAGCAGGTCCACCTCGGTCTGAGTCGGCCGTGCTCGGTTCAACAGTCGGCGCACCCGCACCATCAGAGTCTTCGGCTCGTCCGGATCGTGGAAACCGACGGCAGTAGCTGCCTGCTCGAAGTGCTCGTAGAGCTTCTCGAGCGCCTCCACACCCGCAGGCAATTCGTCGTTGTCGAAGCGCAGCTGATCCGGATGGATCGCGGCTGTGCCCCTGAGCGCGAGCTGACACTCATAGGCGGTGACCTGCACCGACTGCGCGAGATTCAGCGACGCGAAGTGCGGATCGGCCGGGATCGCGGCACACCATTGACAGCGAAGCACGTCGGCGTTCGAGAGTCCACTGCGCTCGGTGCCGAACACGAACGCCAGATCGCCTTGGGCAATGGTGGCGAGCTGCGCAGCGGCCTCGGTCGCGGCGCTGCGCAGGTCGCGCAGCGAAGAGCCGAATTCGCGGTCATAGCCGGTCATCGCAACCGCGAGCCGCACTCCGGCGAGCGCCGCCGGCAAATCTTCGGAGCAGGTGCTCGCAGCGAGCACATCGGCAGCGCCTGTCGCCAGCGCGACGGCGTCAGGATCGCTGCGATAGTCCGGATCCTTCGGCTTTACGACCACCAGC
>DATEZE010000222.1:0-2680 GCA_035255845.1 Burkholderiaceae bacterium | reverse complement strand
GGGCGGCCCGGCGCCCGCAGGTAGTACAACCGCAACGAGCGGCGCGAAGCGCCGCGAGACGGCCGCCGACCGGCGATCACCGGGTCGATTCCAAGGAAAACAAAGATGATGGTGCTTTACTCCGGAACCACCTGCCCATTTTCGCAGCGCTGCCGCTTCGTGCTGTTCGAAAAGGGTATGGACTTCGAGATCCGCGACGTGGATCTGTTCAACAAGCCCGAAGATATCAACGTGATGAACCCGTACGGGCAGGTGCCGATTCTCGTCGAGCGCGATCTCGTGCTCTACGAGTCGAACATCATCAACGAATATATCGACGAGCGCTTTCCGCATCCGCAGCTGATGCCAGCAGACCCGGTGATGCGGGCGCGGACGCGGCTGTTCCTCTTCAATTTCGAGCGCGAGCTGTTCGTGCACGTGCAGGCGCTCGAGAACAGCAACAACCAGAAGCTGATCGAAAAGGGGCGCTCGACGATCCGCGACCGGCTGACGCAGCTGGCGCCGATCATGCTCAAGAACAAGTACATGCTCGGCGAGGACTTCTCGATGCTGGACGTGGCGCTGGCGCCACTGCTGTGGCGGCTCGACCACTACGGAATCGATCTGCCGAAAACCGCCGCTCCGCTGATGAAATACGCCGAGCGGATCTTTTCCCGTCCGGCGTACATTGAGGCCCTGACGCCGTCCGAAAAGGTGATGCGCCGCTAGTTGGGCCACGATGCAATGTCGGAAATCTCCACCAAGCCGTACCTGATCCGAGCGATCCACCAGTGGTGCACGGATTCGGGGTACACCCCGTACATCGCCGTGCTGGCCGACGAGACGGTGCGTGTGCCGCGCGACTTCGTCAAAAATGGCGAGATCGTGCTGAACATCTCGCCGCTGGCCACTAGTCGCCTTCAGCTCGGCAACGAAACGATCGAGTTCCAGGCGCGCTTCGGCGGCGTCGCACGCGAGGTCATGGTGCCGATCGACCGGGTGCTTGCGGTCTACGCGCGCGAAAACGGCCAAGGCATGGCTTTCGAGGTCCCGCGAGAGGCGGCTCCCGCTGGAGTCGACCAGCCCGAAGCGGCCTCCGGTCCGCGGGTGCCGATGGCATTGGTCCCCGTCGAGGGTGGCGCCCGGAACGCGCTTGAGTTGGTGCCGGAATCGTCCAACGGTGACCAGGCTGCCACGAGCCCCCCGGACGACACGCCTCCGCCGCGTGGCGAGCGGCCAAAGCTCACTCGCATCAAGTAGCGCGGCGAAGCGCCCGTGCCGGCATAGCTCAGCTGGTAGAGCAGCGGTTTTGTAAACCGAAGGTCGGGGGTTCGAGTCCCTCTGCCGGCACCACTCAAGGCGCGGCAGCAGCCGTGATCCAGCGCGCTAGCCGGCGTTCCCGCCGATACGTCCGCTCCAGCGCGGCGCGTCGTCGGCGCCGAGGCCGAACAGATCGAGGACCCGGAGCACGGTATGGTCGATCATGTCGTCGATCGAGGCCGGCCGCTGGTACAGCGCCGGTACCGGCGGAAAGATGACGCCGCCCATTAGCGTCACTGCCTCCATGTTGCGGATGTGCGCGAGGTTCAGCGGCGCCTCGCGCGCCAGCAGCACGAGACGACGTCGCTCCTTCAGGCAAACGTCCGCGGCGCGCGCGATCAGATTGTCCGCGGCGCCATGCGCGATCGATGCCAGCGTTTTCATCGAGCAGGGCGCGATCACCATGCCGTCGGTCGCGAAGGATCCGCTGGCGATCGTTGCACCGATGTCGTTGACGCTATGGACCACGTGGGCCAGCGACTCGACATCGCCGCGCTTCAGGTCCAACTCCTGGTAGGCGTTAAGAACGCCCGCTGCGGACAGCAGCAGGTGGATCTCCACGTCGTGCCGTTCGCGCAGACGCCGCAGCAGCTGGACGCCGTAGGCGGCACCACTGGCGCCCGTGATCGCGACGATCAGGCGCCGCACGGCGGTCCTATGTGGTCTGCGCGTCCTTCAGAAGAGTCTGCAGCTCGCCGGACTGGTACATCTCCATGATGATGTCCGAGCCGCCGACGAACTGGCCGTTGACATAGAGCTGGGGGATCGTCGGCCAGTTGGCGTAATCCTTGACGCTCTGTCGCACCTCTTCGTCTTCCAGCACATTGACCGTCACGAGGTTCTGCGCGCCGGCTTGCCGCAGGACCTGGACCGCGCGCCCGGAAAAGCCGCACTGCGGAAACTGCGCTGTCCCTTTCATGAACAGCACGACGGGGTGGTCAGCGACCGTTTTCTCGATGAATTGCTTGGCATCATCCATGGCGAAATTCCTGCGGGGAAGGTCGAGTGTAGGAAGTCTCGGCGCCGAACGTCAAACCAGGGCCGCAGTGCCGCGGTGGCGGTGCGCTGAAACTTGAATACTGATGACCGTGAAAACCGGGCTGCGTTCCCCGGTTTTCGGCCCTATGCCGAAGTACGGATGCGCTCCAATGACGGTGCGCCGTGACCCGGAGTTACCGACGCCGCCCCGGCGTCGCAGTCCAAATTCGGCGCACCAATTTCTGCATTTGCACCCCCGCGGGCGCCCCGTGCCAATGGAGGCTTACCAGCGCGCCCGCGTGACGCGAGGGTGGCCGACCGCATCGCGCACGGTGTCGAGGCTGCCGAAGCCGGCCGCGGTTGCCAGCCGGCCGACCGCGGGCGCCTGGTCCCAGCCGTGTTC
>DATEZE010000221.1:0-3444 GCA_035255845.1 Burkholderiaceae bacterium | reverse complement strand
ATGAAACGCCGATCTTGACGGTCGTGATGGCGCAGTTCGTTCACGAACTCGGCATGGAGTGGCATCTTATGAGCGCGACCGCGGTGATTGCGCTCGTGCCGGCGCTGATCGTGACGCTGTTCGGGCAAAGATACGTTATTCGTGGGCTCAGGATCTAACGCCATGGCCGCCGTCGTCCTGACCAACGTGCACAAGGTTTACGGCCACGTGGTCGCGGTCAAGGACATCAATCTCGACATCAAGGATCGCGAGTTCGTCGTGCTGGTCGGCCCGTCCGGTTGCTGCAAATCGACGACGCTGCGCATGATCGCGGGCCTCGAGGAGATCAGCGGCGGCACCATCACCATCGGCGGCCGGGTCGTCAACCACCTGCAGCCGAAGGACCGCGACATCGCCATGGTGTTCCAGAATTACGCGCTCTATCAGCACATGAGCGTGCGCGACAATCTGGCCTTCGGGCTGCGTAACCGCCGCGTGCCCGACGCGGAGATCGCGGCTGCCGTCAGCCGCGCCGCGAGGATTCTCTCGATCGAGCCGCTGCTCGACCGCCGTCCTTATCAGTTGTCGGGTGGCCAGCAGCAGCGCGTGGCGCTCGGCCGCTGCATCGTACGCAACCCCAAGGTCTTTCTATTCGACGAACCGCTGTCGAATCTCGACGCGCAGCTGCGGGCCCAAATGCGGCTCGAGCTCAAGGAGCTGCGGCAGCGGGTTCCAACGACCTCGATCTTCGTCACTCACGACCAGACCGAAGCGATGACGCTCGGCGACCGGATCGTGGTCATGAAGGAGGGCTTCGTGCAGCAGGTCGGCACGCCGCTCGAACTCTACCGCAGACCGGCAAACCGGTTCGTGGCGAGCTTTATCGGCTCGCCGTCGATGAATTTCATTACCGCCGACGTGACGGCGGAAGCCGACCATTTCCTGCTGGCCTGCCGGGGCTGGCAGTTCAGGCTTCCGATCACGCGGTTTCCCGATCTCGGTTCGCGCGTGGGCCGATCGGTTTGCATCGGCATGCGCCCGCAACATGTTCGGCTGGGAGCGCCCATGAACGACAATCAGATTGCCTTCAAAGGCACCGTCATGGTCACCGAGCAGCTCGGCGACGAGCAACTTCTTGCCATTCGCCTCGGTGACGGCGAGATCCGGATCGCGGGCGTCGATCCCGATTTGACGCTTCCTGCCGGGACGGAAATCGAAGCCGCGGTTGCAACCGAGAACCTGCATTTCTTCGACGATCTCGAGAAGACGCGTTAGGCCCGCTCGTTGCCGACATCATCCATTTGCGAGGGGGCGTTTGCATCGCGCATAGTGCGTCGCTGACCTATCGCGAGGAAACCGATGCTCGACCTGCTGCAAGGAATTCGGATCATCAGTTTCAATCATTTCCTGCTCGGCCCCATGGGCATTCAGGCGCTGGCGGACCTCGGCGCCGACGTGATCGCGGTCGAGGCGCCGGAGGGAGCCTGGCAGCGCCACTGGAGCAGCGGCGACATCTGGCACGACGGCCAGGGCATGCTGCACTTGTGCAGCAACCGCAACAAACGCAGCGTGGCGCTCGATTTGAAGGCGCCCAAGGGCAGAGCGATCGCGCTCAAGCTCATCGACGGCGCCGACGTGGTGGCCGAGAATTTCCGTCCCGGTGTCATGGACAAGCTCGGCTTCGGCTATGACGCCTTGCGGCGGCGCAAGCCGTCTTTGATCTATGCGTCGGCGTCCGGCTACGGACCCGACGGTCCTTATGCGCAGCGGCCCGGTCAGGATTTGCTGGCACAGGCGCTGTTCGGGGTCATGGCGATCACCGGGCAGCAGGCGACCGGCCCTCGTCCGGTCGGCGTGTCCGCGGTCGACCACCACGGCGCGGCGCTGTTCGCGATGGGAATCCTTGCCGCGCTGGTGCGCCGGGAGCGCACCGGCAAGGGCTGCCGCGTCGACGCGAGCCTGATGCAGGCGGCGCTCGACCTGCAGGCGGAATCGCTGGTGGCCTGGCTCAATGCGGCGAACCGGCCGGCGACCGTGAACGCGCGCCAGCATATCGCCGGCTGGTACTACCCCGCTCCGTATGGCGTCTATGCCACGTTCGACGGCCACGTCGCCGTCTCGCTTTGCCCGTTGCAGGCGCTCGCTGACATCATCGAGGAGCCGCGGCTGGCCTCGTTCTCCGACAAGGATGCATGGACCCGGCAGGACGAGATCGGCGAGTTGATCGCCGCGCGGCTCAAGACGAAAACCACCGAGGACTGGAGCCGGCGCATGGAGCAGGCGCAAATCTGGCACGCGCGCGTGCAGGACTATGCCGACCTCGCACAAGATCCGCAGGTCAAGCACATGCAGGCGTTGGTGACGGTTGAAGGCGCGGGCGAAACCGGCGCGCCGGTCACGCTGGTCAATCATCCGGTGCGCTACGACGGCGAGGCGGCGGCCATTCGCCTGCCGCCGCAGCAGCTCGGCGCGCAGACCAGGGAAGTGCTCGCCGAGCTTGGGCTCGGGGCGGCCGAGATTGCGGCGCTCGCGCGCGACGGCGTGGTACGCGTCGACGAACCGTGATGCCCAACCCCACGCAACGACCTTATACTAAGGGGCCCAAGATACTACGGGGCCCAAGTTGCCGCTCCGCATAAGCTCCGGGATGCGCAATGCACGACTTCTACGTCAAGCTCGGCGACACCGTCACGTTCGCCAAGACCGTCGGGGAAACCGACATCTACCTCTTTGCCGGGATCACCGGAGATTTTTCGGTGAACCACGTCAACGAGCAATATATGGCGCACTCGAAATTCGGCCGGCGTATCGCGCACGGCGCGTTGATCGTCGGCTACATGTCGACCTGCTCGACCATGATGATCGACAAGTGCCGAGGCGCCACGCGCGAGACGACGCCGGTGTCGCTCGGCTACGATCGCGTGCGTTTCCTCGCTCCGGTGTTCATCGGCGACACCGTCACGCTCACCTACACCATCGCCGAGGTCGATCCGCAAAAGGGGCAATCGCTCGCCGACATCGAGGTGATGAATCAGAACGGCGTGCGGGTGGCGGTCGCGCGCCACATTCTGCGCTGGGTCAAGAACTTGGATCAGCGGGGAGCTTGACCGATGCGCCTCAAGGATAAGGTCTGCATCATTACGGGCGGTGGCTCCGGCATCGGTCGTGCGACCGCTCTGCTGTTCGCCGACGAAGGCGCGCGGCTCGTCATCGCCGACAAGCACGCGGCCAACGCGCAGGCCGTCGCCTCCGAATGCACCGGCAAGGGCGCACAGGCGATTGCGATCGCCGCCGACGTCGCCAGCACCGCCGACGTTAAGCGCATGATCGCGGCGACCGTGGAGCGGTTCCGGCGCCTCGACGTCCTCGTCAACAATGCGGGCTATGGCATTCCTGGAAGCGTCGTGGAGACGGATGAAGACGCCTGGGACGCGCTCATGGCGGTCAACGTGCGCGGCGTGTTTC
>DATEZE010000220.1:0-7716 GCA_035255845.1 Burkholderiaceae bacterium | reverse complement strand
CGCAGGGCACGGAAGAGGAGGAAGCCGCATTGACGCTGGGCGCCTCGGGCTGGCGCACCTTCCTCGCCGTGACGCTGCCCAACATCAAGTGGGGCCTGCTGTATGGCGTCATCCTTTGCAATGCACGGGCGATGGGCGAGTTCGGCGCTGTCAGTGTCGTCTCGGGCCACATTCGCGGTGAGACGACGACTGTGCCGCTGCACGTGGAGCTTCTGTACAACGAATATCAGGTCGTCGCTGCGTTCGCCGTCGCTTCGATCCTTGCATTGCTGGCGCTGGTCACTCTGGCACTCAAGTCGCTGATCGAGTGGCGCGCCGAGCGCGCCCATGTCGCCGCGGTCCGGACGGCGACCTCGGGCGATGCCACTCCTAACACTCTCCCGCCTCCAAACGCAACAGCCGCCGCATGAGCATTGAAATCAGAAACCTTTCCAAGCGCTTCGGGCGCTTCGCCGCACTCGACAACGTCTCTCTTGACATCGGGCACGGCGAGCTCGTCGCTCTCCTCGGACCCTCGGGCTGCGGCAAGACCACGCTGCTGCGCATCATCGCGGGTCTCGAAGTGCCCGATTCCGGTAGCGTTGTCGTCAACGGCGCCGATGCGACCCGGCTCGCGGTGCAGCGCCGTCAGGTCGGTTTCGTGTTCCAGCACTACGCGCTTTTCCGGCACATGACGGTGTTCGACAACGTCGCGTTCGGGCTGCGCGTCAAGCCGCGGCGCGAGCGCGCGCCCGAGGCCGAGATCCGCGCGCGCGTGCGTCAGCTGCTGCAACTGGTGCAACTCGACTGGCTGGCGGATCGCTATCCGAACCAGCTTTCGGGCGGTCAGCGGCAACGCATCGCGCTGGCGCGCGCGCTGGCGGTCGAGCCTCGCGTGCTGCTGCTCGATGAGCCCTTCGGCGCATTGGACGCGAAGGTGCGCAAGGAACTGCGGCGCTGGTTGCGGCGGCTTCACGACGACCTGCAGGTCACCAGCGTGTTCGTTACCCACGATCAGGAAGAGGCGCTGGAAGTTGCCGACCGCGTCGTCGTGATGAATCACGGCCGCATCGAGCAAGCCGGCGCGCCGGACGAGGTCTACGCCCATCCGGCCAATGCCTTTGTCTACGGTTTCCTTGGCACCGTGAATCGCTTCCACGGGCGCCACGTGGACGGAACGTTCAGCGGAGCGGGCCTGCACGTGCCGGTGCCCGGGCCGGTCCAGGACGGAAGCGCCGTGGCGTTCGCACGGCCGCACGACCTCGATGTGGCGC
Source organism: Burkholderiaceae bacterium (assembly GCA_035255845.1). Lineage (GTDB taxonomy): Bacteria > Pseudomonadota > Gammaproteobacteria > Burkholderiales > Burkholderiaceae_F > JALORV01. The sequence continues at coordinate 6,463 of DATEZE010000220.1, read as the reverse complement.
GCTGGTCACCAGATGCCGATGGCATCGTCGTCAACCTGGTGCGGCAGTACTCGCGCGGCGCCAGCGTGCTGCTCGAACTGGAACGTGAGGGGGAAGAGGGCACCGACCCGCTGGAAGTCGAAATGCCGCGGGCTCAGTTCGAGCAACTTGAACCGCAGGCAGGCGAACGATTCGTCGTGCGGCCGCGCAGCCTGCGCGTCTTTCCTACTGTGGTTCCTTGATAGCGCGCAGCGCTCCGACACGGCTCCGCCCTTTCCGCTCTCGCGCTTCGGCGTCTTGTGTCCGCGCGTTCGCAGCGCCTATTGATTAATGCTTATATATCATACGCTTGAAGCGTTTACTTCAGGTCACTTCTCGCAAATGGCTCCGCCCGGATTGGCCCGTTTCGGGCAAAACGGGCGTGGTCACTGCCCGTCATTCCGCTTGGGGCGCCGACGCGGAACTGTCGCCCGGCACGTATTCCAAAGTGGGTCAAACCGCTTCATTCCGCCGCCTTGACCACCCCGTCGGCAATGAGTCCGTCGATCGCGACATCGCTGTAACCGTATTCGCGCAGCAGGCTGCGCGTGTGTTCTCCGAGGCGCGGCGCCGGTCGCGTGATTGCGGTGGGTGTCGCGGAAAAATGCAGCGGGCAACCGAGTGCCTTCGTCGCGCCTGCCTGCGGGTGTACAAGATCGACCACCATGCCGCGGGCCAATGTCTGTGGATGCGACAACGCCTCGCCGATGCTGTTGACCGCGCCGACTGGCACGCCGGCCGCGTCGAAAGTTTCGATCCACTCGGCCTTGCTGCGTGTGCCTAGCACAGCGTTCACTTTCTCGGCTAGTGCGTCGAGATTTGCCATCCGATCGGAGTTCGTCGCAAAGCGCGGGTCGTCGCGCCACTCCGGATGGCCCAGCACTTCTGCGATGCGCTCCCAGTTCGACTGGTTGGCGCCGCCGATGTTGAGCCATCCATCTTTCGCGTGAAAGGCTTGGTAGGGCGCGCTCAGGACGTGGGCCGATCCTGTCGGGCCGGGCGATTCGCCGGTCGGGAAATAGACCGCTGCGTGCCAATAGGTCTGCTGGACGGCGGCCTCCATCAACGATGTGTCGACCACCTGGCCGCGGCCCGTCTTCAGTTTGTGGACGTAAGCCGCGAGGATACCGACGACCGCGAGATTGCCGGCGCTGATGTCGGAGACCGGATTGCCGTTCTTCGCCGGCGCGCCGCCAGGTTCACCGGTGATCGACATCAACCCAGCAAAACCCTGCGCGATCAGATCGAACCCTCCCTTGTCGGCCCACGGTCCGTCGCGGCCGAATCCGGTCACCGCGCAGTAAATGAGGCCAGGATTGACGCTCGACAGCTCGTCGTAGCCGAGCCCCATTTTCTCCATCGTTCCCGTGCGGTAGTTCTCTAGTAGCACATCGGCGTCGCGCACCATTTTCAGCAGGATCTCCCTGCCTTGCGGGTGTTTCAGGTTCAGCGCGATGCCCCGCTTATTACGGTTCATCATTAGGAAGGGCGCCGAAACCCCGTTGACGCGCGGTTCGCGATACCCACGCGAATCGTCGCCGCCCGGCAGCTTCTCGACCTTGATGACGTCGGCGCCCATGTCGGCCAGGAGCATTCCGGCGGTCGGCCCGGCCATGATCTGCGCGAGCTCGAGCACGCGCATGCCGGCGAGAGGCCCCGGGTGCGGTGTGTGGCTCATCAGCTACTTTCCGGTAAACTTCGGCTTTTGCTTCGCGAGGAAGGCCGCGTAGCCAATGCGGAAGTCCTCGGTGTCGAAACAGTCGTAGCACTCATCGAGCTCGGGGGCGCTTAGCGGGTCGAGGCGCTCGAGCCGGTGTGCGAACTTTTTGTGCCAGCGCGCAACCAGTGGCGCGCCATCGGCGATGCGCTCGGCACTTGCGCGCGCCTCCGCGGCGACCTGCGCATCCGCGACGACCCGCGTGACAAGACCTTTGTCCTTCGCCTCCTGCGCGTCAAACACTCTGCCTTCGAGCAGGATCTCCAACGCAACCGCGGGACCGACCAGTCGCACCAGCGGTGTCATCTCGGCGTAGGCCATCACCAGACCGAGATTCTTGATCGGTGCGCCGAAACGACTCGACGTTCCGCAGATGCGAATATCGGCGAGTGCGGCGATCTCGAGCCCGCCGCCGACGCAGATGCCGTGGATCTGCGCGACGATCGGCGCCGGGCAATTCGCGAGCTTCTCCGCGGTTGCGTGCATCGTCGCCCCGTATTCGATCGCCTGCGCCTTGTTCGAACGCTGGCTTTCGAACTCGCTGATGTCATTGCCGGGCGAAAAAGCCTTCTCGCCCGCGCCGCGCAGCACGATGCAGCGCACGCTGCCGTCGGCGCCGAGGCGTTCGACGGTTTCGCCGAGCTCGCCCCACATCGCGCGCGTCAGCGCATTCAGCCTCTCGGGGCGATTCAGCACGACGGTCGCGATCGCACCGTCACGTTCTAAGAGAATCTGCTCTGACATGTTCAGCGGTAGAAATATTCGACCAGGCCCATTCCGGTCACCGGCACGTAAGTGACGAGCAACAATACGGCAAGTAAGACCGCAATGAAGTAGATGTTGACGCGCGTGACGGCCCAGACCGACTCCTTCGCGATCGAGCAGGCCACCATCAGCACGCTGGCGACCGGTGGAGTCTGTTGTCCGATGCCGAGGTTGATCGTGACAATCAGGCCAAAATGCACCGGGTCGATGCCAACCGCCTTGACCAGCGGCATCACGACCGGAACGACAAGGATGATCGCCGCGGCCGAATGCAGAAACATTCCCAGCAGCAGAAAGAGCAGGTTCAGCAGCAACAGGACCACCATCGGATTTTTCGTGAACTCCGAGGTCGCGCGCGCCAGCGCCTGCGGCGCCTGCACTTCGGTCAGGTAGGTACCGAGCAGCGAACTGGTGGCCACGAGCAGCATGACGACCGCGGTCTGGATGCCGCCTTCAAGTACCGCCTTGCGGAGCTCCTTGAGGTTCAGCTCACGGTAAATCACGAGTCCGACAAAGAGCGCCGCGACGACCGCCAGCGCAGCACCTTCAGTGGCTGTGACCACGCCACCGAAAATGCCGCCGAGGATGATGATCGGCAGCAGGAAGGCCCAGAGCGCCTCGCGCGCGGTTGTCGCCACCCGCGCCCATGAGAACGCTTCCTCGCGCGGCAGGTTGTAGCGGCGAGCAAAGTAGTACGCCATTCCCATCAGCCCGAACCCGCCGATGATGCCGGGAACGATGCCAGCGACGAAGAGCTGCACGACTGACGTCTCGGCCATCACCGCGTACAGGATCATGGGGATCGACGGCGGGATGATGACCGCGAGGGTTGCGGCCGAGGACATCACCGCTGCGGCGAGCGGGGCCGGGTAGCCCTTCGCCTTCATTCCGGGGATCATTATCGAGCCGAGCGCGGCGACGTCCGCGACGGCCGAACCCGAAATCTCCGCGAAGAACAGCGACGCCCCGATCGACACGTGCGCCAACCCGCCGCGGATCCAGCCGAACAACGAAGATGCGAAGGCAATCAGCCGCTGCGAGATCCCGGACGCGTTCATGATCGCACCGGCCAGGATGAAGAGCGGAATCGCCAGCAACGGGAAGTTTGTCGCGCCGTTGTAGGCCACCAGCGGCAGGTTCGGCAGCGAGGCGAGACCGTGGCTGGTGACCATTGCCACCAGCGCGACGATGCCGAGCGAGACCGCGATCGGCACGTTGATCAGCACCAGCGCGAGTACCGCGGCGAAGAGCAGCAGCATGATGGCCATCTGCGCTCCCGCTCAGTGCAGGCCGTCGGCAAGCGCCGGACCAGAGGATGCCGGTCGCTGCGGCGGCTCGCGTGCGATCACAAGATCGATCAGATGCGTCACCTCGGCCACGACGATCAGCGCCGAGCTGATCGGGATCACCGACTGCACGACGCTCATCGGGATCCAGCTGAGGCTTACCAGCGCCTCGCCGTGCAGGACCGGCAAGATCTCGGCGCCGACCCAGCCGAGCAGCACGAAGAATCCGATCACGAGGAGCTGCGCAAGGATGCCGAGTGCCCGCCGCAGTCGCCACGGCATAAGGTCCACGACCTCCGGGCAGCCGATGTGCGAGCGCTTAACCGAGGCCAGAGCGGAACCGTAGAACGTCAGCCAGGCCAGCAGCACCGACGCCAGCTCGTCGTACCAGGATAGCGACTTGCCGATCGTCCGGAACACGACGCCGAGGGTGACTTCGGCGGCAAGGACGACCATCAGCGCGATCACGACGGACTCGAGCAGCCTGCCGTATCGCTTGCGAAACAGGCGCAGCGATTCTGCGAGAGGCGCCTCGCCCCCGCGTGCGGTATGCGGGCCCACCGCTTACTTACCCAGCGCCACAGACTTGTCGATCGCTTCCTTGGCCCCCGGCACTTCCTTGCCAAACTCCTCGTAGATCGGTGCGCTCGCCTTAATGAACGCATCCTTGTCGACATCGTTGACCTGCATGCCCGCTGCTTTCAGCTTCGTCAGCAGCTCATCCTCGTCCTTAGCAGCCGTCTCATAAACATAAGCCTGGGTTTCCTTGGCCGTGTCCTCGAGGATCTTGCGAACATCGGGCGGCAGCGAGCTCCAGGTCTTGCCGGTGATCACGTATGCCGGCGTGTAGACGTGACCCGAGAGTGACAGGTACTTCTGCACCTCCTGCAACTTCGCGGAATAGATCTGCGTGAACGGATTTTCCTGGCCGTCCATCACGCCGGTTTGCAACGCGGTGAAGAGCTCGGAAAATTTCATCGGGCTCGGGTTCGCGCCGTAGGCCTGAAACATCTTTACTCGCCACTTTCCTTCGGGCACACGCAGCTTGATGCCCTGCAGGTCAGCCGGGGCCTTGATCGGTTTCTTGTTGTTGGTGATGTGGCGGACGCCGTTTTCCCAGACCGCAATGACCTTGACGCCCTTCTTTTCCGCTGCCGGCGCGAGCACCGGCCAGAAGACCTCCTTTTCGATCTTGGCCATGTGCTTGCGGTCCTTGACTATGTACGGCATCTCGAAGATGCCGAAGAGATCCACTTCCGAACTCATCACCGTCGACGGCACCGCCATGTCCATCGTGCCGAGCTTGACCTTCTGGATCATTTCTTTGTCGCCGCCAAGCTGGCTCGATCCGTAGACGACGACCTTCGCCTTGTCGCCGAGCTTGGCATTGGCGCGGCGTGCAAATTCGTCCGAGCTTTTCTGGAATATGGAGCCTGGTTCGCCCACGTGGCCGAGCTTGACTTCCTGTTGGGCGATTGCCGGCGCGGCCGCGATCAGCGCCCCGGCAAACGCCGTGAATGCCTTGCCGATCAGGCGGCGGCGCGGAAGGGGGTTCGTCATGGTGTCTCCTTGGCGTTGGAATTCGAGGTCCGTTTTCGTTCTTGCGGTTCCGTCCGGACGTCCGGGCCGCTCGTGTAAGGGTGGAGCGCTAGGCGTTTATGCGGCTTGCGCGACGTGAGTCGTCGGCGTTTGACCGAGAAACGCCATCGCGGCGTCGACGCCGCCCCTGCGGTGGGGCACGCCCGCAAGTTCAAGGCCCATCTCGACGCCGGCCAGCGTCCCGCACAACATCAGGTCGTTGAAGTAGCCGAGATGGCCGATGCGGAAGATCTTGCCCGATACCTTCCCGAGCCCCTGCCCGAGCGACATGTCGAAGCGCTCGAGCACGATCTTGCGGAAGGCGTCCGCGCCGTGCCCCTCGGGCATCAGGATCGCGGTCAGCGACGAACTGTATTCGGCTGGATTGACGCACAGGATCTCGAGGCCCCAAGCCCGCACCGCGCGTCGCGTTGCCTCGGCAAAGCGATCGTGGCGCGCGAAGACGACTGTGAGGCCCTCGGCGAACAGCATGTCGAGCGCTTCGTGCAGGCCGTACAGAAGGTTGGTCGCCGGCGTGTACGGAAAGTAGCCGTTGACGTTGGCGGCCAGCATCTCGCGCCAGTCCCAGTACGAGCGAGGCAGCCTCGCCGTTGCAGACGCTTGCAGTGCCTTGCGGCTGATCGCATTGAATGACAGGCCTGGCGGCAGCATCAGCCCCTTCTGCGAGCCGCCCACTGTGACGTCGACGCCCCATTCATCGTGGCGGTAGTCGATCGAGCCGAGCGACGAGATCGTATCGACCAACAGCAGTGCGGGATGGCCGGTGCGGTCGATCGCGGCACGGATCGGCGCGATCGGCGTCGTCACGCCTGTCGATGTCTCGTTGTGAACGACGCAGACGGCCTTGATCGCCCGGCTGCTGTCAGCGCGCAGGCGCTTCTCGATCTCGGCCGGGTCGGCGCCCTGGCGCCAGTCACCAGGAATGAAGTCGACGGCGATTCCGAGTCGCTCCGCGAGCTTGCGCCACAGCGTCGCGAAGTGGCCGGTCTCGGCCATCAGCACGCGGTCGCCGGGTGAAAGTGTGTTCACCAGCGCGGCCTCCCACGCGCCGGTGCCGCTGGCGGGATAGATGACGACG
>DATEZE010000219.1:0-3428 GCA_035255845.1 Burkholderiaceae bacterium | reverse complement strand
GTCGTGCTGCTCAGCCGGCTCGAGCAATCCCTCGAGCACCGCGAGGGTGTCGGCCTCGTGTAACGGCTTGTCGCTGCGCCAACGCAGCATGCGGGGAAAGCGCACCGCGATGCCGCTACGGTGGCGCGGGCTCCGCTGGATGCCTTCAAATCCGAGTTCGAACACCATCGCCGGCACCACGCTGCGAACCGGCCCAAAGCGTTCGATCGTGCTGTTACGCACGGTCGCGTCTACCTGGCGAATTTCCGCATTCGTCAAACCCGAATACGCTTTGGCGAACGGCACGAGGACTGGCAGTCCCCGGGCTTGCGCTTCGGCTGGCGACTCACCCGCGAGCAGTGCGCCGACGTACGCCTGCGCCTCCGCCGCATCCTGCGGCGCACGGTCCCACACTGCGAAGGTGTAGTCGGTAAAGAGGCTGGCGCGTCGGCCGTGGCCCGGCTGCGCGTAGACCAGCACCGCGTCGACGGCGTACGGGTCGATCTTCCATTTCCACCAATGGGCGCCGCCTGGATCCCGAGTCCGGCCGACGCGATAGATCGCGTCGCGGTGCTTCAGCATCAGCCCCTCGACGGCACGCGCCCGGGACTCGCCGCGCAGGCGTGCGAGCTCGTCCCAAGTCGAGCCCGCGACCAGAGGCGCCACGGTGAAGCCATGACGTACTGCCAACGCCTCGAGCGCCGCGCGCCGTTCATGCTGCGGCCGACCACGCCAGTCTGCGCCACCGAACTCGATCAGGTCGAACGCGATCAGGCGTGCAGGCACGTCCTGCAGCAATTTTGCCGTGAGCCGCTTGCGCGCGATCCTGCGCTGTAGCTGCGCGAACGGTGCCGGCCGGCCCTCGCGCCAGATGACTGCCTCGCCGTCCAATACAGTCCCGTCGTCGAGGCCTGCGAATGCGTCGATCACATCAGGGAAGGCCTCGCCGATCAGCTCTTCGCCACGCGACCACAGCCAGCTGCGGCCGTCGCGCCGGACGAGCTGCGCGCGAATACCGTCGTACTTCCATTCGATCTGCCAGTGGTCCCGAGTGCCGAGTTCGCGCTCGAACTCCGCGAGCGGAATCTGCAGCGGGTGCGCGAGGAAGAAAGGAAACGGATGTGCCGCCACGGCACCGGCGTCATCGCGCGCGATGAGTTCGCGATAGCGCCTTGGTTCCGGATGCATCGTCTTGTCGGTGTAGCCCATCATCCGCTGGGCGATGATCTTGGCGTCGATCTGCGCATGTTCGGCCAGCGCGCGGATGACCAGAAGTTTCGATACGCCGACGCGGAAACCGCCGCCGATCAGCTTGACGAAGACGAAGCGCTCGCGCGTGTCGAGTTCGTCAAAAGCCGAGTGCAGCGCTGCGGCGACCTCGTCGGGGGGCTGCTCGCGCAGCGGCAACAGCCGCTCCTCGATCCATTCGGCGAGCGAACCGGTCGATGCGCGCGTCGGTGCCGGCAGCAGCAGTGCGATCGTCTCGGCCAGATCGCCGACCGCGTCGTAACACTCGTCGAAGAGCCACTCCGGTAAACCGCTTGCCGAGATCGCGTAGTCGCGCAGCGCACGTGATCCGACCGATTGCCGCGGCTTGCCGCCGGCTAGGAAGTAGACGGCCCAGGCAGCATCGCGGTCGCCGGCGGCGGTCAGGTAACGACGCAGCGCCGCGACCTTCGCTGCGGTGGAGGTCGAGACATCGAGGGCATGGAACAGCTCGACGAACTCGCGCATCCGACCTCTACCGGACGAACCTGGTCAGCAGTGTTTGCACGATCGGCGCGTGCGCCGAGTCGCCGAAGAGCGATGCGCCGGGAGTGATCGCGAGGAAAGCGCGAGCGCGTCGCCGTACCTCAGCATCGGACGCCTCCTCGCCACCAGCCCATCGGCCCAGTGCGGTGATACCGGTCGAGAACTCATTCGGTGCGATCGTCATCCCCCGGGTTCCTCCTGACCCTTCGTGCCCTGCTCCTCGCCCGTCGGCGTCGCTTCGGCAGCTTCCTCGGCATTCTCGTCGCCGAATTGGGTGGCGAATGATTCGGCCTCGAGGCCGCGCTCACGCAGCCAGCGCACCATCGGCGCGATCTGCCCGTGGGTGACGATCACGCGCCCGGCAGCGGTTGCTTCGATCGCGGACTGCAGTCCCGGCCAGTCAGCGTGATCGGAAAGCACAAACCCGCGATCGAGCGCGCGGCGCCGACGCGCGCCGCGGACTTGCATCCAACCGGACGCGAACCCGTCGGAATAATCGCCGAACCGGCGCAGCCACGGCGAACCCGCTGCCGACGGCGGCGCCAACACCAGCGCACGCGCGAGATCGGCACGCTGCGTTTCGGCCACGAGCCGCGTGGCGGGCAGCACGACCCCGCTCGCGCGATATGCGCGGTTAAGCGGATCCACCGCACCGTGCACGACGATCGGTCCAATCGACGCATCGACACCGGTCAAGATGCGCTGCGCCTTGCCGAAGGCGTAGCAGAAGAGCACGGAAGTTCGCGCCTCCGCGGCATTGCCGGCCCACCAGCCATTGATCTCGGCGAAGACATCTTCGTGCGGCGGCCAGCGGTAAATCGGCAGGCCGAAGGTTGACTCGCTGACGAACACATCGCAGCGGATTGGCTCGAACGCGGCGCACGTCGCATCCGGGCCGGTCTTGTAGTCGCCGCTAACGACCCATGTGCTGCCCCGGTGTTCGATGCGCACCTGTGCTGAACCCAACACGTGGCCCGCCGGATGCAGCGAGACACGGACCCCGTTGATGGTGAGCAGCTCGCCGTAGCGAACCGTCTGCAAGCGGACCGGACCAAGGCGCGTGCGAAGCACTTCGCGCGCGTCCTCGGCGGCGAGGTAGTCCGCGTGGCCCGGGCGGGCATGATCGCCGTGGGCATGCGTGATCACCGCCTTCCCAACGGGCTTCCACGGATCGATGTAGAAGTCGCCGGCCGGGCAGTACAGACCCTCCGGACGGCTACAGACGAGATCCTCGCTCGGAATCATCGCGTCGTCATCGAGGTATCAGGCACTTCGGACATCAACAAGAATCGCAGCAGCCATCATTGTGCTGCAGTGCAGACGGCGTGCCTGCGCGACTTGCCTCAGTAGTCGCGGCCGCCCGCGAGCGCGATGGCGCCGAAGCGCACGCAGCCATAGGCGAACCAGTTGAGAACGCGCCGCAATAAACCGCGACCGGCATAGCCCTCCGGGTGCAGTCGATGCGAGTGCAGTGCGATCGCGCGCTGCAAGGCCTCATGCAGGGTTCGCGCGAAGCGTGCGTCGAGGACGACGAGATTGGCTTCGCGCGCGAGCAGCAAACTATAGGGGTCGATGTTGCTCGAACCGACCGTGGCCCAGGTTTCATCGACCACCGCTACCTTCGCGTGCAAGTAGCTGCTTGCGTATTCGTAGATCTCGATGCCCGCTTCCAACAACTGCGCGTACAGCGCCTGCTG
>DATEZE010000218.1:0-10646 GCA_035255845.1 Burkholderiaceae bacterium | reverse complement strand
CGGCCGACGGCGTACGCGGACCGGTGGATGTGACGGCCGGTTCGACAGCCGCCAACCCGATCGCGGCGGTCACGCTGATCGCCGCGAAAATCGCAATCGCGCGCTCGACGGATCGCAAGGAATGCAAAGCGTGGTTCATCGCGCCCTCAGGCCTTGGTGATGACGACTTCGAGGTACTCGCTGGGCACCACCAGCGAGGCTGGGCCGGCGACGTTCAGCTCGCCAAGCAGCGCGAGGATTTCGAACTCCAGGGCCTGCTGCCCGGCCTCGTCGAGCGCCGCAAACGCCTTGTGGGTCGGTCCGTAGTAGTCGCGGAAGACCTCGACAAAGTGCGCCGGCGAGCGGTAGCGAAAGTTGAAATGGCGGCGCTCGGCACGGATCTGCGCCGACTGCGCACCAAAAAGGCCGGCGAGGTGCGACTCGCTGCCCCACAGCGCCGGCGACTTGACGCCTGCCGGTGCTGGCACATGGCGACCGATCAGCTTGAAGAGCCTCCCAATGAAGCCCTCAGGCGTCCAGTTCGCGATGCCTATGCGGCCACCGGAGCGCAGCACGCGCATGATCTCGTCGGCCGCGCGCTCATGATCCGGCGCAAACATTGCGCCGAACGTCGACAGCACTACATCGAAGCTGCTGTCAGGAAACGGCAATTCCTCGACGTCGGCCTCCTGGAATCGGACGACGAAGCCCTCGGCGCGCGCGCGCTCACGGCCCTTGTCGAGCAGCGACGGCACATAGTCGGTCGACGTGACGCTGGCGAAGCGTCGCGCAGCGGCGAGCGTTGCATTGCCATTGCCTGCTGCAACGTCGAGCACTCGTTCGTCGGCGCGCACGTCGACGGCTTCGGCCAGTGACTCACCGACAATCTGCAAAGTCGTGCCGACGACGGCGTAGTCGCCGCTGGCCCAGGTGGCCTGCTGGCGCTGTTTGATCGCGGCGTAGTTCGGCGTGGGTGCAACCGGGGTGCTGAGATCGTTCACGGGTTTTCCTAGCTGAGAAGTGAGGTAAATCGGTTTCAGGGCCGGGGTCGGCCCGCGTTCATCGAATGGCCGGGGGTCAGGCGGCCTTGGGCAATTTCGCGTGCGACCGAGCGAATCTCGCTGCGATCGAGGCCGATGTCACGCAGCGCCCGGGCGTCGAGTTCGGCGAGCGCCCGACCGGTCGCGCGCTCCAGGCTGTGACGGTGGTAATCGGCGACGAGCCGATCCAGTATCGACGCGAGCCTGCGCGCGGCACCGGCGATCGACTGACCAATCGCGCGCGCACGCTGCATGCGCGCGGCCGCAGGCACCGGCACGGCGGCAACGTGTGCATACGCGTCGGCGCGATCGATGACCGCGTCGCCGAAACCGTTGGCCACAACCGCGCGCAGCGCTAGCGCCTCGTTCGGTTCACGAGAATTGATGTTCGCTTCGTTCGCGCTGCGGGTGGCCGCTCCGCTGATCGGGCGCGGGACCGGTGCGCAGCGGGCGATGCGGCCGAAGCTTTCCGCGGGCAAGGGCCCATCGGGCATCAGCTGCGAATGAATCGAGTAGCGCATGGTCGTCCCTTTCGAAGGGGCGAACCGTACGCAGGGGTGCGTTCCGCGAGCGTTCCTCGCGTTCCGTGCCGGGCAGCGTGGGCTGCCGTCCGCTCAGGCTGCGGCCGGGACGTCCGCCGCGGAGCCCGCGCGCAGCGCGGCGATCAGCGGCGCATGGGCCACTTTCTCCTCGACAACGATACGGCGGATCAGGTCATCGAGATCGATATCCGGCCAGGCCGGCAGGATCGGCACCGCTTCGGATATCGCGAGCAGCCGCGCCCGCAATTCCTCGCGCACCGGCGCGGTCGCCGCCGGATGATCGAGTGCATAGGCCAGCACGCGCTGTGCACATGCTGCTTCACCCTGGGTCTGCAGGATTTCGGCAAAGCACTCGACGGCGTCGAACTTGAGCGACACCATGCCGATCGTTATCACCGTGCCCGACGCGTCGGCCAGCGTGGAGCGCGCATCAGCGACATCACCACGATGCAATGCCAGGCGCGCCATCTTGAGCTTCACCCATGACTGCACGGCCCGGTTCCCGATGGCGTCGGCGGTCTCGAGTGCGCGGCTGGCGTGCCGTTCAGCCGCAGCGAAGTCCCCGATCCGCATGGCCACCTCCGTCAGATTGCTGAGAACGAACGCGCGCGTGCTGGTGATGCCGTCGCGATCGCAGATCGCCAAAGCTTCGCGCAGATGGGTGCCAGCGGCCTCGAACTCATGCCGTGTCAAACAGAGCGAAGCGAGATTGTTCAGGCACAGCGCTTCGCCGGCACTGTCACGCAGCGATCGATGCGCCATCAGGGACTGCATCGAAAGGCTCAGTGCTTCGTCATAATGACCCAGCGCCTTTTCGATCAACGCCAGGTGATCGAGCGTGTGCGCTGCGGAGCGCGCGCTGTGCTCGGGAGACGCCAGCCCAAGCGCCTGCTTGAAGTGGCGGCGGGCTTCGTCGAGCCGGCCCAGCCGCAATGCACAGGTCGCGAGCACGTTCAGCGCCTGCAGCTTCGTCGCGGCGTTGCGCGTGCGTGTCGTCGCCGCGAGCGCGCGTGTGGCCTCGGCCTCGGCTTCCTCATATCGGTCCAGCCGATACATCAGGTGCGCCGCCTTACTGCCCAGAAAAGCGAGCAGTTGGGGGTCCGATTGTGCGACCGGCGCTTCGATCGCTTCGCGCAGCAGCGACAGGCACTCATCGAAGCGTCCGCGCAAATCTGCGTAGTCGATCAGGATCGTGGCGCTTCGCGCCAGCGTGTCGGCCTGCTCATGCCCGATCGCCCAGTTCCACGCGCGTCGGCAGTTCTCGAATTCTTCGTCGATGGTGCGCAGGGCCGCCCGCTCGCCGCTCGCGACAGCCGGCTTCAACTGCTGCAGTAGCCGGTGGAAGTAAGCCGCATGTGCCGAACGCGCGCCTTCTCCGGCCTCGCCCTCGCCGAGCCGCTCAGCCGCGAGTTGCTGCACCAGCGGGTGCAGGCGCAGCCGCGTGTCGTCCTTGTGCAGCAGCGACTTGTCCGACAGCGCGGCGAGTACCGGCAATGGCGCGCCCGCAACCGCGCGCGCCGCCTCCGCCGAAAAGCTCCCGTGAAACACCGACAACCGAGCCAGCACCTCGCGTTCGATGGCACCGAGCAGCTGCCAGGACTGTTCGAACACCACTTCGATGCTCGCGTGCCGCATCGGATGCGCCGAATCGGTCGCTCGCAGCAGCTCGATACCCTGCCGCAGTTCGGCGGCGATCGCGTCGCACGACAGAACACGTGTCCAAGCCGCGGCGAGCTCCAGCGCGAGCGGCAGCCCTTCGACCTGGCGACAGATTTCGACGATTGCCGCCGCCTCGGCGGCCGAAGCCAGCGCAGGGTTCACGCGGTGCGCCGCGCGCACGAACAGGCGCGCGGCGTCGAACGCCTCGATGCGGTCGCGGTCCTCGTCCTCGGGGCACGGCAGTCCATCGAGCGGCAACAACCATTCCGGCGCCAGCGCCAGCCGAACGCGCGAGGTGACCACGAGTTTCAAGCGCGGAGCCGCGGCGAGCAGTTGCTCGAGAACCGATGCGTCGGGTATCAGCTGTTCGAAGTTGTCGAGCACGAGCAGTATTCGGCGCTCGCGCAGGTATTCGATAGTCTGCTCCAGCACCTCGCCGCTGCCCTTCAGCGGGATCCCCAGCTCGCGCGCGACGCGGCCGCCGAGATCGTCGATCGACGCAATGTCCTCCAGCGGCACGAAGGCGGCACCGTCTTCGAAGGAAGGGCCGAGTTCTTCGATGACCCGACGCACCAGACGTGTCTTGCCGACGCCTCCCGGTCCAACGACGCAGAGCAGCCGGCAATCGTCCTGCGACAGCAGCGCTGCGATGCGCCGCAACTCGACGGTGCGTCCAACGAAACCGTCGTCCGGCGCACTGGCAACCTTCGGCGTCGCCGCGAGTGACGGTGCCGGCGTCACCAGCGCAGCATGGAAGGCGACGAGCTCGGCACCGGGGACGAGCCCGAGTTCGGCCGCGAGGCGCGCGACATAGTCCCCATACGCCTGCCGCGCACGCACCGGCTGGCCCGCTCGTACCAGCCAGGACATGTACGCACGCAGCGCGGCCTCGTCGAGCGGGTCGGCCTCGAGCAGTCGCGCCGCGAGATCGACGGCGTCAGTCGTCGCAAGGTCGCCTGTCAGATGCTCCTGCGCAGCACCGCGCCACGCAGTGCGCAACCGGTCTCGCTCGAACGCGAGCCAGCCCGACCAGGCGTCATTGCGGTCGTCGTCAAAACCGACCAAAAGGTCACCGCGGTATCCATCGATCGCGTCGACGAGGCGTCGCTCGCGCAGCGCCGTCTCGAACGACAGCACATCAGTGCTGGGCTCGAAGCGCAGCGCACCAGCCTGCGCTTCTATCCGGTTGCCCCAAGGCAGTGAATGGAGCCGGTACACGGCCTTGCGCAGGTTCGTCTGTGCGAGCTTCGTATCCTGGTCCGGCCACAGCAGCGCGGCCAGCTCGGAGCGACTGACCCATGTGCGCTTCAATGCCAGATAGACGACGAGCTGAGTCCGCCGCTCGAATTCGAGCGCCGTCGACATGGCGCCGGACGTAACCGTCGGCGCACCGAACAGCGACAGGGTGAAGGTCATCGATTAGTCATTGCAGGAGGCCAGCAAGCTTGCACGTCGGGCCCCGGTGTCGCAAGCTAGTGCCGCGTTTCAGGTGTCATCGACGTCGTCAAGCGCTATACGCGTATCGTGAAGAACACTGACATCAAGGTCGAGTGATCGAGGGTATCCGTGAGCAACTATCGCCTCGGCTCGGACGAGCCACGCATCGCGGCCGACGCCTTCGTCGCGCCGGGAACCCATCTGATTGGCCAGATTGAACTCGGCGCGCGCGTCAACATCTGGTTCGGCGCCGTACTGCGCGGCGACAACGAGCCGATCGTCGTCGGCGCCGAATCGAACATCCAGGAAGGCTGTGTGCTGCACAACGATCCGGGTTTTCCGCTGACCATCGGGCGCGGCGTCACCATCGGCCACCAGGCGATGGTGCACGGCTGCACGATCGGCGATTACTCGCTGATCGGCATCCAGGCGGTCATCATGAACGGCGCGACGATCGGCCGCGAGTGCCTGGTCGCCGCCGGAGCGCTCGTCACCGAAGGCAAGAGTTTTGCCGATCGCATGATGATCATGGGCGTGCCGGCCAAGGCCGTGCGGCCGCTGACGGAGGTGGAGATCGCCGATCTGCACCAGACCGCGGAAGGGTACGCGGCCCGCGGGGCGCGCTATCGTGCACAACTCGCCAAGCTGGATGTGCCCGGCGCGACGTAATCCGCCGTCAAGGAGCTTCATGGCTGATCTGTTCGACAACCCGATGGGCCTGATGGGCTTCGAATTCGTCGAGTTTGCCTCGCCTGCGCCTGGCCTGCTGGAGCCGCTGTTCGAGAAGATGGGCTTCAGTCTAGTTGCCCGACACCGCAGCAAGGACGTGCTGCTGTACCGGCAAGGCGATATCAACTTCATCGTCAACCGCGAGCCGAAGAGCCTGGCCGGGTATTTCGCGGCGGAACACGGGCCGAGCGCCTGCGCGCTCGCCTTCCGCGTGCGCGACTCGCACAAGGCTTATGCGCGTGCGCTCGACCTCGGCGCGCAGCCGATCGAAGTACCGACCGGACCGATGGAACTGCGACTCCCAGCGATTAAGGGCATCGGCGGTGCCGCGCTTTATCTGATCGACCGTTTCGAAGACGGAAAGAGTATCTACGACATCGACTTCGAGTGGCTGCCCGGCAGCGACCGTCATCCGCGAGGGCACGGCTTAAGAATCGTCGACCATCTGACGCACAACGTGTACCGCGGCCGCATGGCGTTCTGGGGCGGCTTCTACGAGAAGATCTTCAACTTCCGCGAGATCCGTTACTTCGACATCAAGGGCGAATACACCGGCCTCACGAGCCGCGCGATGACCGCGCCCGATGGTCTGATCCGCATCCCGCTGAACGAGGAGTCGGGCAAGGGCGGCTCCGGCCAGATCGAGGAATTTCTGATGAAGTTCAACGGTGAAGGCATCCAGCACATCGCCCTTCTCACCGACGATTTGATGGCGAGCGTCGACGCGCTGCAGATGGCCGGCGTGCCGCTGATGAGCGCACCGAACAGCGTCTACTACGAGATGCTCGAGGAGCGACTGCCGGGTCACGGCGAGCCGGTGCCCGAACTTGCCGCGCGCGGCATCTTGTTGGACGGCTCAACCCAGGGTGGCGACAAGCGCGTCTTGCTGCAGATTTTTTCCGAAACGCTGCTCGGCCCGGTGTTCTTCGAGTTCATCCAGCGCAAGAACGACCAGGGCTTCGGTGAAGGTAACTTCAAGGCGCTGTTCGAATCGCTCGAGCGCGACCAGCTTCGGCGCGGCACGCTGAGCGCTGCCTGAACCGGCCCGCCGCAAGCGCCGCATCAATGAAGCCGCTCGACGCTACCGAAGTGCAAGAATGGCTCGCCCAACGGCCGGGCTGGCGACTCAGTACCGACGGCAAGGCGATCGAGCGAAGGTTCAAGTTCGCGGATTTCCGCACCGCCTTCGCGTTCATGACTCGCGTCGCTCTCGCCGCCGAGCGTGCCGATCATCATCCGGAGTGGAGCAACGTCTACAACCGCGTCGATGTCCGCCTGACGACGCACGATGCCGGCGGTTTGACTGGGCGCGATTTCGCGCTCGCCGCCGAACTGGACGCCGCAGCCGGGACGCAGTGATGGACGCGAGGGCCGAAAAGCACGGGGTCGCTGCCAGCGAGCCCAGCCGCCCGGACACGCCCGACTGGACCATCGCGCAGCGCTGGGCCGAGTACACCGCGGCCGAGCACGCGGTCTGGAAAGTGTTGTACGAGCGCCAGACCGCGCTGCTGCGCGGCCGCGCCTGTGACGAATTCGTCGCGGGCCTGCAGGCCCTCCCGATCGCGGCCGATCGCATTCCGGAGTTCGAGCGCCTGAGCGACGTGCTGATGCCGCGAACGGGCTGGCGCATCGTCGCAGTTCCTGGGCTTGTCCCCGACGAGGCGTTCTTCGATCACTTGGCGCACCGGCGCTTTCCGGCGGGCCAGTTCATCCGCCGCGCCGATCGGCTCGACTATCTCGAGGAACCCGACGTTTTCCACGACGTCTTCGGCCACGCGCCGTTGCTGATGAACCCGGTCATTGCGGACTTCATCCAGGCCTACGGCGTCGGCGGCCTGCGCGCGCAGCGGCTCGGCACGCTTCCGCTGCTGGCGCGGGCCTACTGGTACACGGTCGAGTTCGGCCTGGTGCAGCAGGCCGAGGGACTGCGGCTCTACGGCGCCGGCATCGTCAGTTCGCGCGCCGAAAGTGTGTTTGCGCTCGAGGACGATTCCCCGAACCGCATCGGCTTCGAGCTCGAGCGCGTAATGCGGACGCGTTACCGTATCGATGACTTCCAGGAGTGCTACTTCGTGCTCGATCAGCTCGACGACTTACTCGAACTCGCTCACATCGACTTCGCGCCCGTGTACGAGCGGGCGCAGCAGGAGCGGGCGCTCGAGCCGCGCGAACTGCTGGCGTCCGATCGCGTCGTCACGCGCGGCAGCGGCCGCTACCACTCAGCGCGGCGCGCCGGAGCACGGCATGCCGTCTGACGCGGGCTGCGTGCTGATCACCGGCGCCGCCGGTGTGCTCGGTCACGCGGTCGCCGCGCACTTCGCTGCTCGCGGGGACCGGCTGGCCCTGCTCGGTCATTCCAATGACGCGCTTGAGGCACAAGTGCGCGAACTCAAGGGAGCCGACGTCTTGCCGCTCGCGCTCGACCTGCTTGACGCCGCCGCCGTCGCAGCAGCGGTAGAGAAGACGGTGGCACGCTTCGGCGGCATTCGAGCGGCGATTCATCTCGCGGGGGGATTCACGATGGGATCGCCGGTGCATGAGACCGACACCGACACCTGGCAGCGCATGCTCGACCTCAATGTCAATACGATGCTGCATTCGGCCGCCGCGGTGGTGCCGGTGATGCGACGCGTGCGGCGCGGATTCATCGTCAACGTCGGTGCCGCGGCGGCCATGCGCGGCGCCGCAAAGATGGGCGCGTACATTGCCAGCAAGAGCGCGCTGATGCGGCTCACGGAATCGATGGCCGCCGAATTGCGCGAGGACGGCATCAACGTCAATGCGGTGCTGCCGACGACTATCGACACGCCAGCCAATCGAACGTCGATGCCGAAGGCGGACCCGGCGCGCTGGGTCGCTCCCGCAGCGCTCGCCGACGTGATCGGCTTCCTCGCCAGCGATGCCGCTCGCGCCGTGCACGGCGCGCTGGTACCGGTGAGCGGGCTCAGCTGAGAAGCGATAGATCAGGAGACCTGTCATGAAGATCGACCGCATTCACCATGTCGCCTACCGCTGTCGCGACGCCAAGGAAACCGTGCTCTGGTACCAGAAAATGCTGAACATGGACTTCGTGCTGGCGATCGCCGAAGACCAGGTGCCGTCGACCAAGGAGCCCGATCCGTACATGCACGTCTTTCTCGACGCCGGCGGCGGTAACGTGCTGGCGTTCTTCGAGCTGCCGACGAAGGCGCCGATGGGGCGTGACCCAAACACGCCAGAATGGGTACAGCACATTGCGTTCAAGGTGAAGGATCGCGAAACACTGCTCGCGTACCGCAAGCACCTCGAAGCCAATGGCGTCGAAGTGCTCGGGGTCACCGACCACGGCGCGTTTCACTCGATCTACTTCTTCGATCCGAACGGGCACCGCGTCGAGCTCGCCTGCCCAGACCCGAACGAAGGCGAGACATTGCGCAAGCTCGACGCAGTGAAGTGGGACATGCTCGAGGAGTGGTCGAAAACCAAACGCGCGCCGCACCACGCCGCCTTCCTGCACCAACGCGAGTTCAAGCAGTAGCTGCGAGCAGCGCGGGCATCGATTCAGGTCAGGCGGCCTGAGCGACGCGCCGCGTTGTCAATTGCGCAACCTGCCGGGCAAAGCGGTCGACTTCGTCCCAGTCGGTGTATTGCACCTTGGCGGCGAGGTCGGTTGGTCCCTTGGTGATCCACATGATGAGTCGCACGATCCGGCGGTCGATCGGCCCGTAGCGGGAGTAGTCGACTTCACCGGCGAATACGCCGCGCAGCTTTGGCTTCCACGGCGACTGCGCGACAAGGCGCTCGAGGTACGGATTGGTCTGCGGCGTGTTCTTCGACGGCTTGCGCGCAACCAGGTTGACCGAGAAGAGCGCGCTCGGCCGGCTTTCGAGCAGCGATCGATTTTCTCGGATGAATTGGAGAACCGTGGGGCTATGTTTCCCGTACCGGATGCTGGCGCCGATCACGATCGCGTCGAATATCCTCGGATCGACGTCATCCCCAACCAGCGGCTGAACGGTCGCCTCTCCGCCGCCCTCCTTCAGGCGGTCCCGGATCCGCTCACAGATGCGCTTCGACAGACCGTAGTTGGTCGAGTACAGCAGCAGGGTATGGGCCACGGTCGCAATGCCAGCGAAGAAGAAACGGAGCAAGGCTAGCAATCTGGCCCAGGCGCGCTTCTGACGCAAGTCAGTCGGGCCCCGGTCCAGCGCGTCCGCGTTTGCGCTGGCTCAACCGATCGACTCGACGCGCGATTTGATGCGCAGCCTGTCTGCCATCAGCCCGCGCAATGGTGTCGAACGCAAGCGCGGCCGCTCGATGTCCAGTGCGCAAGCGCCGTCACCACAAGGGCGGCTGAATGTATCTTCATGCCGTGATTGCGTGGTGTGATGTCGGTGCGCTTGACATGCCTGCGCTGAACAGCCCGCACGTTGTTGATTTTTCGCTTTGGTGCGTTGCTTGCTTGAAGCAAAAGTCTCGACCCAGACCGTGCATTTTTTGGCGCGGCCGCAAATCCCGCGGGGATCACATGAAGCGCTTCATCGTCTATGCCTTCCTGGCGACAGTGTCATTGGCTGTCGCGAGCGCCGCGCAGGCGGCCATCATGCACTTCCAAGTCGATCTGAGCGGGCTCAATGAGAATCCGCAAAATGCCTCGGCGGGATCTGGCTCGGCGAAAATCGATGTCGATACGGTTACAAGCATGATGTCGGTCGACATCACTTTCGCGGACCTGCTGAGCCCGACGACCGCGGCTCACATCCACTGCTGCTTGGTGCCGCCGGCCAACGCGCCGGTCGCGACCCAGGTGCCGTTTTTCATCAACTTTCCGCTGGGTGTCACCAGCGGCGCATATCAGAACACCTTCGACATGACGCTGGCGTCGTCTTGGAACCCCATGTTCATCACCGACCACGGTGGCACGCCGGCGTCGGCATTCGCCGACCTCCTGGCCGCCTTGTCGAAGGGCCAGCCCTATTTGAACATCCACACCGACGAGTTCCCCCGCGGTGAAATCCGCGGGCAACTCCTCCAGGTTCCGGAGCCGGCCACGTTGGCATTGCTCGGGCTCGCATTGGCGGGGCTCGGGGCGCTACGGCGCGCCCGCGCCGGCTAGCGATTTCGGCTGCGGCGCGAGGGCTACCGGTTCGCGCAAGTCGCCGCGCGAGCAGCGCCGATGCAGCCCGTGCCGCGTTGCAGTTACGCGTGCGGCCAGGGTTCGCGCACGACCCCGGTGCCGGCGCGCAGCGTGTTGTGGACTTCGGCGACGACGTCGGTCTGA
>DATEZE010000217.1:0-3286 GCA_035255845.1 Burkholderiaceae bacterium | reverse complement strand
CTCGGAAACGGCAGCGGTTGGCGCGGTACCGGTAACCAGCCGGCCGCAGCCAGTGCTTCCATCGTCGGATAGCCTTCCGGCATCGGCGACTCAAAGTCCGGCGGAGTCGCGAGCAACGCGCCGCGAATCGGGCGCCGCGTGCGATTCCGCGTCGCGGCCCAGTGCGCCAGCATGATCACTCCGCCGCTGTGCGCGACGATGATCACTGGTCGACTGATGGCCATCAGCTCGCGGTCGATCGCCTCGACGCGCGCCGCGCAGAGCAGATCGGTGCGGCCCATCGGCGGCACGCTACGCACGCGCGGCAGTTTCGCCGCAAGGAGCGTTTGCCAGTGCTCCTCGACATGGTCGCGGAGCCCCGGAACGATAAGTACAGTCGGTGCAGCCATCATCCGACTCAGGCGGCCTTGCGCAGGAAGCCCTGCTGCCGACCCTTGGGATTGGGTGCGAAGCCGTTGGCGGCCAGCGTCTCCTCCACCGTGTCGTAGAACACGCCGATCTTGCAGATCTTGCGCGCTTCCTTGCCGGTGGCGATTTCGCGGCCGAACTCGCGCGAGATTCGCACCAGCTGTTCGATCTGCTTCACGGTCGACATCTTCTCGGTGCGCGACTGGTTCCAGAGGTTGTCCTCGATGCCGCAGCGCACGTGCAGGCCCATCGCCATGCCGATCATGTTGATCGGCAGCACGTTGCGCATGCTGCTTTCCACGGTCAGCATCGAGCCGTCGGGGATGGCGCGCAGGAAGTGGGCCAGGCTGTAGATCGTCGGCTGGTCCATGCCGCCGCCGATCGCCACCCAGTTGCACACCAGCGGGCCCTTGTAGACGCCGCGGCGGATCAGGCGCTCCACCGTCTCGTAGCTGTTGATGTTGTAGAACTGGAAGGCGCTCTGGATGCCGGCGGCGCTGAGGCGGCGCACGTGCTCCTCGACCCAGCTCGGGGCGGAGGGAACAATCATCTCGCGGTAGGCTTGGTAGTTCGCCGGCTCAGCCATCGACGTGCCGGCGATGTCGTCGATTTCCATCTGTTCCACGACGTTCATCTGCGTGGTGTTGACGGTGACGGTGACCTGATCCGGCTTGGGAGTGAGCTCGGCCAGCAT
Organism: Burkholderiaceae bacterium; assembly: GCA_035255845.1. GTDB lineage: Bacteria > Pseudomonadota > Gammaproteobacteria > Burkholderiales > Burkholderiaceae_F > JALORV01. Next base: position 2,184 of record DATEZE010000217.1, on the reverse strand, counting down.
GTGACGCGTGTCGTCGGACAGCCACTTGGCGTGGGAGCCTTCAGTCTCGGGCGCGAACGAGATTGAGCCGCCGACCTGGATGATGAGGTCCGGCACGGCGTTGCGCACGCCGGCGATCAGCTCGTTGAACTTGGACAGCCGCTTGCTGCCTTTGCCGTCGAGCTCGCGCACGTGCAGGTGCAGCACCGTGGCGCCGGCGTTGTAGCAGTCGACCGCCTTCTGGATCTGGTCTTCCATTTTGACCGGGATGTCTTCCGGAAAGTCGGACGGAATCCATTCGGGGCCGTACGGCGCGGCGGTGATGACAAGCTTGTCCTGGTTCTCGGGGAAGAGGGAGCCGTCGAGGAAGTTCATTTTTTTCCTTCAGTGCGATGTGTGATTCGAAAAGGGTCGTGTAAGTCAGGGGTTCGTTTTGCGCGCGGGCCTGGTCGGCTGCCGCGCGCCGGCGCCGACGACCATCTCGGGCGCGAGATTCAGGATTCGTGTGAAGAGTTGCCGGAGCCCTTCGTCGTTGTCGGCCGAGAAGCGTGGATCGCCATTGGCCGCGAACGCGCGGTCGATTTCCGCCCAGTCCTCGGCGGTCAGATGCTCGCGCGCAGCGGGCAGGATCACCTTTGATTCGAGCCTCATGTGCTGCATCTGGTCCGAGGCGAAGCGCGCGACCGCCGCGGCGAACGCGTCGAAACCGTGGCCCGGATCCGCCTCGTAGCGGTCGATGCTCTGCTCCAGATCTTTCACCAGCTGCCGGCCAGTGACGTGCTGCCGCTCGAGCTCGGCGAGTGTCTCGTTGAACTCCGACGTGCGCTCGCGCAGCTTGCGGAACAGATACGCGTCCTCCTTTGGATGGTGCAGCGCCTCGGGGAACACCTTGATGTATTGCAGCATCGCGCGGAGCAGACCGAACGATGGTGGCTTCCCCTCGTCGCGCGCATCGCGGACCAGGAACTCGAGGCCGTGGATCACCGCTGCAAGCGAGCGATGCTCGTCGCCGATCGTGACCAGTGGCCTGATCAGTTCGCCGGCCGGAAGGTTGCTCTCGACCGCAGACACGAGCACCGGAATCGTCGTTTGTTGCAGCACCCGCTGCGTTTGCGATCCGAGCACGAGCCCTTTCAGGCCGCGGCGGCCGTGCGAGGCGATGAAGATCAGGTCGCAGCCCCGCGCCTCGGCCGCTTCAAGGATCGCTTCGTAAGGACGGTTGCTGGTCACGGCGATCGAGTCGTGGTCGACGCCGGCTTCGCGCGCAACGACTTCGGCCTTCGACAGGAGCGCCCGCGCCTCTCCGGCCATGTGCTCGTTGAACTCCGCCGGCGCGATTACCCGCTCAAGCGCGCCGTCGCTCGACGTTCCGTAGTCCTCCCGGGCGTGGAGGAACGTGACCTTCGCGCCGAGCGCGCGGGCGAACTCGACGGCCTTGCGTGCCGTGTCGACTGACAGGGGCGAAGCGTCGAGCGGAACGATCAGGTGGCGATACATGTATGAATCCCGAATCAGAACGGCTTGTCGCCGATGATTCCGGCGCGTTCCATCTTGCGGTGGCACGGCGGGTAGTCCATCACCGCGTAGTGCTGCGTCGAGCGGTTGTCCCACATGGCCATGCTGTTCGGCTTCCAGCGCCAGCGCACCTGGTATTCAGGAATGAAGGCCTGGCTGATCAGGTACTGAAGCAGCTGGGACGCACCCGGCGCGTAGTCCTGGCCGACCCGCACGTAGTCGGGCGTGTGGAAGTTGGTGAAGTGAGTGGTGAACGCGTTGACGAACAGCACCTTTTCGCCGGTTTCGGGGTGCGTGCGCACGACCGGATGCTCAGCATCGGGGAACTGCGCCTTCAGCGCATGGCGCTTTTCGATCGGCATCGCAGCACCGAAGCTCGCTTCGATGCTGTGGCGCGCGCGCAGGCCGGCGATCTGGGCCTTGACGTGCTCGGGCAGCCGCTCGTAGGCCAGCACCATGTTGGCCCACATCGTGTCGCCTCCGACCGGCGGAGACTCGACGCAACGGAGCACGCAGCCGAACGGCGGCTCCGCGCGCCAGGTCGCATCGGTGTGCCACGAGTTCTCGTAGCGGTCGTTAGGCGAATCAGGTGACTTGTAGATGCGCACCAGCCCGGGGTTGTCCGGATCGCTGCCGGCGACCGGATGGTCTTCCAGCGCGCCGAAGTGGCGGGCGAAGGCGACATGCTCG
>DATEZE010000216.1:0-4528 GCA_035255845.1 Burkholderiaceae bacterium | reverse complement strand
CAGCGCGTCCGCCGCCGGCGCCCCAGGCACCATCGCACCCTCGAACGGATCCCGGTCCATCGTCGACAGTGCGCTGCCGCGGTGCGTCGTCGGCGTCGACAGCCGGCCGCTGTTGACCAGTCGCCGCGCGAACGCGTGGCGCTGCGACAGTGACAGCACTGCGTCGCGAAAGGTGCGGCTGACCGAAGTCTTCGGCGTGATGAAGTCGGTTGCGCGTGTCGAGTTCAGGATGTTCTCGTCGGCGGCCTCGATCCGCTCACGGTCGTAACTGTCGAGAAGTGAGGCCGGCGAATGTCCGCGCAGCACGCGCGCCAGCTTCCAGCAGAGGTTGTCCGTGTCCTGGATACCGCTGTTGGCACCGCGTGCGCCGAAGGGCGACACCTGGTGCGCAGCATCGCCGACGAAGATGACGTGGCCGTGCACGAATCGGTCAAGACGGCGGCACTGGAACGTGTAGACGCTGACCCACTCCAGCTCGAATGAACGCGCGTCGCCGAGCATCGCGCGGATTCGCGCAATCACGCGCTCGGTTTTTTTCTCTTCCTCTGGATCAGCGTCCCATCCAAGCTGGAAATCGATGCGCCAGACATCATCGGCCTGTCGATGCAGCAGCGCAGACTGCCCCGGGTGAAATGGCGGGTCGAACCAGAACCAGCGCTCTGGTGGAAACTCGGCATTCATCTGCACGTCAGCGATAAGAAAGCGGTCGCGGAAGACCTGCCCCTTCCATTCAAGGCCCATCAGGTCGCGCACCGTGCTGCGGGCGCCGTCGGCCGCGATCACGTAGTCGGCTTCGATGCGGTAGCGGCCATGCGGCGTATCGATCTCGAGCGTGGCACCGTCCTTGCCGGGTTCGATGCCGACCGCGTTGTTCTTCCACCGCACTTGGTGGCCGAGCGCCGCGAGCCGGTCGACCAACGTCTCCTCGAGGTAATACTGCTGCAGGTTGACGAACGCCGGCCGCTTGTGGCCCGGCTCAGGCTGCAGGTCGAACTGGTACGCCAGCTTATTGCGGAAGAACACCTTGCCGACTTTCCAGCTGACTCCGTGTGCGCAGATCGCATCGCCGCAGCCCAGGCGATCGAGCACCTCGAGCGCCCGCTTCGCATAGCAGATCGCGCGCGAGCCGACACTCACGGTGTTGTTGTCGTCGACGATGATGAAGTCGATGCCTTGCTGTGTAAAATCGATCGCCGCTGCGAGTCCCACTGGACCGGCACCAACGATCGCGACCTGCGTGCGCGCCACCCGGCCCGCCGCGATCTCGGGCGGCGCCACATACGGATACTCCGGTGCCCGGTATGTTGACAGCATTACAGCGCGGCTCCTCTCCCAGCTGCGTCGTTGTTCTAAGGACGGGCGCCCGGCCGCCCGAAGCCCGTCCTTCTGATTAATCGCTGCGAGTGCACGTGCGACCGCGAAGCGGTCGCGTACACGAGCGGCGCCGGCCTCATCCCTCCAACGCCGCCCACATGTCCTTGTCTCGCTGCGCAGTCCAGATGCGTGGATGTACGTGGCCGGTCGCCTCATCGTAGGCGCGGCTGACATCGAAGGGCAGGCAATGATCAAAGATCACCCAGTGTCCGAACTGCGGCTTGAGCGTCTCATAGGTCTCGCGATAGACAGTCCGCAGATCGCGGCCCGCGCGCGCTCCGCTCTTGACCGACTCGAACATCGCCGTCACGAAGGCACGTGTGCCTTCGAGGCCGGACCGCACCGCCTCAGGTGACTGCAATGCAGCGCCGCGGCCGGGCACCAGTTTCTGCGGCTGCAGCGCCGCGATCGCATCCAGGGTCGCCGGCCAGTCGGTCAGATACGCGTCACCGGTGTAAGGCGTCGCGTCGTACTCGACGAGGTCGCCTGAGAAAAGGATCCTGTCCTGCGGCAGCCAGACGACCGTGTCGCCTTTCGTATGGCCGCGTCCGAGTTGCATGATCTCGACCTGCAACTGACCCATCATCAGTGTCATGCGCCCGTCGAAAACGATGGTCGGCCAGGTGAGCCCGGGTACCGATTCGACGGCGCAGAACAGGCGCGGAAAGCGCTCGATCTCGCTCTTCATGTCCTGCTCGCCGCGCTCGACGATCAGCTCGCGGGTATCGCGGCTGGCAATGATGTGCTGCGGCTGGTAGCCCGAGGCGCCGAGCACACGCACCGCGTGGTAATGCGTCAACGTCACGTAGCGGATCGGCTTGTCCGTCACCGTGCGGATGTGGCGGATCACGTCCTGCGCCATTACCGGGGTGGCCTGCGCGTCGATCACCATGACGTCGTCGTCGCCGATCACCACCCCGGTATTCGGATCCCCTTCAGCGGTGTAGGCGTAGGCATGATCCGACAGCCTGTCGAAACTGACTTTCTTTTCCTCGAGATCGGCCTGCGAGGCGAACTTCTTTTCCACGGCATTCCCCGGAGACGAGCCGCGCGCGGCGGCGAAAATGAAAGCATGGTGGGCTTCCACGCGCCGCGCAAGCCGTGCGCTGTGGCGCGCAGATCCAAACTAAGCCGACGTGCGCTCGATGCGCCACGCCTGGTAGCGCACTCCGGCGACAGCGCCGACGACGATCCCTGCCAGAGCGATAAAGGAGCCCGCGGCGAGCGTCGAGACGCCCGAGAGCCCTTGCCCGATCGTGCAGCCGAGCGCTGTCACTCCACCGAAGCCCATCAGTGCCGCGCCGACCAAGTGGTTGCCGGTGTCTTCGGCGTCGCGAAAACCTTCCCAGCGAAAGCGCCCGGTCGCAAGCGCGTACGTCGCAGAGCCCAACAGAACGCCGGCGATAGCGACGATACCGATCGTCACTTCTTTGCTCGCGTCACTGGTGAACATCAAATAGTCGAGCGTCCAGGCCAGTGGCGCGACGAAGGAGAGCGATTCCATCTGTCGCGAGTTGGTCCGCACGAATGCCTCCTCGAGCGTCTGGGGGTGCTCGGCCAGGTGCCCAATTGAGCCCGACACGAACCAGACGCCTACGATGACGGCGCCGATGCCGATGCCGGCTAACAGATTGTCAAAGGTCCGGAAACTGCGCTCGTGCAGGCTGAATGCGATCAGCGCGGCGGAAATGCCGAGCCCCAGCGCAAGTTGCCAGCCGGTCCGCGCCTCTGCGCTGCCCGCCAGCAACGAAGCTAGGTCCTGTCGCGTCGACAACATCAGCGCGACGCGTTCGAGCAGGCCGACGCGCAGCAGTGCCAGCGCGCCGCGCAGAGTGATGTAGGCGACGACCGCAAGAACCAGCATGACTACCAGCGACTTGAGGCTGCCGCCGCCGGCGCGCACGACCGAGCGCGATCCGCAACCGCCCGCGAGCACCATGCCGAAGCCGAACAGCACTCCGCCGAGTGCATAAGCCAGCGGCGTAAAGCGCGGGGTCGTATAGAAGCTCCAGCGCACGTCGATCACGCCGGCGGCGTCGAGCAGGGTCGTGCCAAGAAGGGCGACCGCAATCGCGAGCAACCACTGCCGCAGCCGTGTCCAGTCGCCGAAGCTCACGACATCGGCAATGCTGCCCATCGTACAGAACTGAGTCCGCTGTGCGATCGCGCCAAAGGCAAACGCCAGCGCGAAAGTCGCGGTGAGAACAGCAATGGAAAGCGCAGCGAGACTAATGACCGGCATGACAATGACACGAAGCGTGAAACGGCACTGCCAGTTTACGGCGCCGCGCGCTGCACGGCCGGCCGCGGGACCGCGTCAGCGCGTTCCAGGCAGGCGTTCGCGGGCGAGAACCGCGGCTTCGCTGTCCGGATACTCCTGCAGCACACGCGTCAGTGTCCGATTCGCCGCGCGCTTGTCCGCCATCTGCAGCTGGCTATCGGCAATCGACAGCAGCGCCTCGGGCGCGCGCGGCGAGTCCTTGTAGCGGTCGACGATCAGCTGGTTGGCTGCGATCGAGGACTTGTAGTCTTTCAACGCGAAATAAGCGCTGCCGATGAAGTACTGCGCCGCCGGAACGTAGGCACTCGACGGATAGCGCCCGATGAACTGCTGGAAGCCGCCGATCGCGCCGCGGAAATCGCCGCCGCGGAACTGCGCGAGCGCGGCGTCATAGGCGGCTTGCTCCGAGCGCTCGACGGTCACCGAGCGCCCGTCGACGGTCATGCTCGACGGCTCGAACTTCTTGATGCGTGCATCGAGGTCGGTGTAAAGATCCCGGTTGCGCTTCTGCAGCGTCGCCACTTCGTTCGTCAGCGATTCGACCTGTCCGCGCAGCCGGGCGATTTCCTGCCGAAGCGAATCGTTCTGGTTCGCCATTTCGAGTTGATTGCGCTGCGCGGTATCCAGCCGGGCGCTCAGCTCGCTTTGTACCGTGCTCAACCGTTGGCGCAGTTCCAGGATCGCCTTGCGCGCATCGTCATCTGAAAACGCCTGCGCTGAAGTGGCCAGCATGATGAATATCAACGGCAACAGTCGTCTCGCGTTCATTTCGATTCCCCAGATGCGACGAAGCGACCGTCCCGGTCGCTTCGCCCTAGCAGTTGCCTCAAGGGCGGGCGCCGGGCCGCCCCAAGCCCGCCCTTCAAACTTCTT
>DATEZE010000215.1:0-18570 GCA_035255845.1 Burkholderiaceae bacterium | reverse complement strand
ACACGATGACGCTGAAAACGCTGCCCAAGCGCGAACTGTCAGCGGGGCTGGCCGAGGTGCTAAAGCACGGCCTCCTCGCCGACCGCGCCTACTTCGACGTGACGGCGCGCGACCTGCCTGCGTTGCTGGCGCGCGATCCCGTCGCGCTGATGCGCGCAATTGCGCGCTCCTGCGAAATCAAGGCCGGAGTCGTCGAGCGCGATGAACGGGAGGCCGGCGAACGCGCATTGCTGAATCTGGGCCACACGTTCGGGCATGCGATCGAAGCGCTGACCGGCTATGGCACCTGGCTGCACGGCGAAGCGGTCGGCTGCGGCATCCTTCTGGCCGCCGAGTTGTCCCGGCGGGTTGGACCTTTGCAGCAGGCCGACGTCGCGCTGATCGAAGCGGCGATCCGCGCAGCGGGGCTGCCGACCCGCATTGCCGGCCTTCCGCTTGAAGCTGCGATGCAGTCGATGCGGGGTGACAAGAAGGCAGAAGCTGGTTCGATCCGCTTCATTCTGCTGGAGCGCATCGGCCGCGCGATCCAGCGCACTGTGCCGGAGAGTTCCGTGCGAGATACCCTAGCAGCGGGAGGCTACGTTTGAGCGGGCCTGCGATCGCAGCCGCGGCGGGGGCGCTCGCCCCGTATGCCGCCGACCCGACAGCCACGCGGGGGCGCAGCCACTCCGAGCCGAGCGCACCGGGCCGCACCGAGTTCCAGCGCGACCGTGACCGCATCGTCCACTCCTCGGCATTCCGGCGCCTCGAATACAAGACGCAGGTCTTCGTCAATCACGAAGGCGACCTGTTCCGCACTCGCCTGACGCATTCGCTGGAGGTCGCACAGATCGCGCGCGCGATCGCACGCAACCTGCGGCTGAACGAGGACCTCGTTGAGGCGGTGGCGCTGGCGCACGATCTTGGCCACACGCCGTTTGGTCATGCCGGCCAGGATGCGCTCGCCGAATGCATGCGCGAACATGGCGGCTTCGAACACAACCTGCAGTCACTGCGCGTCGTCGACGAACTCGAGGAGCGGTATGCGGCGTTCAACGGACTCAATCTGACGTTCGAGGCGCGCGAGGGGATCCTCAAACACTGTTCGGCCGAAAATGCCCGCAAGCTTGGAGAATTGGGTGAACGATTCCTGCTGAAGCGGCAACCCAGCCTCGAGGCACAGATCGCCAACCTGGCCGATGAGATCGCCTACAACAACCACGACATCGATGACGGTCTGCGATCAGGTCTGCTCGAGATCTCGCAGCTCGCAACGGTGCCGCTGTTTGAACGCCATGTCGCGCTCGTGCGACAGCAGTATCCCGCGATCGCCGAACGCCGCATGATCAACGAGACGGTCCGACGCATGATCAATACGCTGATCCTCGATCTGACCGATGAAAGCCGAAGGCGCATCGAAGCTGCCGCGCCGCGGTCTATTGCCGAGGTGCGCCAATCGCCGCCGCTGATAGCCTTCTCGCAGAGCGTGCGCGCCGAGGCCGACGCGCTGAAGAGCTTCCTCCACGACAACCTCTATCGGCACTACCGCGTAATGCGAATGACGGCCAAGGCACGCAAGATCGTTCGGGAGTTGTTCGACGCCTTCATGGCCGAACCCCGTCTGCTGCCCTTGGACCATCAGGCCCGTGCTGCCGAAACGGGGGCCCGCGCGATTTCCGATTACGTTGCCGGAATGACCGACCGGTACGCAATCCGCGAACACCGCCGGCTCTACGCTGTCGATTCGGTCTAAAGGCCAGTGGCACGCCTCGCGCGCTTAGCGCTGCCGGGGTATCCGCACCTGGTCTCTCACCGTGCAGGCGCGCGCGATCTGATCGTCGACGATGAAGACGCGCGCCGCCTGCTGCAGGAACTGAGGCAGGCGCTACTCGACGCCGACGTGGCGTTGCACGGCTACACGTTACTGCCGCGCGGCCTTTGGCTTCTCGCCACCCCTGTCGATGCCGGGGGACTCGGGCGCGCCATGCAGTCGATCGGCCGACGCTTCGTCCGCTGGGTCAACGATCGCCGCGCAGAGCATGGGGGGATTTTCTCGGGGCGCTATCGCGCTGCGCCGATCGAGCCCGATGCCGGAAGCCTGCGCGCACTGGCATTCGTGGATACGATGCCGCTGCGAGCCATTCCTGGTGTGACGCTCGACCAGTATTCCTGGTCAAGCTGTCGCGTCCATCTGGGACTGGCGTCCGATCCGCATTTGGGGACGCTGCCGGCCTACTGGGCGCTGGGAAACACGCCGTTCGACCGCCAGGCCGCATACCGGCGGCTGCTCGACACCGGTGTTGGCGCCGATGAGACAAAGCGCTTCGCCCAAGCCCTTGCTGGTGGATGGGTCGTCGGGTCGCCGGGCTTCGTCCGCCAGATCGAGGCACAGTGCTCCCGGCGCCCGCAACCCGCTCGCCCCGGGCGCCCTCGTCGCGGCGCGGCGCCTCCACCACGCGGCTGAGAGTTCCGAAGAACGATCGCAGTTCTCTCCGGCGCATATCACCTTTGGCGAGTCCTTTCGTCGTGACCCTGGATGTAAGCGTACGCAAACTCACGTGTTTTTTCTTGTGTAGTGTCCCTGTTTTTCTGGAGAGCGGTGAGATGTCCTTGTAATAAGGGACAGACCCCGATTGATTGAGTTGTGCGTTGCGGAGGAGACGAAGTAAAGTCGAGGGGCGCCGCGACCCTTTCGGAAGTGGGCTTTCAGCAGGATGCGCTACATGTGCTCACGGGCCGAAGACCTCGCCGTTCATGCCGCCCAGCAGGGGCTGTATTCAGGTTTGAACGAACACGACGCCTGTGGCGTTGGATTCGTTGCGAACATCAAGGGCCGGGCGAGCCATTCGATAGTGCAGCAGGCGCTGCTAATCCTGCGCAACCTCGATCACCGCGGTGCTGTCGGCGCCGATCCGCTTTGCGGCGATGGCGCCGGCATCCTGATACAGATCCCCGACGCGTTTTATCGCGACGATCTGGGGCGTCAGGGCGTCGACCTCCCGCCGCCGGGGGAATACGGGGTCGGCATGATCTTTTTGCCGCGCGAGCACGCCTCACGCCTCGCCTGCGAACAGGAACTCGAGCGCACCGTGCGGGCGGAAGGCCAGACGGTCCTCGGCTGGCGCGATGTTCCAGTCGACCGTGCAATGCCGATGTCGCCGCTGGTGCGCGGACGCGAACCGGTAATCCGACAGATCTTCATCGGACGCGGCCCCGACGTCATGGTGCCGGATGCGCTCGAGCGCAAGCTCTATGTGATCCGCAAGACCGCGAGTCACAAGATCCAGGCGCTCAAACTGAAGCACGGCAAGGAGTACTTCGTGCCGTCGATGTCGACGCGCACGATCGTCTACAAAGGGCTGCTGCTCGCCGACCAGGTCGGCCAGTACTACGCCGACCTGCGGGATCCGCGCGTCGTCTCGGCGATTGCGCTGGTGCACCAGCGTTTCTCGACCAACACATTCCCATCATGGGAACTCGCGCATCCGTATCGTTTGATCGCGCACAACGGCGAGATCAACACCGTTAAGGGCAACTTCAACTGGATCCGCGCGCGCGAGGGCGTCATGTCGTCGCCGGTGCTGCGCGAGGACCTCGGCAAGCTTTTTCCGCTGATCTACGAGGGTCAGTCGGACACCGCATGTTTCGACAACGCGCTCGAACTGCTGGTGATGAGCGGCTATCCGATCGCGCACGCCGTGATGATGATGATTCCGGAAGCGTGGGAGCAGCACACCCTGATGGACGCGAGCCGGCGCGCGTTCTACGAATATCACGCCGCAATGATGGAGCCGTGGGACGGCCCCGCCGCGATCGCATTCACTGACGGCGTGCGCATCGGCGCGACCCTCGATCGCAATGGCCTGCGTCCGGCGCGCTACGTCATCACCGACGAGGACATGGTCGTCATGGCCTCCGAGGTCGGCGTGCTGCCCATTCCGGAGAGTCGCATCATTAAGAAGTGGCGCCTGCAGCCCGGCAAGATGTTCCTCATCGATACCGAGCAGGGCCGGATCATCGACGACGCTGAGCTCAAGCAGCAGCTGGCGGCGAACAAGCCCTACAAGGAGTGGATCAAGCGCATCCGTATCAAGCTCGACGATCTGCCGGGCCGCGTCGGTGAAAAGCCGACCTCGGCAGCGAAGCTGGATGTAGCGCTGCTCGATCGGCAGCAGGCCTTTGGCTACACACAGGAAGACCTGCGGCTGCTGATGGAGCCGATGGCCCTGCAGGCCGAAGAGGCGGTCGGCTCGATGGGCAACGACGCCACGCTGCCGGTACTTTCGGACCGGGCCAAGCCGCTCTACAACTATTTCAAGCAGTTGTTCGCGCAGGTGACGAATCCACCGATCGACCCGATCCGCGAACAGCTGGTGATGTCGCTGGTCAGTTTCGTCGGACCCAAGCCGAACCTGCTCGACATCAACAACATCAATCCGCCGATGCGCCTCGAAGTGAGCCAGCCGGTCCTCGATTTCAAGGACATGGCCAAGATCCGCTCGATCGAGAACGACTCGTCGCACAAGTTCCGCTCGTTCGAACTCGACATCTGCTATCCGCTGGCCTGGGGCAAGGAAGGCGTCGAGGCCCGGCTGGCGTCGCTTTGCGCCCAGGCGGTCGATGCGGTTAAGGTGGGCTACAACATCCTGATCGTCACCGACCGCTCGCTCGACCCGGAGCGGGTCGCGATCCCGGCGCTGCTCGCGACCAGCGCGATCCATCAGCACCTGATCGTGCAGGGCCTGCGCACATCGACCGGTCTCGTCGTCGAGACTGGCTCGGCACGCGAGGTGCATCACTTCGCATTGCTGGCTGGCTATGGTGCTGAGGCGGTGCACCCGTACCTAGCGCTCGAGAGCCTGAATGCGCTGCACGCCGCCGATGCCGACAAGGCTACCAAGAACTACATCAAGGCGATCGGCAAGGGGCTGAACAAGGTCATGTCGAAGATGGGCATCAGCACCTACATGTCCTATTGCGGCGCCCAGATCTTCGAAGCCATCGGGCTGAACCGCGAGCTGGTCGACAAGTACTTTCGCGGCACCGCTAGCAACGTCGGCGGAGTCGGCCTTTTCGAGGTGATGGAGGAGGCCGTGCGCGCCCACCGGGCGGCGTTTTCCGATGACCCGGTGCTTGCGGAAATGCTGGATTCTGGCGGCGAGTACCAATGGCGCGTGCGCGGCGAGGAGCACATGTGGACGCCCGACGCGATTGCCAAGCTGCAGCACTCGGCACGCGCGAACAGTTACCAGACCTACAAGGAATACGCGCAACTCATCAACGACCAGAGCCGCCGCCACATGACCTTGCGCGGCCTGTTCGAGTTCAAACTCGACGCGAAGAAGGTGATCGCGCTCGATGAGGTTGAACCGGCGAAGGAGATCGTCAAACGCTTTGCCACCGGTGCGATGTCGCTGGGATCGATTTCGACCGAGGCGCATTCAACGCTCGCCGTCGCGATGAACCGGATCGGAGGCAAGAGCAACACCGGCGAGGGCGGCGAGGACGAGCGCCGCTATCAGCAGGAGCTGCGCGGCATCCCGGTTCGCACCGGCGATACGCTCGCCAGCGTGCTCGGTGCAGACCGCGTCGCCGCCGACATTCCGCTGCAGGATGGCGATTCACTGCGCAGCAAGATCAAACAGGTCGCATCGGGCCGCTTCGGTGTCACGACTGAATATCTGGTCAGCGCCGACCAGATCCAGATCAAGATGGCCCAGGGTGCGAAGCCTGGCGAGGGCGGCCAATTGCCGGGCCACAAGGTCAGCGAGTACATCGCCAAGCTGCGCTATTCGGTACCTGGCGTCGGGCTGATCTCGCCCCCGCCGCATCACGACATTTATTCAATCGAGGATCTCGCGCAGCTGATCCATGACCTGAAAAATGCCAATCCGCGCGCGTCGATCAGCGTGAAGCTGGTGTCGGAAGTCGGCGTTGGAACGGTTGCGGCCGGTGTGGCGAAGGCCAAGGCCGACCACGTGACGATCGCCGGCCACGACGGCGGGACCGGCGCGTCGCCGGTGTCGTCGATCAAGCACGCGGGCACGCCCTGGGAACTGGGACTGGCCGAAACACAGCAAACGTTGGTGCTGAACCGCCTGCGTGGCCGCATCGCTGTGCAGGTTGACGGCCAGATGAAAACCGGTCGCGATGTTGTGATCGGGGCGCTGCTCGGCGCAGATGAGTTCGGCTTCGCCACTGCACCGCTGGTGGTCTCAGGCTGCATCATGATGCGCAAGTGTCATTTGAACACCTGCCCGGTCGGTGTCGCAACGCAGGATCCGGTGCTGCGCGCCAAGTTCAAGGGGCAGCCCGAGCACGTGGTCAACTTTTTCTTCTTCGTCGCTGAGGAAGTGCGCGAGATCATGGCGCAACTCGGCATCCGACGCTTCGAAGACCTGATCGGACGCGCCGATATGCTCGAGACCAAGCGCGGCATCGATCACTGGAAGGCGAAGGGACTGGACTTCAGCCGCATCTTTTACCAGCCGCCGATGCCTGTCGAGGTCGCCCGCCGCGTGACTGAGGAGCAGGACCATGGGCTTGCGAAGGCGCTCGACCATAAGCTGATCGAACAGTGCAGGCCGGCGCTCGAGCGTGGCGAACGCGTGAGCTTCATCACGCCGATCCGCAACATCAATCGCACGGTTGGCACGATGCTGTCCTCGATAGTGGCGCGCCAACACGGGCACGCCGGCCTGCCGGAGGACACGATTCACATCCAGCTAAACGGCACCGCCGGGCAGAGTTTCGGCGCGTTCCTCGCGCACGGGATCACGCTCGACCTCGTCGGTGACGCCAACGACTACACCGGCAAGGGCCTGTCGGGCGGACGCATCATCGTGCGCTGTCCGAACGACTTCCGCGGCGCCGGCATTGAGAACATCATCGTCGGCAACACAGTGCTGTACGGCGCGATTGCCGGCGAGGCGTTCTTTAACGGCGTCGCCGGCGAGCGTTTCGCGGTCCGCCTCTCCGGCGCCACGGCCGTCGTCGAGGGCACGGGAGACCATGGCTGCGAATACATGACGAAGGGCACGGTCGTCGTGCTCGGCGGCACCGGCCGCAACTTCGCCGCCGGAATGTCGGGCGGCATCGCCTACGTTTTCGACGAGCACGGTGACTTTGCGGCGAAGTGCAACGCTGCGATGTGCGATCTTGAGTCGGTCCTGCCTTCGGCTCAGCAGGAAGAAACTGTCGATGAGGCGCTCTGGCACCTCGGCGAGACCGACGAGTTCCTGCTAAAGGGACTGATCGAAAACCACTTCCGCTACACCGGCAGCCTGCGCGCTCGGATGCTGCTCGACAACTGGCCCGGAATGCGCACGCGCTTCGTCAAGGTGTTCCCGCACGAATACCGCCGCGCACTGAAGGAACTCGGCGCAAGGCACGAGCCGGCATCGCCCGAGCGCCTGGCCGCCTGACAAGACACGAAAGCAGACGATGGGGAAGATCACCGGGTTCATGGAGTACCAGCGGCTGGAGGAGGCCTCTGAAGCGCCACAGGCGCGCAAGCAGCATTGGCGCGAATTCATCCTGCATCTGAACGACGAGCAGGCCGGCGTGCAGGCCGCTCGCTGCATGGACTGCGGCATTCCGTTCTGCAATCACGGCTGCCCGGTCAACAACATCATCCCGGACTTCAACGATCTCGTGTACCGGCAGGACTGGAAGACCGCGCTCGAAGTCCTGCATTCGACTAACAATTTCCCTGAATTCACCGGCCGCGTGTGCCCGGCACCGTGCGAGGCCGCGTGCACGCTCAACATCGAGGACGTGCCGGTCGGCATCAAGTCGATCGAACACAAAATCATCGACAAGGGCTGGGAAGAGGGCTGGGTTGTGCCACAGCCGCCGAAGATCCGGACCGGGAAAAAAGTCGCGATCATCGGCAGCGGCCCCGCGGGGCTGGCGGCCGCGCAGCAGTTGGCGCGTGCGGGCCACGACGTGACCGTGTACGAGAAAAACGATCGCATCGGCGGCCTGCTGCGCTATGGCATCCCGGATTTCAAGATGGAGAAGTCGCACATCGACCGGCGCATCGCGCAGATGGAAGCTGAGGGCGTGACCTTCCGGACCGGTGTGCTGGTCGGCAAGTCGCTGCTCGGCGGCGGAATCACCAACTGGGCCACCGAGACCATCGACCCCGAACAACTGTTGCGCGATTTCGATGCTGTCGTGCTCGCGGGGGGTGCCGAGCAGTCGCGCGATCTTCCGATCGAGGGGCGCGATCTCAACGGCATTCACTTTGCAATGGAGTTCCTGCCCCAGCAGAACAAGGTCGGGGCCGGCGACGCGGTCAGCGAGCAGATCATGGCCACCGGCAAGGACGTCATCGTCATCGGCGGAGGCGACACCGGTTCGGATTGCGTCGGTACGTCTAACCGGCACGGTGCGAAATCGGTCACGCAGTTCGAGTTGCTGCCGCAGCCCCCGGCCAAGGAGAACAAGGCGCTGACATGGCCATACTGGCCGATCAAGTTGCGCACCTCGAGCTCGCATGAGGAAGGTGTGCAACGCGACTGGGCGGTCACGACCAAGCGATTCGTCGGCGACGGTCGCGGCAACGTGCGCGCGCTTGTCGCCGCGCGGGTCGAATGGCAAAAAGACTCGGTGACCGGCGCGATGAAGATGACCGAAGTGCCGGGCAGCGAGTTCGAACTGGCGGCCGGTCTCGTGTTGTTCGCGATGGGCTTCGTCGCTCCAGCAGCAGCCGTACTGGAATCGTTCGGCGTCGATAAGGATGCTCGCGGTAATGCGCATGCGGGCACCGAGGAAGCGCGCGTTGGTCCGCTGCCGTATGCGACGAACGTCGCGAAAGTCTTCGCCGCCGGCGACATGCGGCGTGGTCAGAGTCTGGTCGTCTGGGCGATCCGGGAAGGTCGTCAGTGCGCCAGGGCGGTCGACCAGTTTCTAATGGGAACCTCGGCGCTGCCGCGGTGACTACGACCGGTCGGATCTTCCACACGTCGCGGGTTGTCGGTCCAGAGTCGATCGACGCTCTGGGCCACGTCAACAACCGCGAGTACCTGCGCTGGATGGAGGAAATCGCGGTCGAGCACTCTGCTGCGCAGGGCTGGCCGATGGAGCGTTACTTCGTCGACCGCACCGCCTGGGTTGCCGCGTCTCACGTTCTAGAGTACTTCAGGCCTGCGCTCGTCGACGAAACGCTCGATGTCTACACTTGGATCGCCCGCTGGGACGCGCGCGACTGCCTGCGCCGTTATGCAGTGATGCGCGGCGGCCGGATACTGGCCCGGGGTGAGACGATCTGGACCTTCGTCGATCTCGACTCGGGCCGCGCGCGCGCGATCCCGGATACGGTACTGGGGTCGTTCGCAACCGTCGGCGACGACGACGAGCAGTTGCGCGCGCTGCGTCTGGCGCGACGTGAACGGGGCGGTCCGGCGGGCTCGGTGGCCGAGCGTCGGACACTGCTAGCTTGACTGGTAGGCTATGTGCCGCCGGCGAGCGCAGATCCGCCTAACGACGAATCAAACCGCGAAGGAAAAGAAAATGCTGAAAGTCCTCGGCGCACTGTGCGCATTACTGCTGGCA
This sequence comes from Burkholderiaceae bacterium, assembly GCA_035255845.1. GTDB lineage: Bacteria > Pseudomonadota > Gammaproteobacteria > Burkholderiales > Burkholderiaceae_F > JALORV01. Next base: position 9,033 of record DATEZE010000215.1, on the reverse strand, counting down.
TTCGCAGCGCAGGCGCAGGATGCCGGCACGCTGAAGAAGATCAAGGACGCCAAGACAATCACGCTCGGCTACCGCACCGACTCCCCGCCATTTTCGTTCACGGGTCCCGATGGTCAGCCGGCGGGATACTCAGTCGATCTGTGCAAGCGCATCGCGGCCAGTGTCGAGCGCGCGCTCGGCTCGACTCCGCTGACGGTTAAGTGGGTTCAGGTGACCTCGGCCAACCGTTTCGATCAGGTGGCCTCGGGCGCGGTCGACCTTGAATGCGGTAATACGACGGTGACACTTGGCCGGCAAGAAAAATTCGACTTTTCAAACCTGACCTTCGTGGACGGCGGTGCAGTGCTCGTGCTCTCGGATTCCAAGCTCTCACGGTTGGCCGACCTCGCCGGCAAGACTATCGGAGTTAAACCGGGCACGACGACCGAGACGGCGCTGAAAGCCGCATTAAAGGACCGCCTGATCGATGCCAAGGTGGTCAGTGTCAAGGACGATGCCGAAGCACTCGCGGCGCTGAACGACAAGCGCATCGACGGTTATGCGGCTGACCGACTGGTGCTGGTCGGCAACGTGATCACAGCAAACAGCGGCGTGAAGTACACGCTGGTACAGGACGAGTTCTCGTTCGAACCCTACGCCCTGGTGATGCGCCGGGATCCGGCCTTCAGGCTTGCGGTCAATCGCGCGCTGGCGCAGATTTATCGCAGCGGTGCCATCGGCGAGATCTTCAATCGCTGGCTGGCCCCGCTGGGCAAACCGGGGCCGCTCCTGTCAGCGATGTACTTCCTGAACACGATTCCGGAATGACGCGCTAGCAACTGCGCTCCGCGCGGAACTTAGCTGGCGATCAGGGATTGACGCGCTCCGGCGCGTTGTGACGAGCTTCGATGCTGCTCGCACCGAACGCGGGCGACTGAACCCGAGCAGCGTGCACCGCGCCGCCCCACGCTAATGCCTGCAGCCGGCAATTTCGGCTCTGTTCGCAGGATCGCACCACGACCCCCATGCGACAATCCCGGGCCGCCGCTTGCAGGCCGATGCCGCTTGCCGGCCGCGGCGCTCGATTCATTTCCGCATCCCAGACCATGACCCACGACGCACTCGTCGCGATCGACCACGTGACGTTCGGCTACGACCGGCGTGTGATCCTGTCGGACGTTTCGATGGTGTTCCCGCGCGGCAAGGTCATCGCGATCATGGGTGGCTCTGGTTGCGGCAAGACGACCCTTTTGCGCCTGATCGGGGGTGTGCTGACGCCGCAGAAGGGAACGATCACCTTCGACGGCGCTCCGGTCGATCCGCGCGATCGGGAGTCTTTGTATGCGCTGCGCCGGCGACTGGGGATGCTGTTCCAGTTCGGGGCGCTATTCACCGATTTGACGGTATACGACAACGTTGCTTTCCCGCTGCGCGAACACGCCGGTTTGCCTGAGCCGATGATTCGCGACTTGGTGCTGATGAAACTAAACGCGGTCGGGTTGAGGGGCGCCGCCCAGCTTAAACCGGCGGATCTGTCGGGTGGTATGGCGCGGCGGGTCGCGCTGGCGCGTGCCATCGCGCTTGACCCCGACTTGATCATGTACGACGAGCCGTTCGCAGGACTCGATCCGATCTCGCTCGGGGTCGCGGCGAACCTGATCCGGCGGCTCAACGACGCCACCGGAGCGACTTCGCTGGTCGTCTCGCACGATGTGAACGAGTGTTTCCTGATTAGCGACTACGTCTACGTGATCTCCGGCGGTCGCATCGTTGGCCGTGGCACGCCGGCCGAGGTGCAGTCGTCGGACGATCCTGAAGTGCTTCAATTTATCCGCGGCGAACCGGACGGTCCGGTGCGGTTCCACTATCCGGCACCGGGCTATGCCGATGATCTGGGGCTGCGCGCATGACCGCATCTGACGCGTTGCCGGCGCTCGGACGACGGGCGCTCGACCTGCTGCAGCGACTCGGCCACAGCGCATTCTTCTTTTTGGACCTGCTGCGCAACGCTCCGGCGGCGCTGCGACGCTTTTATCTCGTCATCGCACAGGTGCATGCGATCGGCAACTATTCGCTGGTGATCATCGCGGCCTCGGGCCTCGCCGTCGGTTTTGTGCTGGCGCTGCAGGGCTACTACACGCTGTCGCGCTACGGCGCGGCGGAATCGCTCGGCTTGCTCGTTGCACTATCGCTGGTGCGCGAACTCGGACCCGTCGTGACCGGGCTTCTGTTCGCCGGTCGCGCCGGCACGTCGCTCACCGCCGAGATTGGCTTGATGAAAGCAGGCGAACAACTGGCGGCGATGGAAATGATGGCGGTCGACCCGAAGTCGCGCGTGCTGGCGCCGCGTTTCGTCGCCGGTGCGATCTCGATGCCGCTGCTGGCGGCGATATTTTCCGCGGTCGGCATACTCGGCGGATATGTCGTCGGCGTACTGATGATCGGCATCGACCCGGGCGCGTTCTGGTCGCAGATGCAGAGCGGAGTCGACGTCTGGGACGATGTCGGCAACGGCATCATCAAGAGCGTCGTGTTCGGGGTGGCGTGCACCTTCATCGCGCTCTACCAGGGTTACGAGGCGGAGGCGACGCCGGAAGGCGTGTCGCAGGCGACCACCCGTACGGTGGTTATTTCATCGCTCGCAGTGCTGGGTCTGGACTTTGTCCTGACCGCGCTGATGTTCAGCACACCGCGCTAGCGCGTTGCAGGAGCAGTTCGATGGGACGCAAGGGAATAGAGACACTGGTCGGCGTGTTCGTGCTGCTGGGTCTGATCGCGGTCGTGTTTCTGGCGCTGAAGGCCGCTAATTTGGCCAGCTTCAGCACGGGCCCGACATACGCGATCACCGCCCGCTTCGACAACATCGGTGGGCTGAAAGTGCGCGCGCCGGTGAAGAGCGCTGGTGTCACGGTGGGCCGCGTCACTGGTATCGCGCTCGACCCGCAGAGCTACCAGGGACGCGTCACGATGGAGCTCGATGCCGGCGTCAAGTTCCCGGCCGATACATCGGCGAAGATCCTGACTTCGGGACTGCTCGGTGATCAGTACATCGGGCTCGAGCCAGGGGGGTCGGACAAGAGCCTCGAAGCGGGAAGCCAGATTCGCATGACCCAGTCCGCAGTCGTTTTGGAAAGTCTGATCGGGCAGTTCCTTTATAACCGCGCCGCCGAGGGCGGCGACAAGAAGTAGCGTGCAGACGCACCTGTTGCCGCTGCGAGCCATGCCAAGCCGCCTGCGACAGATCTCGCTGCGGGCCGTCGTCGTCTTGGGGTTGGCCGGACTCGCCGGCTGCGTGACCGTACCGCCGAATGCGGGCCAGGATCCACGCGACCCGTGGGAGAAGTTCAACCGCAATGTGTTTGCTTTCAACGACGGTTTCGACGCAGCCATCCTCAGGCCGGCGGCCGAGCTTTGGGCCAAGCTGCCCGAGGGCATCCGCGACTGCTTCTCGAACGCATTCGCCAATTTGCGCGGACCGTCTACCGCGATCAACAACACGCTGCAGGGCAAGCCGGCCGAAGGACTTTCGGACCTGGGGCGCTTTGCGATCAACACGACGGTCGGCATCGTTGGATGCTTCGACGTCGCGAGCAAGCTCGGACTCGAACAACATCGCGAGGACTTCGGCCAGACACTGGGCGTATGGGGCTTCGGACCGGGACCCTACCTCGTCGTGCCGATCTTCGGAGCCAGCAGCGTGCGCGATGCGATCGGAATCTTCGGCGTCGAGCCGTTTCTCGATCTCAACTTCTACATCGACTATCCGGCCATCGAGTACACGGTCTTCGCGCTGCGAATCGTGAACGAGCGCGCGGAACTGCTGCCCGCCGACCGACTGGTGCGCGAGGCCGCGCTCGACCGCTACACGTTTATTCGTGATGGCTATCTGCAGCGGCGGCGTAGCCTGATCTACGACGGCAATCCACCGCGCGAGCCCGACGAAGACGAACCAGAGGGCGATGAGCCGAAAGCTCCGGCACCGACGACGCCGGACGCAGGCGGTGCACCGACCGGCTCGACGGACGTTAAGCCGTCCGGAGGCCAAGATTGACGGGCTCCGTTGCACCGCCGCTAGTACTGTTTAGAGACCTGTAAGACTGGAGTTGCTGATGCGAATTTCTTTGCGGGGTGCTGCACTGGCTTTGACGGCCGGCCTGTTCTCGCCTGTCGGCGGGGCGGCGGAGGTGTCGACAGCCGCGCCAGATGCGTTGGTGCGCGACCTGACGACCGAGGTGCTCGACGCGATTCGTGCGGACAAGGCCATCGCGGGCGGCGATGTCAGCCGCGTGCAAAAGCTGGTCGACGAGAAGGTCCTGCCCTACGTGGACTTCCAGAAGATGACCCAGCTCGCTGTCGGCAGGGGCTGGCGCACCGCGACGGCTGAGCAGCGCACGGCGCTAACGCGTGAATTCCGCACTTTGCTCGTGCGCACCTACAGCGGGGCGCTGTCACAGGTGAAGGACCACAAGGTACAGATGAAGCCGTTCCGCGCGCAGCCGAACGAGACCGACGTCGTCGTCCGCACCAATGTGGTTCCGTCGCGCGGCGAGCCGATCCAGCTGGACTACCGTCTCGAAAAACAGGAAGCGGGCTGGAAGATCTATGACGTCAACGTGGTGGGCGTCTGGCTGGTGGAGAACTACAAGGCCCAGTTTACCGGCGAGATCAATGCCGGCGGGGTTGAGGGCCTGATCAAGTCTCTCACCGAGCGCAATCGCCAGCTGTCAGAGCAAAAGAAGGCCTGAGGTGCGCATCGACGCCCCGGAAATTGCGATGGCCAATGCGGCCGGACTGGCCAGTCTTGGCCGCGCCGCGATTGCGCAGGGCGAGTCCGAGTTCGATCTGTCTGCGGTCACACGCTGCGACTCGTCTGCTGTCGCGGTACTGCTCGAATGGCAACGTGAGGCGGCGGCGCGTGGACTGAAATTGCGGGTGACCGGAACTCCGCCGGGCCTGGCCAGCCTGGCCACGGTCTATGGGGTCGAAGCGCTGCTGCCTCCGCTGGCAGCGCGCGACTGAGTCCACCCCCGACACCCTCCTATAATGCGCGGTCCCTCGTCGAGGCCGCAGGCACATCGACGCCCGCTGCCAGTGACTGCCGCCATCCAGGTCAATGCCGTGTCGAAGCGCTACGGTTCTCTCGTGGCGCTGGATGCGATCGACCTGAGGGTTGAGCCTGGTGAATTCTTCGGCCTGCTCGGTCCCAATGGGGCCGGCAAGACGACGTTGATCTCAATCATCGCCGGGCTCGTGCGCGCTTCTTCAGGCGACATTCGGATCATGGGCCATGACGTGGTCGATGACTTCCGCGCCGCTCGCTTGTCGGTGGGTGTCGTGCCACAAGAGTTGGCGTTCGATCCATTTTTCACGGTGCGCGAGACGCTCACCTTCCAGTCAGGATACTTCGGCCTGCGCGACAACGCCGCCTGGCTAGACGAGGTGCTCGACAACCTCGGTCTGGCGGGCAAGGCGAATACGAACACGCGCGCGCTTTCTGGGGGAATGAAGCGCCGCCTGCTGGTCGCTCAGGCCCTGGTGCACAAACCGCCGGTGATCGTGCTGGACGAGCCGACCGCGGGTGTTGACGTCGAGTTGCGCCAGACCCTGTGGGAGTTCATCCGTCGGCTCAACCGCGAGGGCCACACCATTGTGCTGACCACGCACTACCTGGAGGAGGCGCAGGCGCTGTGCGGCCGCATTGCGATGCTGAAGAGGGGCCGCGTGATCGCGCTCGACACGACACGCGCGCTGCTGTCGCGCCTGGCCGGATTGCAGCTGACGATGCGGCCACGAGGCACCCCGCCCGCCTCGGTGTTCGCACATCGGATCGACGAGCGTGACGGTGTGCTGACGCTGAGGCTCGCGGATGCCAACGACGTTGCGCGTGTGCTGGCTGACTGTGCCGCCGCGGGCTGTGAAGTCGAGGACCTCGAAGTGGGCCAGGCGGACCTCGAGGATGTGTTCCTGCAGATCATGTCCGATCGGCCGGCGCGGCGATCGGGATTCGTCAACGCATGAGCCAGGCGGTCCTCGCTCCAATCAATTCCGCGTCGTCGCCGGCGGTCGCGTTCCGCACGCTGCTAGCCAAGGAGATGCTGCGGTTCTGGAAAGTCAGCTTCCAGACGATCGCGGCTCCGGTGTTGACGTCGGTGCTGTACCTGCTGGTTTTTGGCCAGGTCCTTGCCACGCACGTCGAGGCATTTCCCGGCGTCAGCTACGTCGCGTTCCTGATTCCCGGACTGGTGATGATGTCGGTGCTGCAGAATGCCTTCGCCAACTCATCGTCGAGCCTGATCCAGTCGAAGATCATGGGCAGCCTCGTGTTCGTGCTGCTGCCGCCATTTTCGCACTGGCAGATCTTCGGTGCCTACGTGCTGGCGTCGATCGTGCGCGGCCTCGCCGTCGGCGTCGGCGTCTTCGTCGTTGCCTCGGCTTTCGGCGCGCCGACGTTCGAGGCCCCGCTGTGGATCCTCGTATTCGCGTTGGCCGGCAGCGCCATGCTGGGTGCGCTCGGGATCATTGCCGGAATCTGGGCCGACAAGTTCGATCAACTGGCCGCGTTCCAGAATTTTGTCGTGATGCCCGCGACATTCCTGTCCGGCGTGTTTTACTCGGTGCGCGGGCTGTCGCCGTTCTGGCAGGCTGTCTCTCACCTGAACCCATTTTTCTACATGATCGACGGCTTTCGCTATGGATTCTTCGCGCAGTCCGACGTCTCGCCCTGGATCAGCCTTGGCGTGGTGGCCGCTGCATTTTTCGCCACGTCGGCGGTCGCGTTGCACTTGCTCGCGCGCGGCTACAAGCTGAGGCACTGATCGGAATCGACTCACATGGAACCGACACCCGAAGACGTCCGCCGCTACATCGCGGCCGGGCTCGAATGCACCGTGCTGCAGGTCGAAGGCGATGGCCGTCACTTCAACGCATTGATCGTGAGTCCGGTCTTCGAGGGCAAATCGCGCGTGGCCCGTCACCAGCTCGTCTACGCGGCGCTCGGCCAGCGCATGCGCGAGGAGGTGCATGCGCTGTCGATGCGCACGCTGACTCCGGCCGAGTACAAGACAGAGTCGACGACGTGAGGCTCGGGACAACTTCACCGGTGCTTCATCCGGGGTTCGCAGACAGTTCGCGCTGGCGGCGCAACCTGTGCGGCGATCCGCAGACCGCGGACGCGACGCCAGGAGTCCCGTCATGCCAGAAAGCACTGCCTTGCTTCAAGAGCGCCACGGCCGCATCACGCGGCCCGTGGTATTTCGCCGACCGGTTTCAGCAGCGCCGGCCGCAATGGACAAGCTGAAGATCCGGGGCGGCGCCCGACTTGCCGGCGAGGTCGGCATCTCCGGCGCGAAGAATGCGGCGCTGCCGATCATGTGTGCAGCGCTTTTGAGCGCGGACGATCTCGTGGTCGACAACGTACCGCAGTTGCAGGATGTCGCGACCGCGGCGAAGCTGCTGCGGCAGATGGGGGCGCGGGTCGAGCGCGATGGCGCTACCGTGATCGCCAACGCGGCGACGATCGACCGCCCGGAGGCGCCCTACGAGCTCGTCAAGACGATGCGCGCGGCCATCCTCGTGCTCGGGCCACTGGTCGCGCGCTGCGGGCGGGCACGCGTTAGCCTGCCAGGGGGCTGCGCGATCGGAGCCCGGCCGGTGGACCAGCACGTCAAGGGACTGGAGGCGATGGGCGCGCGCATTCACGTCGACGGCGGCTATCTGGTCGCGGAGGCGGCACGGCTCAGGGGCACGCGCATCGTCACTGACATGGTGACCGTGACCGGCACCGAGAATCTGATGATGGCCGCGACGCTGGCCGAGGGCGAGACGGTGATCGAGAACGCCGCGCGTGAGCCCGAGGTCGCGGACCTGGCACAGGCGCTCAATGCGATGGGGGCGCGGGTCGAGGGTGCCGGCAGCGACCGCGTCGTCGTGCATGGCGTCGATCGGCTGCACGGCGCGCGTCACCGCGTCATGCCCGATCGGATCGAAACCGGCAGTTTCCTCTGCGCTGTGGCGGCCACCGGCGGCGATGTCCTGCTGCGCGGCGCCGCGCCGGGAACGCTCGACGCGGTGCTCGACAAGCTGCGCGAGGCCGGTGCGGACATCGACTGCGGTGACGACTGGATCCGTATCCACATGAACGGCCGTCCGCGTGCCGTGAACCTGCGCACGGCGCCGTACCCCGCGTTTCCGACCGACATGCAGGCGCAGTTCATGGCGCTGAACAGCATCGCCGAGGGGATCGGGCGCGTGACCGAGACGATCTTCGAGAACCGCTTCATGCACGTCCTGGAGCTGCAACGGCTGGGCGCAAGCATTGCAATCGAGGGCAATACCGCATTGGTGCAGGGCGTGGAACGCCTGACCGGTGCTCAGGTGATGGCCACTGATTTGCGCGCTTCCGCCAGTCTGGTCGTGGCCGCACTCGTCGCGCAGGGCGAAACGATCGTCGATCGCATATACCATCTCGATCGCGGCTACGAGGCGATGGAAGTGAAGCTGGCGCGCATCGGTGCCCGCATAGAGCGCGTGCAATAGCCCGACCGGGCAACTCCGGACCATGATCACGCTGGCACTGTCCAAGGGACGCATCTTCGACGAGTCGCGGCCATTGCTGGCAGCGGCGGGCATCGCGCCGCTCGAGGATCCCGAGACCTCGCGCAAGCTGATCATCGGCACACAGGATCCGCACCTGCGGCTCGTCGTCGTGCGAGCCTCGGACGTGCCGACCTATGTGCAGTACGGCGCGGCTGAGCTTGGTGTCGCTGGCAAGGATGTGCTGATGGAACACAGTGCGCACTGGGGCGATCGCGGGCTCTACCAGCCCCTCGACCTGAGGATCGCACGCTGCCGCCTCTGTGTCGCCGTCCCGGCGGGCTTCGACTACGCGAACGCCGTGCGCCGCGGCGCGCGCCTGCGCGTCGCAACCAAGTACGTGCAGGCGTCGCGCGAGCACTTCGCGGCCAAGGGCGTGCATGTCGACCTGATCAAGCTCTATGGTTCGATGGAGCTTGCGCCGCTGGCGGGTCTTGCTGACGCGATCGTCGACCTCGTGTC
>DATEZE010000214.1:0-8973 GCA_035255845.1 Burkholderiaceae bacterium | reverse complement strand
AAAGCGGTCGACCACTCGGAGATCTGCGGTCCGGAATCGCCGATTTCGCGGTAATGCGGGCTGGCGTGCGTGTACCGCGCACCGAACGACAGGAACGGCGTCTGGCGGTCGAAGCCGATCAGGTAGCGGGTGCCGCTGCCGTCCGGGCCATTGCTTCCGGCAAAGCCGCCACTGAGGACGCCGAGCCGGCCGATCAGCACGTCGGCGCCGACACCGGCGGCCGCCCCGTCTTCGTCCGCCTCGGCGCGCAGTTCGCCAGTGAGGTTCGAGGTGAAGCCCTGTCGCACCCACCCATAGCCGAAGCTGCTGCCGTAATCGAAATTCTCGAGGCCGTAGTTGAGGCGCGCCGCGCCCGCGCCGACCGAGAACTCGGTAAGCCCGGGCTTCAGCAACTGCTGCGCGATGTAGAACGGCTGCGACACGATCTGCTGCTGGCCGAAGGCGTCGCGCACGACCAGGTTCAGCTCGCCCGCGCCGGTCATCGTCGGCAGATTGCTGATCGTGAACGGCCCTGCGGGCACCTTCTGCTCCGCGACGCGTGTGTTGTTGATCAGGATGTCGGCGGTGCTCGGCACGGTGGCGAGTCCCGAAACCGCCATCAGCGGATACGTCACGTAGCCGGGCTGCAGCGCGAAGTTGGTGCCGAACTGCACGCCGCCGAAGCGCAGCGCCCGGCCCCACCATCCGGGCGTCGACACCGCGTCGCCGATCAGCAGTGTCGTCTGTCGCGGCACGTTGTCGATGCGCCAGTTGGCGTCGAGCACCACCACCGACTCAGGCGACTCGGTCGCCGAGCGCGAGTTGACGAGGAAGCCCACGGTGCCCACTCCGTAGGGACCAAAAACACTGGCCATAAACGCCGCGCCGATCGAATCGGCGAAACTTGAACTGTTTCCTCCGTCGAAAGACGAGGTACCGAACACCGCGTAATTGAGGTAACCGCCCCAGTGCGGCAGTTCCGGCTGCGGCACCGATGTGAACTGATAGGTGATGTCGTTCAGCGCCATCGTGCGCGGATCTGTCATCAGGTCGAGGTGCTGGCGCTTGGTATCGAGGTTCCACGACAGTCCCACCATCGCGACCGCGGGCACGAACACACGGGTATCGCGCACCGTTGCGACCGACGAGTCGAAGCGGATCCTCAGGCGCCGCAGCGTATCGGTATCGATCAGCAGCGTGTCGCCTTCGCGCAGCACGTAGGCCAGTCCCTCGCGCGGCGCGCCGTTGTAGCTGACGCTGACGACGAGCAGGTCCTGCTCGGCGGCTGCGTTCAGCGCCGCAACGTCGGCAGGAGCGTCGGCGCGCGCCGTCGATGCGACGGCGGCAAAGGCGGCAACGAGCAGCGCGGAGCTAGCGCGCGTCGGCGACGGCGGCGTCGATCGGGCCCGCATTGCTGTTTGCCTGCACCCGGAGTCCGCCGCCTGCCCCGAGCTTGTCGCGCGGAAGTTCGAATCTGCGTTCGCTGCCCGCCAGTACAGTGAAGATCGGCAGCTCGGCAACCTTGCGTCCTGCCTGCAGCACCGTGAAGTCCGTGTAGCGGATGTGAGCATCACCCGCGTTGCGCACAACGAGCTGCGCACCCGTCGCATCGAGCGCATAACTCGGTTGCGGCGCGGCGGCTTGCAGTGGGGCGACGAACAGCGGCAAGTCCATGCGCAGCGCGACGCGGAAGCCGCTCGCGTCGGGAGTGACTTTGAGCTGCGGTGTCGGCACTTCGCTGACGAAGACGCGAAAAGCGCGCTCGCGCCGCGCATCGGGTGCGCCGCGCAACGCAATCCGAACCACCTGCTTTTCGCCGGGCTGCAGCGTGAAGATCGCCGGCGACAGGATCAGTTCGCGGGTCTCGGTCTGGCCGTCGCGCCCCTCGTCCTGCACCCAGGCGCGCTGCTGCATCTGCAGCGTCAGCGCACCGGCACTGGTGTTGATCACATCGATCACGGCCGCGGGCGCGTGCGACGACAGGTCGACGCGCAGCGGCGTGACGGTGAAGCTGTTCTGCGCTGACGCGAGGCCGCTGATTAGGGCCAGCAAGCAGCCCAGCAGGCAGTGAAGTGGTTTCATGGTCCCCCGACCGCAGCACGTTTTCGGCGCCGGCGACGTTTCCCTCGACGTCGTCCGACTTGATGAACAACGGGCCCCGCAGGGCCCGTCGTCATCGCTCATAAGTAATGGGTGATCACGACACCGTCAGCGTCGCTGTCACGGTGTCGGTGTAGTTGCCGGCGCCGACGCTGAACTGTCCGGAAGGCACGGAGACGCATAGCAGCACGCTGCGCGGACCGCCCGAAGCGGTGTACAGATTCGTCGCGGCAAACGTATTTGTCGCATCCCATGACGTGCCGGGTAAAGCCGGGCAAGTCGTAATAACACCGCTGATACCCGGCACCGTGATGCTGTAGTTGAGAAAGTCGCCGGTCGCGCCGCGCTGCATGCGCTTCTGGGTTCCCGACGCGTTGGCGCCGTTGTTCAGCGCCACACTCACTGTGGCCCCCTTGTTGCAGGTCAGGGTGATGCTCGTGAGAATGTTGTCGGTCTGAGCCGCGAGGTTGAGCGCCCCCAGGTTCACCGTGGCGTTACCGATGTTGCACTGGCTATTGACGGTCGCGTTGATAGTGATGGTCTGCGCTGACGCCGCCAGTGGCAGGCCCACGGCCAGCAAGCCCGCGGCGATGAGCCGAATCGAAATCTTCATGACTTCTTCCCCAGTTGGTAAGTAATCCCCCACGCTCGCGGGGACGCACGCTACCGGAAGAAGGGTACCGATTTCACGGGATGCCGAAGCCCGGAAAACAGGGGCCCGGATCGAGCAATTACCCCTGCCGGGGACGAACGGTCGCAGGCCGGCTTGAAAGGTCGAACGCGCCTTAGCGTGGGCGCATGACTCGGGGCGGAAAGTAGGGCTTTTTCAGCGCTCGACCCTGGCCGAGAACGAAACCGGTCTGGCGCGCCAGACGCAGCTGTTCCTCGCGCTCGATGCCGGCCAGTACAAAGGTTTCGCGCGTCAAGCCGAGCGCGTTAACTTCGCGCGACATCTCGAACCAGGTTTCCTCGCGCACCGAGATCGGCGCGAGCATCTTGGCGAAGTCGGGTGCGACGAAGTCGATCGCGCTCATTTCCATGCTGGCGCGCGGCTCGGCGAAGCGGTATCCGACCGGGACCTTGTAACTGCGCAGCAGATCGATGAACTCGCGCACGCGGTACGGCCAGCGCAGCCGCTCCATCGCGCCACGCAGAAGAATCGAAAGTCGGTGCGTCGTGAGCCGGTGCGAATCGAGCGTGCGCACGAGCGCCTCGAGCGATCGCTCGATTGAGCCGAACGAGACCGTCACGGCGATGCGTTCGACGCGCTCGTGCTCGACCATCATGAAGGCGTGTTCGAGCGCAGCAAGCTGGATCTGTGCGCGCAGCGAACGATCTGGCTCGAAGTCCGCGGTCCAGACATAGAGTTCGTCGAACCATCGCTGCGAACCGACGAGCGTCCGCGTCGGCCACACGAGCGCGCGCACCCGCGAGCCGAAACGACTCAGCGGATCCGCAGTGGGGTCGAGCTCGATGTGCGGCGTGCCCAATTCGAGGGGAGATTCCGTGTTGACCATGACATGGTCGCGCTTCTTTGGGCGCGTACCTGCGCGAACATCGGCTGAATTCTCAGGCAAATCCCTGACTACCGCCAAGTTATTAGCTCCGGACCGGCAGCGGCGGCGGCGGATGGGGCGGGCGCACCGCGCGTCCCTGGCCGAGCTCGAATCCCGCCTTGACAGCACAGTCGAGCTGATAACGGGTCTCGATCGCACCGACGATCGTCGTGCGAGTGTCGAGGCCGAGCGCGCGGATCTCGAGCGCGAGATCGCTCCAGGCCTCCGGCCGAGTCGCTGCCGGCGCGAGCACCTTTGCGAAGATCGGTTGCACGATGTCAACGCCGCTCAGTTCCATGCTGACGCGCGCCGCTGTCAACCGGTAACCGACGGCGATCCTGAGTCCCCTCAGCATGTCGGCAAAGGCGCGCAACCGATACCGCGACCGTAGCCGCTGCGGCGTGCCGCGCAGCAGGACGAACATGCGATGTCCCATCAGCACGTTCTTCTCGAACAGTTCGGTGAGCGGATCGAGCGCGCGCTCGATCGTGCCGAACGAAAGCGTCAGGCCGATTCTCTCGACCAAGTCGTACTCCAGCCACTTGAACGCATCGCTCATCGCATCGATCTGGATCTTCGCCCGCTGCGTCGTCGATGCAGCGCCGCCCTCGGTCCAGATATACAACTCGTCGAACCATCGCTCACTCGACACCAGCGAGCGCGTGGGCCACAGCGTGGCCCGCACGGCGCCACGGAAGCTGCCGGCGCTCTCGGCTCGTCCCGATGCGGGTGCGCTGTGCGGAGTCATTTCACAAGCATGCCATCAACGCGGGATCTGTTGCGAGAATCACCATACCGTCCATTCGGCCGGAGGCGCCGCGGCGCTGGGCGGTCATCAGCGGGACTTCGATCCCGGCGGCGCGCCATAGCTTTCGAAGCGGTGCAATACCCGAGTCATCTCGTCCGGGTCCAGCTGCGGCGGCTCGCCGAGCGTGCAGGCCGCCAGATACATGCGCGCCAGATGCTCGACCTCGATCGCGAGCGCCAATGCTTCGTCAAGGCTCGACCCGCAGGCGATCACGCCGTGATGGGCGAGCAGACAGGCCCGGCGCTCCGCCAGCGCCTGCACTGCGTGATCCGACAGCTCTTGCGTACCGAAGGTGGCATACGGCGCACAGCGGATCTCCCCGCCCGCGCTCGCGACCATGTAGTGGAAGGCCGGCAGGCCGCGACCATGGCACGCGAGCGCGGTCGCGCTCGCCGAGTGCGTATGCACGATTGCGGCGAACTCCGGCCGCGCGGCGTAGATGTCGCGGTGAAAGCGCCATTCGGACGACGGCGAGTGCGCACCCGAGGCGTCTCCGCCGCCGCTGACGAACACGAGGTCACCAGGTTCCAGCGTCCGATATGGCGCGGCGGTCGGAGTGACTACGAATCCGCGCAGCGGCCCGCGTGCACAGCGTGCCGACACGTTGCCGGATTTGTTGACGTTGATCCCGCCCGCGTTCATCGCAAGGGCGGTATCGATCACGGCTGCGCGAAGCGCGGGACCGTCGTCGGGAAGAGGAGTCATCGGAACGATCCGACGCCGAGCCTCAGGTGTCCGGCGATGCCGACGTGGGACGCGGACCGCTTGAACCTCGCCGTCATGCGGCTACCCGCCGATGCTCCGGAAAGAGCTCACCCAACCGATCGGGCTCCGCCACGCCGCGCTCGGTAATGATGCCGGTAACCAAACGTGCCGGCGTGACGTCGAACCCCGGATTGGCGACCGGCGTTGCCATCGGCATCAGTTGCACCTGCGCCAGTGCACCGTCCGAACCAAGGCCGGCCACCTGCAACACCTCGCTCGCATCGCGCTCTTCGATCGGGATGGAACTCAATCCGTCTCCGATCTGCCAGTCGACGGTCGGCGAAGGGACGGCGGCATAGAAAGGAATCCGGCAGTCCAGAGCGGCGAGCGCTTTCAGATAGGTCCCGATCTTGTTCGCGACATCGCCCCGTGGCGATACGCGATCGGCGCCGACAATCACCACGTCAACCTGGCCGCGCTGCATCAGATGTCCGCCGGCGTTGTCGACGATCAGCGCATGCGGCACGCCGTGCGCGCCAAGCTCCCAAACCGTGAGCAGACCCTGGTTGCGCGGGCGCGTCTCGTCGACCCATACATGCACTGGCACGCCGCTGTCATGCGCGGTATAGACGGCGGACAGTGCAGTGCCGTGGTCCACCGCCGCAAGCCAGCCCGTATTGCAATGGGTCAGGATGTTGACCGGCCGGCGTAGGCGCTGGTGCAGCGCGCGTAGCAGTTCGGCACCGTGGCGGCCAATCGCGCGATTCAGCGCGACGTCTTCCTCGGCCATATGGTGTGCTTCGTCCCACGCGGCAATCGCGCGCAGTTCGGGCCGAAGTCCGCCGACGTGGGTGCGGATCCTGTCGAGGGCCCAACGCAGGTTGACCGCGGTCGGGCGTGCGGCGAGCAACTGCGCATGAGCCACTGCCAGCGCGTTATCCGATGGGTCGGAACGCAGCGCGAGCGCGAGTCCGTAGGCGCCGGTGACGCCGATCAACGGAGCCCCCCGCACCACCATCGTGCGAATCGCATGCTCCGCTGCTGCGGCAGAATCGATTCGGCGCGTCTCGAGGCGATGCGGCAGCACGCTCTGATCGATCACGCCGACGGAAGCGTCGTCGATCGGCCAGATCGAGCGCATCGGCTCGCCGTTAACCTTCATACGCCGATTCTACGGGCGCGATAGTGCAGGCCCGAGCGGCAGCGGCGCTGCAGTCGCGACGGTACGACCGACCCGCTTGTCAGTTCAGTCTCAGGCACGCGTTCGGCGCGCCGCCAGTACGGCGCGCTCGCTGCGTTCCTGGCACTCGGTGCAGCGGGCTGCGGCCGGGTTAGCCGCAAGGCGGTCCCGCGCAATGTCGTCGCCGCAGTCGAGGCAGCGGCCGTAGTCTCCGGCCTCGACTCGCGCCAGCGCAGCGTCGACGATGGCCAGTTCCTCCGCATCGCGCGCGACATGGGCGATGTCCATTGTGGTCGCCGACTCCGCCGCAGCCTCGTCGTCGGTGTCCAGGCGACGATTTGGCAGCGCCGCGTCTTCGTGTTGATCGAGCCCATGGCAATGCAATCGGTCGGAAACTGAGCCGCCGATTTGATCGCGCAGCGCGCGTAGTCGCACCCGCAGCGTCTCGAGTTCTTGCGCGGACAAAGTCATATTCGTCTCCCTCAGCGCGAGCCTACGTAGCGTGCTCTTCGGCGCGTTGACGCTTGTCAACGGCCGATTCGAGCGTTATCCATCGGCGCTGGACTCGAGTCTGATAAGGTAAGAGCCATGTTGCGTTGCCGCATTGATGCGGACCGCAGGTTCGCCACACGGAGACACCGCCGATGAGCATGGACACGGTCCATTACCTCAGGCCTGCGATGGTCCCCCGCTCGATTGCCGTCGTCGGCGCCAGTCCGCGCCCTCAGTCGCTTGGCCGGTTCGTGTGGACCAACGTGATGGCCGCCGGCTTCAAGGGCGATATCCATGCGGTCAATCCGCGCCATCGCACGATCGAAGGCCGCCCCTGTCTGTCCTCGCTTGCGGCGCTCCCCACCAAGGTTGACCTCGCGATCGTTGTGACCGGCGCGCAACATGTACCGGACATCGTCGACGAGGCCGGCAGGAAGGGCATACCGGCCATGCTGGTGCTGTCGCCGGGACTTTGTGAGGAGGGGCCAGAGCGCCGCACACTCGAACGCGAAGTGATCGCGCGTGCGCGCGCGGCCAGAGTGCGAGTGCTCGGTCCCAATTGCCTCGGACTTATGCGGCCCGGCGTCGGACTCAATGCCAGTTGGGCCAAGACGGTGGCCCGGCCGGGCGCTTTGGCGCTGGTTTCGCAGTCCGGCGCGGTCACGACGTCGCTGCTGGATTTCGCGTGGGCCGCGGGCTTCGGTTTTTCCTCGGTGGTCGCCATCGGCGCGGAATCAGACGTCACGATCGCGGAAATCCTGGACTTCCTGGCCGGGGACGCCGCGACACGCTCGATATTGCTTTACCTCGAGGGCATTCACGACGCGCGGCCGCTGATGTCCAGCATTCGGGTCGCTGCAAGCGTCAAGCCGGTGATCGTGCTGAAAGCCGGCCGTCACGCGGCGGGCGCGCGCGTCGTGATGAGCCATACCGGTGCGCTCGTCGGCAACGATGCGGTGTTCGACGCAGCACTGCGGCGGGTCGGTGCGGTCCGCGTGCCGAAGTTCGGCCACCTTTTCGCGGCGGCTGAAGCGTTGGCGAACGGCCGACTGCCGCGCGGCAATCGCCTCGCCATTTTGTCGAATGGCACCGGGCCAGGAGCACTGGCGGCCGACGCCACCGAGGACAACCGGGTCGAACTGGCGCAGCTTTCCGACGAAACCCGCGACGCGCTTAACGCGGTCCTGGCGCCAACCTGGTCGCATGCCAATCCGGTGGACGTGCGAGCCGATGGCGACGCGAACCGAATGGCCGCCGCGCTGCAGCTGCTGATCGATGATCGCGCCAACGATGGCGTGCTTGTGCTCTTTGCGCCGACGCCTCGCATCGGGGCCGAGCAGGCGGCCCGCGCGATGCTGCCGATCGCTGCCGCAGCCGAGAAGCCTGTGGTCAGTGCATGGCTCGGCGAAAAGGACGCCGGTCGCGGTCGGGCGGCGTTCAAGGCGGCGTCACTCCCGGCTCTGCAGAACCCCGAGCGTGGCGTCGAGTGCTTTGGCTATCTGGCGCAGTACATCCGTAACCGTGAGCTGCGGCTGCAAGTGCCGCCGCCGCGCATCGACGAGCTGAAGTTCGATGTGCTGGCGGCACGGCGGATCATCGACGCCGCGCGCACTGCCGGGCGCCACACGCTCGACGAACAGGATTCGAAGGCCCTGCTGGCATCGTTCGGCATCGAAACCGCAATGGGGCTCATCGCGCGCAGCGCGATGGAGGCCCGGCAGGCTGCGCAGCAATTGGGCTTTCCGGTGGTGCTGAAGGTGCGCGCCGATGGCATTACGCACAAGAGCGACGTCGGCGGCGTGGTTCTTGGAGTCCAGTCGGCAAACGAGGTCGAGCGGGGCTTCGAGGCGATCGCGCAGCGGCTGGCCGAGCGCGCGCCGAGCGCGCGCTTCGTCGGCGTTCTGGTGCAGAAAATGGTGGTGCGGCCGCAGGGTCGCGAGTTGATCGTCGGGTTAGCGCGCGACCCGAATTTCGGTCCGGTCGTCAGTTTCGGCATGGGCGGAATCGCCGTCGAGATCTTTAAGGACTCGGCGCTGGCGCTGCCACCGCTCAATGCCTTTCTCGCACGCGAACTAATTTCGCGCACCCGCGTCGCGCGGATGCTCGACGCCTTCCGCGGAGCGCCCGCCGTCGACCTCGACAAGCTGATCGAG
>DATEZE010000213.1:0-8348 GCA_035255845.1 Burkholderiaceae bacterium | reverse complement strand
ATGGGCAGCGGCGCGACGCGCTGGCCGCGGCAGCGGCCGAGGAAGAAGCCGCGGGACATATCGCGCGGGCTCTGGTACTCGCCGAACGGCTCGTCGCCGACGAGCCCTTGTCCGAACAGGCGCACCGACTGCTGATGCGGTTGCACTACCGGCGCGGAGACCGCTCCGCGGCGCTCGCCGCCTACGCGCGCTGCGAGCAGTGGCTGCGCAAGGAACTGGACGCCGCGCCCAGCGTGGAATCGCGTGAACTGGCGCAGCTGATCGAGCGATCGGGTGAGTTGCCGGGGACCGCCGCGCGGAGAATCCCGACGGCGATCGCCCGGCCGCCGATATTGGTCGGGCGCGAGCGGCAGTGGCGCACGCTGGAGGATGCCTGGGAGCAGCGGCGTGTCGCGGTGCTGACCGCCGATGCCGGCATGGGCAAGACACGGCTGCTGGGAGACTTTGCGCGCAGCCGTGATGTTCAACTGGTCGGTGCGCGCCCCGGTGATGAACGCGTCCCATACGCATTGCTCGCACGGCTGTTGCGCGCGGCTTTCGGGCCCGGTGCGGGCGCCGCGACGCCACTCGACGGTCAGCTGCGGCCGGAACTTGCACGCGTGCTGCCGGAACTCGGTGTAGCCCCGCCGGAATTGATGAACGAGGCGCGCTTCCGCCAGGCGGTCGTGCAGTCGCTTGCTGCACGCCACACCGCCGGCCTAACGGGGATGACACTTGATGATCTGCACTTCGCCGATTCGGCCTCGCTCGAACTGCTGCCGGCGCTGCTCACGTCCGGCTTGCGGTTCGCCCTGGCTGTGCGCGGCGCCGAGATGCCTGCGGCGCTGGACGCGTGGCGGCGTGCCGAGACCGGGGAAGCGCTGATCGAGGTGGCGTTGCCGCCGCTGACCGAAGCCGACGTGCGCCAGCTGCTCGATACGCTGGCGCTCGAAGGTGTCGATGCGGCAGCACTTGCGGGCCCGCTCGCCCGTCATACCGGGGGCAATCCGTACTTCGTCCTCGAAACGCTCGGCGCGATCGTGACGCAGCCCGATGCGCGCGGAGCCGCACTGCCGACCGCGCCCTCCGTCGGTGCCTTGATCGAGCGCAGGCTCGCTCAGCTCAGCCCGGCGGCGCTGAGGCTGGCACGGGTCGCCGCGCTGGCTGGTGCCGATTTCAGCGCGGCGCTGGCGGCACATGTCCTGCAGTCGCATCCGCTCGACCTCACCGAGGCCTGGACTGAGCTCGAGCGCGCGCATGTGCTGGCCGGCAGTGGCTTCGCGCACGACCTCGTGCGCGATGTCGCCGCTCGCGCCGTGCCGGCGCCGATCGGCCAGCTGCTTCACCGTGGCATCGCCGAATACCTCGAGACGCAGGCGGCGCCACCGGCCCGCGTCGCGCAGCACTACGCCGATGCCGGTCTGTGGCGACAGGCCGCGACGTTCAATCTGCGAGCGGCAGACGCTGCACGACGGGCGTCGCGACGAATCGAAGAAGTCGAGCAGCGCAATTCCGCGATCAGTGGATTTGATCGCGCCGGCGATGTCGAGGCGGCTTTCGACGCGCGCTGCGCGAGCGTCGAAAGCCTGATCCTGGTGCGCGGAGTCGAGCAGGCCCAGACGGTCATCGAGGGAATGCTGGCGACCGCACGCACGGACGCGCAGCGGGCCGCCGCACTGACGGCACGCGCCAACGCATCGCTGATGGCAGCCGATCACGTCACCGGCGTGGCCAGCGCACGCGAAGCGCTGGCGCTTGCCGACGGACTTCGCCAGCCCTGGCTGCGCTTCGACGCGGGCCGCCTGCTGGCGATTGGCCTGTCGCAACAGGGGCGGACCGACGAGGCCGAAGCCGTGCTGACACCTTTCGAACCGATGGTCGAGGCCGAAGGCACGCTCGAGCAGCGCGACCACTACTGGTCGGATCTGGCCTATGTGCTGAACTCTGCACGCCGGCTGCGCCGGACGGCGCACACGCTGTCGCGCGCCATCGAGTGCGCGCGCGAACTCGGCGATCTCGCGGAACTCGCGATGCTGACCACGAATCTCGCAACCGTGTACGGCAACCTCGGCCACATCGATCAGGCGTACGAGCACGCGTTGCGCGCCCGGGCGCTGCAAGTCGAAATCGGCCGCACGGACGGCCCAACCGCTGGAGTCATCGAAGCGCATGTGGGTCTCTACGGAGCCGCGCGCGGGTACTACACGATCAGCCTCGAAGCCTTCCACAACGCGCTGGAACTGTTCCGCGGCGACGGGCAGACGCTGTGGATTGCGGTGTGCAGCAACAATCTCGCGACCACGCTGATCGATCTCGGACAATTCGCGCGCGCGCGCAAGACGCTTGACTACGAGGCACCCTCGGTGAGCCACATCGCCGCGCGCGGCGCCTTGCTCGCGGCCCGCATCGCGCGGATGCTCGGCTCGTCGCCGGCGGCTGATCTGCAGCGTGCTGCGGCCGAACTGGCGCGCAGCGATGACTATTACATCGACGCCCTGCTTGCACTCGAGCGGGCCGAATCGCTTCAAGCCATTGAGGCGGTGACGGCCTGCGATGCGGTCGCACAGGTTGCGGAACAGCGCGAATACGGCGGCATCGCAATGAAGGCCCGGCTGCTGGCCGCCCGTGCCGCCCTGCATGCCGGCGACACGGCTTCGGCCGTTGCGCGCTGGACAGGACTACAGTCGCACTTGGGGACACTGCAACCGACGGACTGCAGCCCGGTCACGCCGGCGGCGATTGGATTCGAGATCCTGCACGCGAGCGGCCAGCGCGAGAGCGCCGCGACGCTGCTTTCGAGCGGGATCAGATGGATCCGGGAGATCGCGCTGCCGCAGGTACCGGAAGCTTTCCGGGACAGCTTTCTACACCGCAACCCGCTCAACCGCGCGCTGCTGACGGCTGAGAGTCGGCTGCGGTAACGGCCCGGTAACGCCGGGCTCCTACGTTGGGACCATGCCGCACGGCGGCCGTGAGAAGGAGGGGTGCCATGATGTTTACGAGAACGATCGATGCGGACGCGGCGCGTTGCTTCCACGCCAAGCGGCTGCTTCCTGTCCTGCTGCTCGGAGCGGGAGCCGCCCTGATGCCGTTCACTTGCCCCGCCGCGGATCCGCAGCCTGGGGGCGGGCATGCTACACAGGCGCAGGGTTCCGCTGCCGGCGGAACAAGCTCCGAGGCCAACAGCCAGCTTGAATCGTGCAACGAAACCCTGGGAACGATCAGCATCGACGAACAGACCAACGCCGGCTGGTACGCCGCCTACCAGAGCCAGTACAAGATGGGCTCGACGGTGCCTGCGCTGCGGCTGATCATTCAGCAGTCCAACTGCTTCGTCATCGTCGACCGCGGGCGCGGGTTGGCGGCCCGCAATCGCGAGGCCGATCTGATCCGTGGCGAAGAGGGCCGCGCCGGCAGCAACTACGGCAAGGGCCAGATCGCTGCGGCGGACTACACGATGATTCCCGAAGTGATCCTGTCGGATCGAGGTGGCCAGCGCGCGGGCGGTGGCCTCGGGGGTCTGCTGGGCCGCACCGGAGCCGGGGCGGTCGTCGGCGCCATCGCAGGAGGAATGTCGACCAACGAGGCGGGAGCGATCCTGACGCTGATCGACAACCGCTCCACAGTTCAGCTCGCGGCCGCGGAGGGCTATTCGAAAAACGTCGACTTCGCCGGGATGGGCGCCATCTTCGGCGGCGCGGGGGGTGGCGCCGCGGGGGCCTACACCAGCACGCCGCAGGGCAAGGTCATCTTCGCTGCGTTCACCGACTCATATAACAAGATGGTGCGGGCGCTGCGCAACTACAAGGCGCAGACGGTTCGCGGTGGGCTCGGGACTGGCGGCCGGCTCGGCGTGCAGGGCGGCAGCACTGACGCCTCGCGCGAAGTCGACTCCAAGCCGAAGCAGTAACGATGAGCATGCGCGGCTCACCCTTCGGCGGCCTCGGCCTTCTCGCGGTCGCCGTCTCGCTGCTCGGCGTGCACACGGCGGTGTCGGCGGAGTATTTCAGCCTGTACCTGAAGTGCGAAGGCGAGGTGATTTCGGGCGCCGGCAAGACCGGCGCGAACCTCGACCTTGCGCTGCGCGACAACAACCAGTCGGCGCTGATCCAGCGATCGAACATCCTGCCCGTCGGCGAGAAGATGAGGTACGAGGTCTCACCGGCCTCGTACAGCATGGTCTACCGCTCGCCGGACACACGATCGAAGATCTACTACGACTGGCGTCGCGGGTACCTGTTCCGCTGGGATCCGCGTCTCGACCGGCTCGCCTATATAAGAGTGTCGATCGATCGTCAGACAGGCAGGATGGAAGGCGACATCCTCAACAACGAAGACATCTCGCTGGCGCGCTTCGGCATGAAGTGCGAGAAGGCAGACCCCAGCCAGTTGCCGGCGCCGAAGTTCTGAATTCCTGTAAGCCCTGACCCGAAGCTCCCGCGCGCAGCCCGCGGGACTGATGGAGGAGATCAGTCATGAATTTGAATCGGGCGCGGGGCGTCGCGGCGCTTCGCGGCAAACGGTGGATCGTGGTGGCATCGATAGCATCGATCGCCGGCCTCTGGCTGGTCGCGGGGGACGAGGTGGCCGCGCAGACGCCGACCGCTGCGCAGCAGAAGAACATTGAACAGGCCAAGGCGCGCGAAACGCAGGCGAAGGCATTGCTCGCCAAGTACACGGCCGCCCCCGGCCGTGATGACAGCGAAGGCCTGCTCAAAGAGCCCGCGGTGAACGCCGAACTGAAGCGGGTGGTCGGCAACCAGTTGCCGAAGCTGATGCAGAACACCAATGTGCGCGGCGCAATTGCTTACGACGGAGGCAGTCTCGTCGTTAGCGGCAACGCTCCGCACAAGGGCGGCGAAGAGGAAGGCGTCATCTGCGTCAACCCGTACTCGCCGGGCCTGGTCGAAGCGGCGATCTTCTCGCGCGGCAAGATCACGGTCTTTGCCACCGCCGAGAAATACGAATACCTCAGCCTGTGCGTGAAAGACTGGATCACGCAGGTCAACTCGGGCCATCGCGACCGCACGACGCAGCCAAAGAACGTTTCAGTGGTGCGCGCCGGCTGAGCAGTCCGGTCGAAGGTTGGAACACCGACGGGAATCCACCATGAACCTGAATCGATTCATAGGCGCCGCCTTGATCTTGCTGATCGGCGTCGCATTGACGGCCGCATCGTATGCGCAGCAGAAGCAGAAGCAGAAGGAGGCGTGGGAGTACCTGAAGGAGCCAGCATTCAAGTCGGCGTACATGAAGGCGCTCGGGCCCAAGGCCAACACGCCGTGGATCGCCAAGCGCGACGGTCCAGCGCCCGAGGACAAATTCGTTACTGTCGCCGGGCAGCGCTACGTCAGAAGTGCGTTCTGCAAGAACAACGACTGCAACAACAACAGCGCGGTGATTCTCTACTCGCCTGAGAAGAAAGTCGTCTACGGGACGATCTACGAGAAATTCAAGACCACGCTGATCGGCGATCCGCCGGAGGCAGTTGCCAGCGAGCTCAGTGCGCTGTGGAAGAAGGAGTGGCGGTCGCAAGGGTAGCCGACACCCGTTCGACACCAACTTGCTTCACAGGCATTCGGAGGCGACATGAAGAAACATCTCGTCGCAGGCGCGCTTTGCCTCGCTGCCGCGGTGGCGGCGCCGCACGCCTCTGCCGTAACGGTCGGCGACGTTGCCGCGGCACTGGCGGCGCCGGCCAATTCTGCGCAGGCCACGAACGAATGGACGGCGTTCGCCAAACTCAGCGGTGCGAAGTGGCAGGGCAATGCGCCGAAGCGCGGGGGCAATGCCTACTACTGGAACGCCAAGGTGCCGATCGACGGGGTCGGCCCGGGCGAGGTCGCCCTCGTCGGAAGCCAGAAGCTGGTGCAGTCGGCCACGGTCAACTGGCCGAAGGACATTGAGCTTGCCAAGGTGCCGCAACTGCTCTCCGCACAGTTTCCGAAGGGCACGCAATTCGAACAGGTGCGCGGCGCCTGTCCGGGCGAAGTGCGTGGCGGCTCGCGCATCTATCGCGCAACGCTGTCCGGGCGCAAGCCGCTCTATCTCAATATCCAGTTCGCGCCGTCGGATCGTGGCGGCAACCTGTCGACGATCGAGATGGAACCCCAGCGCAACAAGCTGTGGACTTGCTGAAGCGGCGAACGGCCACAGCCCGGAGGAGAAAGCGACGCAGACGTCACGGATAATCGGCTGATCCACGCCGGGAGTTCCGATGTCCGATATCGACGAGCGCTTCGCGCGTTCGCTGCATCACGCCAGCAAGCAAGTCGCCTTCGGCGAGGCCTTCGTTCCGCCGATCGTCAACACGTCGGTTTATCGGCTCGAGCCCGATCCGAGTGGCCCGTACCAGTACGCGCGCTGGGGCAATCCGACCTGGACCGCGCTCGAGGAAGCGCTTTCGATCCTCGAGGACGCCGAAACGATCACTTTTCCTTCGGGTATGGCCGCAATCGCCGCCGTTCTGTATTCGATCGTCAAGCCGGGTGATCGGATCCTGCTCCCGTCAGACGGCTACTACACGGTTCGCGTTTTCGCCGATACGTATCTGGTGCCGCTCGGCGTTACGGTCGATCGCGCACCGACCGGCACGGTTGAAACGGTGGCGCTCGATGGCTACCGGCTCGTATGGATCGAAACTCCGTCGAATCCCGGGCTCGACATGGCTGACATTGCAGCCGTTACCGCACGCGCCAAGGCGGCCGGCGCGCTCGTGGTGGTCGACAACACCACGATGACGCCACTCGGGCAGCGTCCGCTCGAATTGGGCGCAGACATCGTCGTGGCGGCTGACACCAAGGCGCTCAATGGCCATTCCGATCTGCTCTTTGGTCATGTCAGTTCGCGCGACGCCAAGCTGATCGGAGGAGTGCGCGATTGGCGCCGCGTCGCCGGCGCGATTCCCGGACCGTTCGAAGCTTGGCTCGTGCATCGGGGACTCGAAACGCTCGAGGTTCGCTTCTCGAGGATGTGCACCAGCGCACAGGTGATCGCCGAGCGGCTCGGCCAGCATCCCAAGGTCAAGGCGATCAACTACCCGGGGCTGGCTTCGCATCCGCGCGCGTCGCTCGCGCGCACGCAAATGCGAGCGGGAGGCAGCCTGATTGCACTGACGCTTGCCGACAAGGCGGCGGCCGAGCGGTTCATCGGCGCATGCCCGTTCATGCGCGAAGCGACGAGCTTTGGCGGCGTGCACACGAGCGCGGAACGGCGTGCCCGCTGGGGCGACGCCGTCGCCGACGGTTTCATTCGGGTGTCGACCGGCTGCGAGCCGACTGAAGTGCTGTGGAGCGCGGTTGACCGCGCGTTGGCGAGCGCCTGACCGCATACGTCCCGCCCCCATCGACGGTTCTGGCTCGCTTTGCAGCAGCATTCCAGAGGATCGAGCACTTCGTCATACGCGCATGCTCGTCCTGTCAGGAGGCCGTAAGGTAAACTGGCCGTTGCAGGAATTTTCGCATTGATGCAGGACATGCAAACACTCGAACTGCTGCGCGACTACCTACAGAAGAAGGCCTCGATCGAGTCGGCTCGAGTGGTTCCGCAGACGCGGCTCGAGGACATCGGCGTCGATTCGCTGATCCTGATCGACCTGATGTTCGAACTTGAAGAGTCCTTGAACGTGCGGGTACCCGACGTGAAGACCCGCCCCGCCACGATATCCGAACTCATCGATCTGTTCGAAGCACTCTCGGCTCGGCAGGCAAGAACAGGTACATGACGCGGTTCCGCGTCGCAGTCACCGGGCTCGGACTGGTTTCACCTTTCGGCTCGGATCCGGCCTTGGCCTTCGATCGGCTGATGGCCGGACGCTCGGTCATTCGAGCGTTTACCCCGGAACCTTCATTGCTCAGCGCGCCTGTACCAGCCGTGTATTGCGATGACTTCGACGCCGAAGCCGCGCTCGGTCGAACCACCGCGTGCATGACGGACCGGTACGCTCAACTCGGTATCGCCGCCGCGCTCGCTGCCTGGCGCGATGCCGGACTTCCATGCGAGACGCCTGCGCCGGAGCGGCCGCGCGGCGCTGTTTGCTGGGGCACCGCCCTGGGCGGCACCCGATCGATCGAACAGACCTACTTCGACATTCTTCAGCGCGGCCGCAGCCGCGCATCGCCGTTGCTCATTGTGCTGGGTATGCACAACGCCGCCGCAGCACACATCGCGATGCGTTTCGGCCTCGCCGGCCCGGCGACCACAAGTTCGGTGGCCTGCGCCTCGTCCGCGATCGCGCTCGGTGAGGCGCTGCGACTGATTCGCTCGGGCGAGGCCGACGTCGTCGTCGCCGGCGGCTCCGAAGCGCCGCTGACGTCCGGCATGCTGCTCGCATGGGACGCGATGCGCGTCCTTGCGCATGCGGACTCAGC
>DATEZE010000212.1:0-2855 GCA_035255845.1 Burkholderiaceae bacterium | reverse complement strand
CATTCGGGACGTACCGCGAGTGCCGGCCGACGCCTTAGGAGCCGAGGCAGGCGGAACACGAATTCGATCATCAGGCGAATGTGCATCCCGGTCAGCAGCACGTTGTCGCGCAGGTAGCGAAAATGCGAAACGCCGCCTTCGCTCGGCGACAGGTAGCGCACCGGCGCCGGCAGATTCAGCGGCGGCACGCCGGCCCACACAAGCCGCACCGCGGCTTCCGGGTCGAAGTCGAAGCGACGCATCCAGCGGTGCGATTGCATGATGCCGAGCAAGGGTGCGACCGGATAGACGCGGAAACCGAACAGCGAATCCTGCACGCCGGCGCCCAGCGTCTCCAAATTGGCCCACCAGTTCGAAATGCGCCGGCCACCCCGCCGCAACGCGGGTGCGCTCGCGTCGAACTGCGGCACGCCGAGGATGACGGCCTGCGGTGCGTGTTGCGAAGCCGCCATGAATTCACGGATATCGCCCGCAGGATGCTGGCCGTCGGCGTCCATTGTCAGCACATGGCTGTAGCCGCCTTTCTGCGCTGCCTGCAGTCCGTGCAGCACCGCGGCGCCTTTGCCACTGTTGACCGGCAGGCACAGCACACGCAAGTTGGGTTCGCTCGCCGCAAGCCGTCGTAGCGACTCGTCGGTGCCATCGGTGCTGCCGTCGATGACCACCCATACCGGCGCCCATTGCGCGAGCGCGTCGCGCACGGTGCGCAGCACGAGCTCGCCGCTGTTATAGCTGGGAATCAGTACGAGATGCGTCGGTGAAGGGATCATTGCGGTCTGCGCGGCTATCCATCTGAAGGCGGCCGCAGCTCGGAGCGCGCCAGTTCGTCTTCGAAGTGTGCGCGCAACTCAGTCATGAAGCGTGCGTTGTCCTGCGGCGGTTCGAAGCGTCGACCCAGGCGGACGCGGAAATGCACCGGCAGTCGCGGTGCTCGCAGAAGCGGCCAGCCTTTCGACAGAAACAGCGTATCGGTCTCGATGATGACAGTCTGCACCGGGGCCTGGGCTCTCTGGGCGATGATGGCGAGCGCACCACGCAGCGCGCCGAGCGGCCAGGGGTTCGTGCGCGTGCCTTCGGGAAACACGATCACCTGGGCGCCTTCGGCCAGCCGATCGCGTGCGACCCGCACCGCTTCGAGGATGTTGCGGTTGCTGATGTAGCCGGCCAGATGCGCGGGCGCGCCCCAAAATGCACTCCGTTCGAGATCAGCCTTCATCAGCGGCACGCCGTCCGGCAGGCATGAGAGCAGCATCAGCGCATCGAGCAGACAGGGGTGGTTCGCCGCAATGAGGATGCCGCGCTCGCGCGCCAGGGGCTCAAGTGCGTCGAGTTCGATCAGCGCTCCGCCGATCGCGCGCAGATTGGCGAGGTAGAACGCGAAGAAGCGACGCGCAACAGCACGGCCGACGCGATGGCCCGTGCGCACCGGCAGTACCACTCGCAATAGCGCTGCAACCGGTGTCCACAACAGGGTGCCGGTGCCGAGCAGCCCGAGGCACCACCACAGCAGAAGCCGCGCCCTGGCGCGTTCCCAGACGCTGGGCTGCGTCTTGCTTTCAATCATCTGCATCGGAAAAGCCGCGCTCAGGCTGGCGCCCCTTCGGCTGCGCCGGCCGCTTCGACCTCGAACAGCAGGTTTTCGCGGCAGATCTCGGCCTGCACCAGCGGCACCGGCGTTTGCGGCAGGCGCAGTAGCAGCTGACGGCGGACGATGTCCGCGTGAGCGCGGTTGCGCACATAGCCCTTCATCTTGAGCCCGTCGACGCTGAAAAGCGGCTGCCCCGCCGCGGCATTGGCCGCATCGACGACGGCCTCAAGGTTGCGCAGTGACTCATCGACCTGCCCGGCAACGTCGCCGACGTGCAGAGTCTCGTGTCCGACGATGCTCGCGGTCCCGGAGATCGTTAGCAGCGCGTGCGCGCCTCGTCGGTACAACGCAGCCCGCGAAAATGTCGGCGCGCGCGGACCGTACTGCGACGGGTACCGGTACGCGCTGACCTGTCGCGGGTTCTCGATCGCGATCGGCGGCGTACGTCCTGCCAGCACGATGGCGGTCATCGCACTGCCACGGCAGCCGAGCGCGCACGCCGCAGGGGGCGCGGCATCCGTTGGCCGTTGCGCCTCGACAAATGCCGCGTGGCGGCCGATGTTGAAGTGGCGATAGCGCTCGAGTCCGTCCTCGTCGACGTTGATGCGCGGCAGGTAGTTCCAGAAACGGATCGGGTGCGAAAAGCCGGTGTCCGCGAGCAACGCGAACAGCCTGCGGTAGATGGCATGCGCGGCCGGCTCCAGTGCGCAGTGCGTGCCGTCGCCGAACGCGCGCTCATCAAGCGTGAGGTGCGCGAACAGCAGTGAACGGTCGACCGACCAGGTCAGGTCGCCACGCCGGTACTGCACGACCGGTCCATCGCCCCAGACACGCCAGAGCTCCGCGAAGCCGTGTGCCGCGCTTAGCGGCGCCATGTCGACGACCGCGCAGCCTGCGGCCGCTTGTGCGCCGATCCGTTGCGTCAACTGTTCGTTCGTGTATGCCGCCGAACCAAAGACAGCACCGCCCAGCCACTCGCCGTTTGTGCCCGGATGGCTCGCGCCATCGAGCGGGAGCACGCAGGGTTCGATCCGCCGGGCCTGTGCCGCCATCGCTGTGTCCATCAGTGCACCGCCGCGGCCTGCCTGAACGCCAGCACCGCGTTGGACCCGCCGAATGCAAACGAGCTCGACAGCGCCGCGCGGACCGGCAGGTCCGCACCTGTTCCGACGACATGCCGCACGCCGGCGCATGCCGGGTCGACATGCTCGAGGTGCGCAGTGGGCGGCACTTGCTGTCGCGCGATCGCCATGACTGTGATCAGCGC
>DATEZE010000211.1:0-7822 GCA_035255845.1 Burkholderiaceae bacterium | reverse complement strand
GTCCAGTGGCTCGGCGTCGCCATTGCGTTTGCCGGCATCGTTGCTGCCTTTGCCGACGGTATTGGTGCGGGAGCCTCAGAGACGCTGCTCGGCGATGCGTGTGGCGTGCTGGCTGCACTGCTGTGGGCCGCGACCACGGTGCTGATTCGCGCGACCCGGTTGGCGGCGGCGAGCGCCGAGAAGACGCTGCTGTATCAGCTGGCGATCTCGGCAGCCTTGTTGCCTCTCGCGTCCGTGGCCATCGGCGAGCTTGGCATCGTGCGGCTGGACAGCGTGACGGTCGCGATGCTGCTCTACCAGGGTGTCATCGTGGCGTTCGCCAGTTATCTCGCGTGGTTCTGGCTGCTGACGCGCTACTACGCGGCACGCCTGGCGGTGTTCGCCTTCATCGCGCCGTTGGCTGGCGTCGCCTTCGGCGTCGTTCTGCTCGGCGAGCGGCTGTCGCCACGTTTTGTCGCCGCGGCCCAGCTTGTCACCGCGGGCATCGCGCTTGTCAACTGGCGCCGGCCGACATGACACGCCGGTCGAGCGAGGAGGGGAAAACGCTCGCCGATGTCAAAGCGAGGGCATGCGGGCCAACGACAACGCGGCCCATGCGGGCCGCGTGCGTTTACCGTGGGGGACCTAGCGGTCGCGGTTCTCCATGAACCAGTACGAGCGCCGACGCTTGGCGGGAATCGGGATGTTGGCGCGACTCGCCTCGATCGCCGAGTTCTTGTCGTTGGCGCCGCCGATAACGAACGGCACCAGCTTGCCGCGGCCCACGTCGACGTAGCCGACCACCGGCGAGGGTGGTAGGCCGTCGCCGATCAGGTTGTTCGAAGTCGGGTTGCGGCACACCAGAGGCATCTGGTAAGCGCGGTTCTGGGCGCGCGTGCAGCTGCCACTGCTCGGCGGCAGCGGCCGGTTGGTCGAGAAGTAGGTGATGCCGCCGAACGTGATCGGCTGGTTGATGACCTTCTCGCCATTGGTCGCGAGCGCGTACGAGCAGCCCTCGGGATCGTGCCCGGCGGTGTTGGCCGACGACACCTCGGCGAGATCCGCTTCGCTGATCAGTGAGACCGAGGTCGGCTCGCCCTTCGTCACCTTGCGGTCCTTGATCACGAAGAAGCGATCGTTCGTCGTCGTCAGCAGCGGCTTCTCGCGATCGCCGGTGCCGAAGAGAAGCGCGGTGTAGTTGCGCGTGATCACCGCGTCCGCCGCGAAGTAGACTTTGCGCGATCCGGTCAGCCCGGTCGGGCTGTCGTTCAGCGCGGCGATCTTGGTGATGAACCACGCGGACGGGTCGCGCGAATTGCCTGCGGCGTCCTCGATGTCGATCCGGTAGACCTGCGCCCGCACGTCGACGACGTAGACGCGGTCGACGTAGCCGTCGCCGTCCGAGTCGATCACGGTCGCGTCGGCCGGGACACTGTAGTCGGTCGGCAGCCAGCCGAGCCGCTGGCCGGTACGGAGGTCCATGATGTAGACGCCGCGGCCGATGGTCGGCGTCCCGGCCGGTGTGGCGTCTTCGGCGGTGGGGTCGTAGCCGCCGGCCATGATCAGCACCGGGTCGATGCGCCCCTTGACGCGCGACACGCGCGGCATCGACCAGGTCTGGCCGATCGAGCCGTAGCCGGTGAAAGACTCGTTGATGCGCCACATCAGCCGCGGCTGGTCCGGGTTGCTGACGTTAAGTGCGTAGATCGAGCGCCCGCCGCGCCGCATGCCGGCGAAGAGCATCACTTCATTGGTATAGGTGTTCTGGTAGGCGCCGATCGGGCCGTCGAAGAAATAATCGCGCAGGCGTGCCGTCGTGTTGGCCGATGGCGTCGACGGATAGCGCACCTCCGGGTCGTTCTCGCGCAGCCGCCACAGGTTGTCGAAATGTTCGGGGGCGACGAAACCCCACATCTCGCTGCCAGCCCCGCTGCCGGTCTGGTTGCCATTGACCGCGCGCAGCACGCCGTCGTTGGCGCCGTAGTAAACGACGACACCGCGCGACCCGCCGTAGTTGATCGCGATCGGACGGGAGTGCAGCACGTCACCGTGGATCGACGGGCGCACCAGCGCCCCGCTCGGACGTTGCGCCAACTGGTCCTTGGCGAGCGATTCGTTGCCGACGTTGCCGGTGGCGACGTTGTCTTCGCCACGCACCCAGTTGATCAGCAGGTCGCGTCCGGTCGTGTCGGTCGACGCGAGTCCGAACAAGCTCGGTGACAGCGCGGTGTTGGCCGTACTGAAGCGGTAGTTGTTTCCGACCGCGGTGAGATCGACGTCACTGCCGCACGTCAGCCCCGGACAGGTAAAGATCGGGCGCGTCGCAGCACTCGAGAAGTAGCGCTCACGCAGCAGCTCCGCGACGCCGCCTTTTTCGACCTTCTCGCCGTCGGGCGCGTCGCTGCGCGAGATCTTGCCGCCGGATGCGGTCTCGAGATTGATCCAGAAGCTCGACGGCTTGGTCCAGAAGCTGGTCGCGTCCTCATCGATGAAGCCGGTGGTCGGGCTGACTGCGGCTACGCCGCTGGCGTCGGCCAGCTGCAGTGAGTCGGCCTGCTGGTTGTAGATGAACTGGTACTGCTTGAGGTTGCCGACCCAGCGCGGCAATGCATTGCCGTCCGGGCGGAACATCCCGATATAGACCTGGTTCAGGTACGTGCCCTGCGTGTTGGCCGACACCGGCAGGCTCGCCGACGAGAACACGCTGTTCGATGCACGGATCTGATTCAGGATCTTAGTCATCGCCAGGATGATCTGGTCGCTGTTACTCGCCTGCTGGTACAGCCCTCCGCCCTGCTTGGCCATCCAGCGGATGAAGTTGGGGTAGTTGCCGTCGCTCGAGGCGCCGGTCACTGCGATCGTGTGCGTCGTGATGTTCTGCGCGCCCTCGAGACTTCCGTCGAGGTCCGCACCGCTGTAAAAAAACGCGGCGGCCTCGTCGGCCCAGTTGGCCGAATCCGGGTTGCTGACATTCTCCGCGACCGGAATGCTGATCCGCGACATGTTGGGATACAGCCGCTGCAGTAGAGCCAGCGCGCGGTTGTTGTTGTCCTGCGGTGAGCCGTTCGCGAGGTAGATGATGTGGTTGCGGGCGCAGCCCAGACCGGGCGACACGTAGGTCGTCTTGCTCGTTGTCGTAAAGGCTGCCGGGTCGTTCTTGCCGTTGGTCTTGTTGCCGAGGTAGACGGTGCCACCGAGGAACCACTGGTAGGCCTCGTAAAACGCGGTGGCGGTCGAGGCGTTGTTGCCCTTGTCCGCATTGATGCCGAGCCCGCTGATCAGATCGAGCAGTTGCTGCTTCTGCGCATCGGTGGTCACGTTAACGAAGGCCTTGCGCGGATAGCCGCTGTCGTCGGGCGACTCGTTGAACATCATCACCGCGAAGTTGAACTGGCTGAGATCCCCGACCGAGAGGCTCGCGATCAGCTTGTAGAGCGCGCACTTCTGCGCGCCCATTTTTGTGCCTTCCTCCTTGTTCGGGGAGCTGGCACGCACTTTGGCGCCGGCGGCGTCGCAGGCAGGCGTCGGGATCGACGCGCTCCAGTTGGCCGTGTTGTCGAGCATGATCAGCACGTTCGGCCGCATTCCCTCGACGTTCGGCAGCGAGTAGATGTCAATGTCATCGGCCCGCACGCCGGCGCTCCAGAAAAGGGCGGCGGCGGCGAGCGCCGCGGCGAGCGCGGTGGACAGGATTCGATCGTGCAGGGCGAGGCGGGCAGTCGTCTTCATTGGCACACCGTGTTGAGGCCAACCACGGCAGTACGCATGGTCACGCCCTGGTTGAGGGTGATAGCGGCACCGGTGCGCGCGTCAGTCGCTCGCGAGCTGATGTGCCACTCGGTATCCGCGCAGAGCGACCCCGCCGGCCCGCCGCCGGCCGGGACGAACCCGGGATTTGATAGCGCCGCGCTGGCAAAGCAGCCGGCGTCCTGTGTGTTCTCGGGGTCGAGATCGTCGATCGCGACGACTCGCGCGCGCAGGCAGACCGGCGGCACCGCCAGCGTGGCGGTGGCATCTGTCGAGCCGTCGCCGTTGAAGTCGCTGTCGACGCGCGCGGCGTCGAAGACGCCCTGAGGATTACGCGCGAACTCATCGGTACTGATCGTCTGCTCGATCAGCATCTGCGCAGTCGAGATCACTTCCTGCCGCGCCTGCATGTTGCCGACGATCGTGACGTTGGTCGTGCTGGCGCGCAGGCCCGTCAGTGCCAGCGTCGACAACAGGAGCAGGAAGATGATTGCGACGATCAGTGCCGCGCCACGCTGCTGCGACGGGGAGCGCATTAGTCCTCCCGGCGTCCGGCCACGTTGTTGAGCCGCAACATCGCGGACAGCAACCGGCATTTGAAGTTGGCCGGGCAAGTCACGGCGTTGTGTCCCGGCCCGAGGTCGTAGACGCCGGGCGAGGTGGTCCCACCCTGCTCGGTACTGCGCAGCAGCAGGTGCACGCGCACCGCGACTACGTTGTTCCAGAACGCGGTCGGCGTGGTGCCGCCGGTCACGGTGGTCAGCAGCGTCTCGGGTGTGCCGTCGTTGTTGGTGTCGAAGGCGTATTCGATCTGGAAGTCCTCGACGCCCTCGGCCAGCGGCACGGTACGTGCGGCTCCGTCGATGAACTCGAAGCGGCGCAGCGTGCGGATACCGTCCGACGGTGAACACTCGTTGCAGCTCGCCACGTAATAGACGCGCGCGAAGTAGCGCCGTGCCGGTGCCAGCACCGTGTTGTCACACGCGGCGGTGCGCAGGTTGAATTGCGCGGCGGTGTTCGATACCCGCAGCAGCACCGGATCGTTGATGCATTGAGAAGCCTGGACATAGACGTTGCGCACATCGGCCGCAGCGCCGTTAATGGCGGTCGCGCTCACGCGGCGGATGACGAGGACATCGGTGCCAGGCACGCGGTCGGGCAGGCATGCGATCGCCGGTACGCCGGGGCCTGGATCGTCGTAGCCCAGCAGCTGCGCCGGGTAGCGCGGCACCGGCAGGCTCGGATCCCAGCCGAGACGCGTTACGTCGATCACGTCCCAGTCGCAGGGCGAAGGATCGAGGAATGTCGTGTTCGTCGGCGGCATGAAATTGCCGTAGAAGCCGGCATGGCGGATGTCGTCGCCGATCACGTCGGCGGCGAAGCGCGAGTTCTCGGTGAGGCGCGTGATGCGCTCCAGCGCGTTGCGCCCGGTGGTCGACTGGCTGAACACCGCTGCCAGCACCGTCAGGAGGATCAAGCCGATCGTCATTGCGATCATCAGCTCGATCAGCGAGAAACCTGCGGACCAACGGCGCAGGCGCGAGGGCGAGGATGAAGCGGTCACGGTGCGGGGTTCAGGTTGCCGATACGCAGCAGCGTCGTCACCAGCCGTCGCTGCGCCTCGTTGCCATACAGGCCACGGCCGCAGCCCGACGGGGCGAAGTTCGGATCGGCGACAGGGTCACTCGCCAGACTCGGCCCCTGCCATGACACCGAGATCGCGTAGACACGGTTAAAAGCGTCGATCTGATAGATGCATCCGATTGCCCCGACCAGCATCGACGTGTTGGTCGCGTTGATACGCTCGTCGGTACCGGCAATCATCTGCCCCCATTCGCATCGGTCGCGGTCGACCAATGGCGTGGCGGGATCGCAGCTCAACAGCGTCGGATTGCCGTTTACGTCGACATAGCCGGTGATGCCGGTGTCACCGGTCACGTAGTTGGCGACATTGGCGCGATTGGCCTCCATCCGCGCGACCATGTCCTGCAGCAGTAGCTGCGCCTGGGTCCGCTGGTTTGCTTCGGCCTCGGTGACGAATGAGCGCGAGACCAGTCCGGCGACGCCGAGCAGGCCGAACGCGATCACGACGATCGTGACCATCGATTCGACCAGCGCGAAGCCGGCGGCGTGTTTGCGTTTCGACATGATGGTCAGACCGAGCATGTGGTCTTCGTCGAGCGCGAAAGGCCCGAGGGATCGATCCGCACCAGCCGACCCGGGATCGACGCCCCCTGCGGCGGGCAGATCTGGAAATTGCGCACGGTGGCAAGAGCTGCACGACCTCCACCGTCGAAAGTTAGTGTGGCCGGGGCACTGGCAAAGCCGATCTGTGCACCGAGCGCATCGCGCGAGCGCAGCACCTGGTTGCCGGTCACGACCTGCCAGCCCAGGCGCCAGTCGGCATTGATCGGCTGCACGGTGACGTCGTCGTTGCGCTTGACGGCCTCGCTCCGCGCGTAATCGAGATCGGCAACGAGGTCGTAGGCTGCGCCGCGGATCGAAGTGGATTGATTGAGCCACACGAAGCTCGCGCTGCCGATGCCGGTCAGGATCGCCATGATCGCGATCACCGTGACCGCTTCGACCAGCGTGAAGCCGCGCTGCATCTGCTGCGGCCGTCGATGGTGTGGGGTATGGGCGTACAAGGCGTTTCCTACCAGCAGCGCGTCTGTGCGGCAGTCTTATTGCCGGCCTGGTCGAGCGTTAGGGCGCCGCAACGGTCGTGGGCCTGCGGACCGGTCGGTGTGGCGGTGACCGTGTAGCCGAGCGGCGGTCCGGCAACGACATTGATGGCCACTGCATAGCGGACCGCGAGATCGGGCGGGAGCGCGAGGTTCAGCGCTGCAGTCGTCGTGGCGAAGGTGCGGCGGTCGAGGAAGAACTGCGCCTGGCGGCTAGCGATATCCATAATGAACGACTGCGCCGCCGAGCGGTTCGAGCGGACGATGTATTCGCTGTAGTTCGGAATCGCGATCGCCGCGAGGATCGCGATGATCGCCATTACGATCACGAGCTCGATCAGCGTGAAGCCACGCGCGCCCGGCCGATGCGCCTGGTGCTGCCGTTGGTAAACGCTAACCGACATTTCTTCTCCTGACCCAGTGCGCCGCGCCTGAGTGACCTATCGGCGTTGCGCGACGCGCGTTCAAACGAAACTGATGAACGGCTTTCGGCGAGCGCCGGACGCCGTTTTGCTGTTCTGAATTTTCCGGAG
The DNA here is from genome assembly GCA_035255845.1 of Burkholderiaceae bacterium. Classification (GTDB taxonomy): domain Bacteria; phylum Pseudomonadota; class Gammaproteobacteria; order Burkholderiales; family Burkholderiaceae_F; genus JALORV01. The sequence continues at coordinate 879 of DATEZE010000211.1, read as the reverse complement.
TGCAGCGATTCGCAATTGCGCGAATTGCGCTTGATTCGCCGCCTGCGACACGCACGGTGTCGCCGCGCGACCGCTAGTCGCGGACGAGCGGTCATGTGGGTGAACGCTCGCCAGATGCGGCGAGCGTGCGCGTCGACTTCAGGTAAGAAGGGCGATCAGGCCGCGAGCTTCGCAGTGACGGCGTTGCCGGCGCGCGAATACGCCTTGCGCTGCAGGATGCCGCTGATCCACTGGCCCGTGGCGACGGCCTGCGCGAAGTCGACACCGGTCTCGATGCCGAGCCCGTTTAGCAGATAGAGGACATCTTCGGTCGCCACGTTGCCGGTGGCGCCCTTGGCATACGGGCAGCCGCCGAGGCCGGCGATGCTGGTGTCAAAGGTCGAGATTCCGAGCTCGAGGCTCGCGTAGACGTTCGCAGTCGCCATGCCGTAGGTGTCATGAAAATGACCCGAGACGTCACCGATGTCGTAGACCTTCAGGGCCGCCTCGATCGCTCGCTTCGTCCGGTCCGGCGTGCCGACGCCAATTGTGTCGGCGACGCCGACATGCTCGACACCGATCTCGCGCATCAGCCGGGCGACATATTCGACCGCGGAGGGTTCAACTTCGCCCTGGTACGGACAGCCGAGAGCGCACGAGATCGCACCGCGGACATGCATGCCATGCGCACGCGCCGCGTCGGCGACCGGCCGGAAGCGCTCGATCGACTCGGCGATCGAACAGTTGATGTTCTTCTGCGAGAACGCTTCACTGGCCGCGCCGAAGACCACCACTTCATCGGGCCGGGCCGCGAGCGCGCCTTCGAAGCCTTTCATGTTTGGCACCAGCACTGAATATGTGACACCGGGCTTGCGTCGGATGCGCGCCATGACTTCAGCA
>DATEZE010000210.1:0-9975 GCA_035255845.1 Burkholderiaceae bacterium | reverse complement strand
TGCGGCTGGGCGCGTGCCGCTAGAACGCGCCGCGGCGGCCGGCGCCACGGGCCGAGGCGCCGCCGATGGTGGCGCCGTCGTCGGCATCGTCGAACCCGGGATCACGCCACCAGCCGCCCCGACCGGGTCGAGCCGCAGCGGTGTGTCGCGCACGGCGGCGTCGGTACCCGAGAACACGTCGCGGTAGCGACCCTCGGCAACTCCCGGGCCACGCACGATCCGCGGTGTGATCGACAGCACGATCTCCGACTTCGTGTTCGTGCCGCTATCGTTGCGGAAGATCCGTCCCAGCACAGGGAGGTGCCAGAGGCCCGGGACCTTCGCTGCCGTGGTGCGATCTAGATCGCTGATCAGTCCGCCTAGCACCTGCGTTTCCCCGTCGCGCAGCCGCAACGTCGTCGACGCGCTGCGCGTGCCGATCTGATAGGCCAGCGTGCTGTTGGCGCTGCCGTCGCCGATCTGCTTGACGATGTTGCTGACTTCGAGGTTCAGCTTGATGCCGATGTCGCCCTCGAGATAGACCCGCGGCTCGACCTCGAGCTTGATGCCGACATCGAGATATTGCACCTGGCCGGTAACGACCGATGAGCCCGAGGCCACCGGCGTCACGGTGTTCGTGATCACCGGCACCTTGTCGCCAATGAGAATGCGCGCTTTCTCCCGGTCGCGGGCGCGGATGCGCGGGCTCGCGAGCAGGTTCGTATCGGAATCCTCGAGCTGCAGATTGATACCCACCGCCAGCGGCGTGATTCTTAGATCACCGGCCGACAAATCCTTTAGGTCGCTCAGCGTCAGCCGGTCCGGCGGCGTCGAAATGATCGCCTTGTTGGGCCACTGCACGCCGAGGTTGGTCAGCCGGTCGCGGGTGATTTCCAGCAGCTGCACCTCCATCATCACCTCGGCATCGGCGAGGTCGGTGGCCAGCACGATCTTTTCGGCCACAGCAATGGCGGCCGGCGTATCGCGTATGACCAAGGTGTTCGTGCGCTCGTCCAGCGCCATGTCCTTGACCTTCAACACACTCTTCAGGACGTTCTGGACGTGCTTGCCGTCGGCGTTGGACAGCTGGAACGTACGAACCTTGAGGTCCTGGTACTCCTTCTGCTTGTTTGCAGTGGCGGGATAGATGAACAGCGTGTTCGCGTTCAGCACCTTCTTCTCGAGTTGGTTCTGCAGCAGGATCAGGTTGACGGTGTCGTCGACCGACGCATCGCGCACGAAGATGGTGGTCTTCAGGTCGGCGCGGACATCGCGGTCCATGATCACGTTGAGTCCGGTCGTGCGCGACAGCGCTTCGAACACCATGCGCAGGTTCGCGTCGCGGAACTGCAGCGTGACGGGGCGCTTCATCACGGACGATGCCGCCAGCTTCGCCTGACGGGCTTCATCGGCCTTGTCGAGGCGGGCTTGCATCTGCACGAGCGCACGGGCGATCGCCGTGCTCGCGGGGTTGTCCGCGAGGGCGCTGCGCAGCATGTCCCGGGCCGCCTCGACGTGACCCGCATCGGCCAGCTTCTCCGCCTCGGCCACAATGGCGCGCATCCGCTGCTCCAAGTCGAGCATGGCCAGCGCACGCCGAACAGCTTCATTGGTGGGGTCGATCTTCAGCGCGTCGGAATAGCCGGCGCGCGCGCCAGCTATATCACCGGCACCCTGCGCCAGCTGGGCCCGCTCGACCGCCGCCGCCAGGTCCTGCAGCACCTGGTTACGGTAGTCGATGCGGTACTGCGCGTTATTCGGTTCCAGCCTGACTGCCTTCTGCAGCTCCACCAGCGCCTCCTGCCGCTTACCGTCCGCAACTAGCTGCATGCCGCGCTGGTGCGCCTGTTCGGCTGCACAACCGGCGAGCACTGCGGCGATCAGTCCACCCGAGAGCAGCGTGAGCGCGCGGTACTTCAGCTGCCGGCTCACGGTTTTGCTCCCGCCACGTTGAGCGTTTGTCGTTCCTTCAATGGGAGGTACGTGAGCACGACCTCGGTCGGCGAAAGCGAATCGACTCGGTAATCACCTGCAATGGTTTCGCCCGCCGATACCACCAGCAAGGCCTCTCCGTGCGCGAGAAAGGCGGCCGGCTTGCCGGCGCCGCTCTCGAGCAAGCCAACGAAAGTGAACGGCAGGGGCGGTGCCTTCGGGGGCGGCGGCGGCGGCGGTGCGACCACAGCCGGTGCCGGTGGCGGCGGAGGTGCGAACGAGGTGGCTACGAAGGGATCGGCCGTGGCCGCCAGCGGAATCTCGGCCCGGGCGGCGGATGACAGCACCGGCGCCGAAGCGGCGGCGCGCTGTGGCGTCGAGGGTGCCGGAATACGCGCCGACTCCCTGGCAGCAACGACGACGCCGTCGTCGTCACTCGGCGCGAGGGCATACGCGAGTGCGACCGCGGTGGCGCCGGCAGCCGCCAGTACAACACTGCGGCGTATATGCGGCGGTGTCCGTTTGCGCTCCGACGGCGCGGCGATGTGCTTCGTGTCACTCCGGGACGCCCTGGCGCTGACACGGGGGTCAGCGGTTGGTGGTACGCCTGCTGCAACCGGCACGTCGGGACCGCCAAATACAGTCGCCATTTCAGGACTCCCGGTAGTACAGCGTCAGATGAACGCGGGCGTTCAACTGGTTTCCTTCGCGCTCGAGCCGCAACTCGACCAGGCTCGCGTGAGGCAGTGAATTCAGAACCGAAGCGACGAACGCGCGCAGCACGGCGTAGTTCGCCTTGACCGGCAGTACCACCTCGAACGTGGTCAGCCCGGCCTCCGCCTTGCGCGCCGCCGCGTAGTCGCCCCGTGGCAGCGAAACCTGTTGTTCCCGCGCGATGCGAAAGATCGCGCGTAGATCGGTCAGGTACTGGGTCGACTCCGGAAATCCGTCGTGGAACTCGCGCAGCACGGTCGCCGGATCCTGCTCTCGCCGATTCAGCCGGTCCCGCAGCCTGACGCCTTCGACCTCGTACTTCTCGTGCAGAACGGTCGCATCCTTGGCCAGCTTCGGCGCCCACCAAAACGCGCCGACGGCGAGAACCGACAAAAGCAGTCCGATCGCGCCCGCTGTACCCAGCCAGACCCGGCTCCGCATTCCGGCCAACGTGGCGCGCCTTTGGAGCACGGCGAGCGAGCTCATCTCGCGTCCCGTTCCTGCTCGAGGTAACGCTGCAACGCTGCGAGATCGGATCCGGGTGCGGTCGACGCTACCGGGGAGGTGTCCCCCCCTGCCATTGCGGCATTCGAACGCGCCACGAGATTCGTCCACCGCGCCTGGGCCTGGAAGCGGATCGGAGTGCCGGGTTCCTGCGGACGGATCTGGTGCGATGTCAATACGACATCGGACAAGCCCTGTTGGGTGAGCTGCTCGAGGTAATCGAGCATGGCCTCCGCGTGTCTCGCATCGCCGGTAATCCGGATCGAGTCGCGCGCCACGACGGGCTCCACCTGAACTAGCGCGATGTCGCTGCTGCGGCTCGCTTCCATCGAGCGCATCAATTCCGGCCACGGTGCCTGCAAGTCGCGTGCAATGGCCGCCGCGACACGTAGCGCGGCGCCATCGACAGGTCCGGAACGCGCACCGACACTGCGGCCTATGTGGCGCTTGTCGAGTGATGCGAGCTCGGAATGCGCCTGTTCACGCGCCTGCCAGGCGACGGCCAGCTCCATGCCTCCGGCCAGCAGCGCAACGATGCCAAAGCCGAGCACCGTGTAGCGCACGCGCCGTATCGCAGGCGGCGCGTTGAAATCGAGGGTCAGGTACTGGGGGACCATGATCGGTCGTCTGAATGCGAGCGGCGTCAGAGCACTGCCGCCCATTCCGGTGAGCTGACCCGCAACCAGCGGGCGGCGTCTAACGGCACGGCAACGTCGTAGTGTTCGTGTTCCCGCTTGTCCGCGGGCGGCTCGCCGGGATCGATCACATAGTCGACGTCTGCGGTAGTGTCGTCGCCGCGCGCCCGCATGGTATTCAACGCAGCGCGGACCAGCTTCGTGCCACTGTTGCAGCCCACTTCAAAGGCGATGGAGCGAACGGCACCGTCGACCAGCAGCGCGACTTGCGCGCCGGAATTGCGGCTGACCGCGAACACGACCCGAGGTCCGGCAAGGCGCGTGCGCTGCGCGTTAAGGACCGCTACGAACTCGCCGGTGACGGACCGGGTCGCCAGCTCGTAGTGTGCCAGCAGCTCACGCAACTGCGAGAGCCACGCGCGCTGAATGCCCATCGCAATGACGCTGTACCCGTCGCGCTGCCACTGCCAGCTCACTTCGAGCGCATCGGCACGGGTGCCACCCAAGTCGGCCAGCGTTGCCGCCACAGCCGACCGCGCGGCCTGCCGAGGCACCTGTGCCACATCCAGCGCGACGACGTCGTAGAGCAGCCATCGATCGGCAATCACAACGTCGCAGGTCAGCCCACGCAGGTCGCCGATCGCCGCGCCCAGCGACTGCAGGGCGGCGGCGAGTGCACTGAGTGCCGCATCGAATCCCGGATCGCTACCGATGGATTCGCGGACGCCCTGGCGCCGACGACCGTCCAGGACGGAGATCAGATCAGCAGCGGCATGCCCGCTTCCGACATACACACGCAGGCGTTGCGTCAGGCGGCGCAGGCTTCGGTCAATCGCAGGTGGTAACACGATTGATCTCCTCGAGTGTCGTTTCGCCGGCCAGCGCGGCGGCCACTGCGGCCTCGCGCAACGAGTGGTAACCGTTCTCGCGCGCAGCCTGCTTGATCCGGGCCAGCGGTGCCTTCTCAGACAGCAGGTCGCGCAACGTGTCGGTCAGCGGCAGCTTCTCGGCAATCGCCTTGCGACCCTTGAAGCCGGTGCCGCGGCAGTGAGCGCATCCGACTCCATGCTGGAAGTTGGCCCCTCCTCCGGACGCAGCGCCCAGGTTGCCGCGCGCGAGCAGCGCCTCTGGCGGCTCATAGCTCTTGATGCAGCGTGGGCAGTTCAGTCTCACAAGCCGCTGCGCGACGATGCCCGACAGCGCCGACACGAAGCTATAGGTATCGACGCCCATCGTGTTGAATCGTCCGATAACGTCGAACACATTGTTTGCGTGCACGCTGGTGAAGACCTGGTGGCCGGTCAGCGCCGCCTGCACCGCGATCTGCGCGGTTTCCGAGTCGCGGATCTCGCCGACCATGATCTTGTCCGGGTCGTGCCGCAGGATCGAGCGCAGGCCCCGCGCGAACGTGAGCCCCTTGCGCTCGTTGACCGGGATCTGCAGCACACCCGGCACCTGATACTCGACCGGATCTTCGATCGTGATGATCTTGTCGAGGCCCGTATTGACCTCGGTGAGCGCGGCATACAGCGTCGTCGTCTTGCCGCTGCCAGTGGGCCCGGTCGCCAGCAGCAGGCCGTGCGGGGCCGAGGCAAGATCGCGAATGAAAGCGAGTGTGTCGGCGTCGAAGCCGAGGTTGTCGAGCCGCAGCGAGTGGCTCACGCGGGTCAAATGACGACGGTCGAGGATGCGCAGCACGGCGTCTTCGCCAAACAGGTTCGGCATCACCGAAACCCGCAGATCGATCTCGACTCCGTCGATCGCGACCTTGATGCGACCATCCTGCGGCACGCGTCGCTCGGCAATGTCGAGTTCGGCGACGACCTTGATGCGTGACAGGGCCTGGTGCGCAGCCTCCAGCCCCTCCATCTTCCGGATCAGCACCAATACACCGTCAAGCCGATACTTGATCGCGAGCCCTTGCGCATTGGTCTCGAAGTGAATGTCGCTCGCGTCCGATTTCAGCGCGTCGTGGATCGTCGAATCAACCAATCGCACGATCTGGCTTTCGGCAGCATTGATCGCAGTGATCGTCACCGATAGCGCGGTCGACGTTTGAGACTCTGTCGGGCCCGTCGTCAGGGATACCGCGTCGAGCGCTCGCAGCGAGCGCTCGGCGACCGCGAGATACGCCTGGAGTTCGGCGGCCATCGCAAAGGCCCAGGTCACGTCACGGCGCGCGCGCTCGCGGATCCGGTGCGCGGCCCACGCCCGGGTATGCGTGTCCAGGGGGTCGGAAAGCGCAAGCAGCGTCCGGTCCTCCTGCCGCAGCGCGATGCACTGTCGCTGCGTGGCCTCGACGAAGCTCACCAGTTCGAAATCGGGGGTGCAGGCGTGCAGCTGCTCCATCGAAAGCCACTCGAGCCCGAAATGCTCGGCAGCGAGTGGGCCGAACTGCTCGACGGGGATTTCCAGGGATTGCGCCAGCCACTCGATCGCGCGCTGTTGTGGATTCGCTTGCGCCAGCGCCTCGCGCACCAGGGTCTCGGTGAGCGGCGTGGCTTCGTGGCCGTGGTCGGTCATCACGCTGCTCCGGAGTCGCCGCTACTGCAGCCCGGCCGCAAGTTCAAAGATCGGCATGTACATCAGTACGACGATGCCGCCGATGACCAGGCCGATACAGATCATCAGCGCCGGTTCGATCAGGCGCGATGCCACGTCGACCGCGCGCTCCAGATGATCTTCCTGGAACGCAGCGATGCGCCCGAGTGCCTCCGCCAGCTTCCCGGTGCGTCCGGCCACTTCCAACATGCGCTCGGCGACGACGTCCGCGACTCCGGACGCGGCCATCGCGGTCCCGATGGACTGCCCTTCCGAGATCGATGTCATCGCGCGGAAGAGCGCGCGCTGGTCTTCCGGCGTCAGCAGCGCACCGCACATCTTCAGTGCCCGCAAGGCCGGAATTCCACCGCCGACCAGCATCGCTGCGGTTCGAAAGAACTGCGCCTGACGGAACGTTCGAATCAACGGCCCGACCACCCACAGCCGCTGCATACCGGGTACTCGCCACCCTGTACGCTGACCACGAATGGCTAGCGCCACGACGGCAAGCGCCAGCGACATGGCAGCCGCGCCGAACAGCCATGGGTGCCCTGCGACCGTCGTACCCCAGCCCAGAAGCATGCGCGAGGCCAGCGGCACCTCGTGAGGCGCGTGCTCGATCAGTTGGGCGAACTTGGGCACGACAAAGCCGAGGAGAAAAAACACGACGATGGTCCCGACGGCCAGCAGGACCGCCGGATAGATCGCGGCTCCGATGAAACGACCGCGCAACGTGCGTAGTGCGGCCTGGTTTTCGGCGAAGCGTCGCAACGCGGTGGGCAGGTCGCCGGTGTGCTCGGCAGCCGCGACCGCCGCCGTCAGCAACTCCGGAAACGCGGGGCCCTCCTCGGCGAGTGCGTGAGACAACGGCAACCCTTCCGTGAGCGTTTTGGCAAGGCGCCGCAGAAGGGCGCGCTGGGACGGCGCCTTTTCCTTGGCTTCCAGTGTTGTAAGGGATTCGACGATGCCAAGTCCGGCATCCAGCAGCGCGGCCAGCTCGTGTGCAAACGAGCCCACATCGAGTCTCGATGGTCCCCTATAGGCCTTCGCCACACCGGGAAACGAGACCATCGACAGCCAGGATCCCGCGCGACCGGTCGCTGCGGCCGGCACGACGTCCAGCACGCGCAGCCCGCCTCGCTGTGCGGCACGCGTCGCCTCTTCGGCACTCATTGCGTTGATGCGCGAGGCGCGCACCTGTCCCTCTGGCCCGATGGCAATAACGTCGAACCAGGGACCGGCGGAACTCATTGCTTGACGACCGCCGTCTGCTCTGACCAAGAGACGACGTCGGCAGCCTCCCCTGTTCCTCCCGGCTGGCCGTCGATACCGAGTGAGGACAGGTCGTACTCGCCATGATCGCCAGGCGATTTGTACAAGTACGGGCGCCCCCAGGGATCGGGAGGCGCCGGCTTCTTCAGATAGGGGCCCTGCCACCGATCGACATTCGTCGGCTTCTCATAAAGCGCGGCGAGGCCAAGTTCAGTCGTGGGGTAGGCGCCAACATCGAGCCGGTACTGGTCGAGCGCCTGCTCCAGCGAGGCGATCTGCGCCCCCGCAATCTTCGTGTTCGATTTGCTGAGTTGGTTGAAATAGCGTGGTCCAACGAGGCCGGCCAACAGACCGATGATCACAATGACCACGAGCAGCTCGAGCAGGGTAAATCCCCGTGCCCGCCGGCGTGGACAGGCGGGTTTCAGCCGGCACGGTCCGGGCTCCTGAACACTGCGCGGGTCCACGGTTCCTCCTCGCGTGACTCGGAAGATGCCTGCGTGCGGGAGCCGGGTCTCGTCGGCGGACAAGGCGGCACGAAGAGACCGGTTCGGCCCTTGCGCGCATTGCCAGCTTTATTGCCGTGCCGGCTTAAGCTTTGATTAAGACGACGGTGCTTAAACCCGCACTTAGCGCTAGGAAGTTCCCTACCCTACGGGCTCGCGCGCGCTGGGCGCGTCAACGCCCGGAAGGCGTACAACGACCCGCAGGCCGCCCAGCGCTGATTCAGACAGGCTGATCTCGCCGCCGTGCACCCGCTCCACGCTGCGCACGATAGCCAGTCCAATGCCGTAGCCATCCCCGCCGTCCGTCCCAATTCGGTAGAACGGCTCGAAAACCCGCCCGCGCTCCTCAGGCGCAATGCCCGGGCCAGAGTCTTCGACCACGATGTAGGTCGCGGCGCCCTCCTGCCAGCTTTCGACCCGGACGATCCCGGCGTTCGGCGTGTATCGCAGTGCATTCTCGAGCAGGTTGCGCACCAGAGACACCAGGCCGAACTCGAGGCCGCGGACCGTTGCGGGCTCGACCCGCACTTCGAGGTCGATCGTGCGCTGCACGAGCATCGGCCGCACCTCGTTCAGCGCCAGTTCAACGATCCGGTCAATGCGGACCAGGGCCATCGAAGTCGACGCTACCGGCATGCTCTCGAAGCGCGCCAGCGTCAACAGCTGATCGATCATCCGCGACGCGCGTTCAACACACACACCAAGCTGCTGCAGCGCCTCATGCGCTCCACCAGTTTCGCTTGCACGGTCCGCCACCTGTGCCTGGATGCGCACTGCCGCCAGGGGCGTGCGCAACTCGTGTGCAGCTTTTGCCGAGAAGGCGTGTTCGGCCTCCATCGCACTCTTGAACCGTGCGAACAGGCAATTGATCGCCTTCAGCATCGGGACCAGTTCGCTCGGCGGATTGTCGGCAACGATCGGTTGAAGGTCTCCGGGCGAGCGATTCACCAGCTGATTTGCCGCCTGGTCCAGCGCATGCGTCGCTCGCCGCAGCATCCACATCTTGACGGCCAGTAACGCAATGACCGTAACGATGAATCCGGCGGCGAGCTCGCGGCCGAGTATTGCGAGAGCGAATGCCTCCTCATCGGGCCGCTCAATCACCTGCAGGTGCAGCGTGTGCGCACCGTTCCACATCGAGTACACATAGTGCTCGACTCCGTCGATCTCGACTTCGTGGTGGCCAACCATCTCGGTTGGCAAAAAGGTTGGCACGAACGGCTCGAGCGCGGTATTGGCACTAATCAGCACCAGTTCGCCGTTCGCGTTTCGAACCTGATAGCGAAGCCGGTGGTCCAGGGTCTCAGCGGTTTCGACGTGAACGATCTCGCCCGGTCGCTCAGCGCGGATCACGTCGATCTCGTGCTCGGCGAAGCGCATCAGGACATGTGCGAAATCGTCGAGCCGGTCAATGTGGAGTTGTTGGTTCTGTTCGCGCGCAAGCGTCAGTACGACGAGACCGCCGACGAGCCAAGCTGCCACGCTCCCCACGCCAACGATGAACATCAATCTCCGACGCAGCGACCATGGATGCGTCGCGCTGGCGATCCGCGGTTCGAGCAGCAGGTCGATGGGTTCGACCTTCATAGGTCGGCCGCTTCGTGCCGCGTTGGATGTGTGGATACGGCAAGAACAAATTGCAGCTTGCGCGATACCGTCAGAGCCACAAAGGCTCCGATTGTCGTCATACGCCCCCTCAACTCCGTGACGACTCTACGGTTCCGAAACAACGCTCAGAAAATCTGCGCCCGTACGTGCGGCCGGTCGGAACCGGATTGGCAGCTTAGTACCAACCATTACCAAAGGAAAGATAGTCCGATCGGGCAGCACATTGATTTGTAAAGGAATCCGACGCTGCGCGCGGAATCGACGGCGAGTCAGCATCGGTAACC
>DATEZE010000209.1:0-6424 GCA_035255845.1 Burkholderiaceae bacterium | reverse complement strand
GGCGCGGGCGACGCGCACTGCTGTAGAGCACGGGCTTTTTCATCTGCGGAAGGCCGCCCGAACGTCGGGAGAAAAAAGTATCACGTCAGCCGCTCGCCCGGTGCATCCATAAGCGGTCGATCGGCAGTGTCCCTTGCGGCGACCGGACTTCGCTGTTGAAGCACACTTCGCACCTGTCGCGTGCACGCGGTATGCCCTTTGGCGTAACTGCTGCTCATCGTCTCGCCGCACTTTCGGCGTCGCTTGCGGTCAGTGCTAGAGTCATCGCGCGGGTCCTCAAGCCTTGGTCCCGCGTCGCGGCGAAAGGTTCTTCGAGGACCGTTGATGCGATTTCTTTGGCCGGAAGCGCTCTGGCTGCTGCTGCTGATGCCCCTGCTGCTGGCGGCCTACGTGATCGCCTTGCGTCGACGCAAGCGCGGCGCGGTGCGCTACGCCAGCCTGCTGCTGGTACGCGACTCGATCGGCAAGGCACAGCGGCTGCGACGCCACGTCCCGCCGGCACTGCTGCTGGTGGCATTGACTGCGGCAATCCTTGCACTCGCCCGGCCGACCGCCTCGGTCGTCCTGCCGTCGCAGTACATGACGATCGCGATGGCGATGGACGTTTCGCTCAGCATGCGCGCCACTGACGTCGAGCCCAGTCGCCTGATCGCCGCGCAGAATGCCGCCAAGGCGTTCATCGACGAGCTGCCGAACAATGTGCGGCTGGGTATCGTCTCGTTCGCCGGCACCGCCGCCGTGGTGCAGACGCCGACCGAGAACAAGCAGGACATGATCCAGGCGATTGACCGCTTCCAGCTGCAGCGGGCGACCGCAACCGGCAGCGGACTGATCCTTGCGCTCAGCATGCTTTTCCCGGAAGACGGCCTCGACATCGAGTCGGTCGCGATGTCGATGCGGCAATCGGGCGTCTCGCTCGATCAAGCGCGCAAGCAGGACGCGCAGCGGCCGCCGCGCGAGCCGGTCGCGCCGGGCTCGTACACCTCGGGGGTCATCATCCTGCTGTCGGATGGGCGCCGCACCACTGGCCCCGACCCAATCCAGATCGCGAAATTGGCCGCGGACCGCGGCGTGCGCGTCTATACCGTCGGCTTCGGCACGCTCCAGGGCACGACGATCGGGTTCGAGGACTACCAGATCTACGTCCGCCTCGATGAAGACACGCTGAAGGGAATCGCAAAGATTACCGGCGGCGAATATTTCCATGCCGGCACCGCATCCGACCTGCGCGCGGTCTACCAGAACCTCAATGCGAAACTCGCGCTGGAACGCCAGCAGACCGAAGTCAGCGCGGTCTTCAGCGCCGTTGCGGCTGCCTTCGCGCTGCTGGCGGCGCTGCTCTCGGTCTGGTGGTTCCACCACCCGGCCGGCATCGCGCCGAAGATTGCTTCGCGCTGAGCGCCACCCGGTGCCGCTCACGCGCGGTGCCGCACGCGCGGCGACACTCACTTAGCGATCACACCGACGTGACGGCCGCGCGAGCGGGAAGCCGGGACGGCGTGCGGCGGGAGCGCGCTGCGGCCCGCGCGTTGCCGAGCTCATCGACCAGCTGCTGCAGGCGCCGCGCGTTGGCCGGCGCATGCAGCTTGTCGGTGTTGTCAAAGTAACAGTAAACATCGCGCGGCCGGTGCGGCGGCTCAGCATCGACGACCGGGGTGCCGTCGTCTGGACGTGTCCCTGACCGCCACGCGTGGATCCGACGCGCCCACTTGCGCAGGCTGGCTTCGCTGTACCGGCTCCGATACAGCTCGGTCGCCCCGTGCAACCGCAGATACAGAAAATCCGCTGTTACATCGGTCGGCGAGGGCCACTTGCCGCCGGTGTCCGCGACCACGAGTGCGATGCCGTAGCGCCGCAGCAGGGCGATGAAGTGCGCATCGAGGAAACTCTCATTGCGGATCTCGAACGCATGGTGCAGCCGCCGCGGCGCGTCGATCGCCAGCCGCGCACGGCCAGTCATGCGCGCGTCGCGACGCCGGGCAAGCGCCAGCGCCGCGGCCGTGTCGTGAGGCAGCGCGGCCATGAAGGTTTCGAAACGATCGAGCTCGAAGCGCAGGTTCGGCGGAAACTGCCAGAGCAGCGGACCAAGCTTCTCGCCGAGGTTGAACAGACCCGAAGCCAGAAAGTTGGCGAGCGGTCGTTCGAACTCCTTGAGCCGCAGGATGTGTGTCAGGTAACGCGAGCCTTTGACCGCGAACACGAAACCTTCGGGCGTCGCTGCGTGCCACGCGGCAAAGCTCGCTGGCGACTGCAGCGAATAGAACGTTCCGTTGATTTCGACAGTCGATAGCTGGCTCGCCAGGTATGAGAGTTCCTCGGCCTGTCGCAGCGACTTGGGATAGAACTCGCCGCGCCATGGGGCATAGCGCCAGCCCGAGACACCGATGCGAACGCGGCCTTGTTCCATGCCGCGTAAGGGCAAGCATCCTGCCGGCCGCGCGGCCTCGGCACTCTAATGGCCGCGACGAGCATTTTTGCGCGGCAGGGGCCAATTCTTGTCGCGCGGTCGCTGAGCTGCGCTGCTTCATCGCGCCGGAAGGATCCGGCGCGCGCGGAGCCGCGTTCATCGAGCCCGCTCGCGTTGTACTCTCGCCATCTTCGACGAAAGGAGGAGCGCGATGAGGTCGAAACTTGCGGCGGAGTTCCTCGGTACCTTCTGGCTCGTTCTCGGAGGATGCGGTAGCGCCGTACTGGCAGCGGCGTTCCCGCAGCTCGGCATCGGATTCACCGGTGTCTCACTCGCGTTCGGCCTGACCGTCGTCACCGGCGCTTACGCGCTCGGCCCGATTTCCGGCGGGCATTTCAATCCGGCCGTGTCGATCGGTCTGTGGGCAGGCGGCCGCTTTCCGGCGTCGGACCTACCGGCCTACATCATCGCGCAGGTTGTCGGCGCGGTCGTCGCTGCCGGCGTGCTGTATCTGATCGCCAGCGGTAAGGCCGGCTTCGATTTGAAGGCCGGATTTGCATCCAACGGCTATGGCGAGCATTCGCCCGGAGCGTATGGCATTGGTGCGGCGGCGGTGTGCGAGATCGTGATGACGTTCATGTTCCTGATCGTCATCCTCGGCGCAACGCACCAGCGTGCCCCGGTAGGCTTCGCGGGACTTGCGATCGGCCTCGCCCTGACGCTGATCCACCTCATCAGCATCCCGGTGACCAACACGTCGGTCAACCCGGCGCGCAGCACCGGGCCGGCGCTTTTCGTCGGCGGTTGGGCGCTGGAGCAACTGTGGCTGTTTTGGGTTGCGCCCATCGTCGGCGCCGTGCTTGCGGGCTGGTTTTCGCGCGCGATCTTCGATTCGGCCGCAGAACCGCCGGTAATCGGGAAGTAGGGGCTCGGCAGCGCACGAATGGGTTCGGCGGCAAAATGAAGGAGACTTGCCGGCTGGGAGATGCTCGTCAACAACTAACAACAGCGAGGGAAGCGCAATGAATGCTCGGACATATGCTCAATGGCTGATACGGGGGATCGCCACAGCTGCTTCGACCACCCCTGGTGCTCGCACCGGCCGCGCCAGCCTTGGCAGCGTCGGCTGCCGAACTCAGCCGCGATGCTAACCAGGCGCTGAAGAACCTCTACGCCAAGGTCCCGGCCGCCAAGGCGCTCGGCAAGAAGGCGAAGGCGGTTCTCGTATTCCCGAAGGTCACGAAAGCCGGCTTGGGCGTCGGCGGCCAATACGGGGACGGTGCCCTGCTTAAAGGCGGCAAGGCCGTGGGTTACTACAACACGACCGGCGTTTCGAGCGGCCTGCAGGCCGGCGCCCAGCAGTTCGGCTACGCGATGTTCTCATGAACGACGCCGCGCTGAAGTCGCTCGACACCGCAGCGGGTTTCGAAGTCGGCGTCGGCCCGACGTAGTCGTAATGGACGAGGGCAAGGCGAAGTCGACGACGACGACGCCCATGAAGGACGACATCTACCGCCTTCATCTTCAGCCAGCAGGGCCTGATGGCCGGCTTGGGCCTGCAGGGCAACAAGATCACGAAGATCAATCCGAAGTAAGGCGGCAGAGCCGACCGCGAGGTCGGCCTTCGGTGCGTTCAAGCGGACGGCGTACAAATTCGCCGTCAGCCGGCCGCGCGGAGTCACTTACCCGACGCCGCTGAACACTACAGCCAGTGGGCCGTAACATGCGCGGAAGGATTCCTCGCATCCGCAATCTGTCGTTTCTCCAGTGAGCAAGAAGCGCAAGCCTGACCGCCCGACGACCGCTTCGCTCCCCGCGCCGCCTGCTGCTGGCCAGCGCAGCGGGCCTCGCACGTCGCCGCGTTGGGCCTGGGTGCTGACCGCATTGACGGCCGTTCTTCTGCTCGCCGCTGTGGCGTGGCAGCTGGCGCGCGCGCCGACCCGTCCAGCGACAAATCCCCCGATCGCAACGCCGGTCGTCGCGAGCTTCGCAGGCAGTCTTGCCTGCAAGTCCTGTCACGAGCAGCAGTACAGTGCATGGACCTCGTCGCAGCATGCGCGAGCAATGCAGCACGCGACCGCCGAGACGGTGCGCGGTGATTTCAACGACGCGAAGCTCACCTACCAAGGCGTCACATCGATCTTCTTCAAGCGCGACGGCAGGTTCTTCGTCCGCACCGATGGCCCTGACGGCAAGCTCGACGACTTCGAGGTCAAGTACACCTTCGGCGTCGAGCCGCTGCAGCAGTACCTCGTCGAGCTGCCAGGCGGCCGCCTGCAGGCGCTCGCTGTGTCCTGGGATACACGGCCCAAGGAAGCCGGCGGCCAGCGCTGGTTCAGGCAGTACCCGGACGAGAAGATTGATTTCCGCGACGAACTGCACTGGACACGGCGCGCGCAAAACTGGAACTTCATGTGTGCGGACTGTCACTCGAGCCAGATCACCAAAGGCTACGACGCGACCAAGGACGCTTTCGCAACGCACTGGAACGAGATCTCGGTCGGCTGCGAGTCGTGTCACGGTCCCGGCTCGGCTCATGTCGCGTGGGCTGCCAGCAAGTCCGCCGATCCGGGCAAGGGGCTGACGGTTCAGCTCGACGAACGGCGCGGCGTCAGCTGGAGCATCGACCCGGCGACCGGCAATGCGACGCGCAGTCGCCAGCGCACCAGCGAGCGCGAGATCGAGGTCTGTGCGCAGTGCCACGCAAGACGCGCGCAGATCGCCGAGGGCTATCGCGCCGGACAGCGCTTCATGGACCACTACCTGCCGGCGTTGCTCACGCCGGGGCTGTATCACGTCGACGGGCAGCAACGCGACGAAGTATTCATCTGGGGCTCTTGGCTGCAGAGCCGGATGCAGAAAATGGGCGTGACCTGCAGCGACTGCCACGAGCCGCACTCACAGAGGCTGCAGGTCGAAGGCAATGCAGTGTGCGGCCAGTGCCACGCCGCGGGGAAATTCGACACGCCGGCCCACCACCATCATCCCGCAGGCTCAGCGGGCGCGCAGTGTGTCGGCTGCCATATGCCCCAGACCAACTACATGGTCGTCGACGCCCGGCGTGATCACAGCATGCGCGTGCCGCGACCGGACCTGTCGGCCACGCTCGGCGTGCCCAATGCCTGCAATGGCTGTCATCGCGACCACCCAGCGGAGTGGGCAGCGGCCGCGGTGCGCAGTTGGCTCGGCCGTGACGCGCAAGGGTTCCAACGCTTCGCAACGGCGTTCCACGCCGCCGAGGCCGGGCAGGCCGGTGCCTCCGCTTCGCTGGCCGCGCTGGCGGACGACGTCGGCCAGCCACCCATCGTGCGCGCCTCGGCGCTCGAGCGTCTCGCAACCGCCGGAACATCGGATGCCGGCATCGCCCAGAGGGCGGCACGCGATGCCCAGCCGTTGTTGCGGCTGGCGGCAGTGCGTCTGGCCGAGTCGCTGCCGCCGCCCGAGCAGGTGCGCGTGCTGAGTCCGCTACTTTCGGATTCGCTGCTCGCGGTGCGCATCGAAGCCGCTCGCGCGCTGGCCGGTTCCGAGGACTCGTTCACTGCCGAGCGGCGCGCCGCCTGGCAGCGCGCGGCGGACCAGTACCTGGCGACGCTTGCCTATACCGCCGATCGGCCCGAAGCACGGGTCGCGCTTGGCAGCTTCCAGTCGCGGCTGCGGCAGCACGACGCGGCACAGGCGGCATTCGCGCAGGCGATCGCGCTCGATCCAGCGTTCGTGCCGGCGTATCTGAACGCCGCCGATGATCTGCGCGCGCAGAAGCGCGACGCCGAGGCGCGCCAGCTGCTGCAGCAGGGTCTCGCTCGCGCCCCGAAAGACGCGGCGTTGCATTACGCCTTGGGTCTGACGCTGGTCCGACTCGGTGAACGTCCGGCCGCGGTATCGGCGCTGGAGCGCGCGGTGCAGCTCGCTCCGGACGAGCCGCGTTACACGTATGTCTATGCGGTGGCCCGGAACTCGACCGGCCGTGCGCGCGAGGCTATCGCGGTGCTCGAACGCGCGGCGCAGCGCTGGCCGGCC
>DATEZE010000208.1:0-4431 GCA_035255845.1 Burkholderiaceae bacterium | reverse complement strand
GGAGCGAGGCGATGGCCGCCTCGCGCCTTCGCGTGATCATTGACGCACCGCTCGAAGGGTGTCGACGATTGTGGCTTGATCCCACGCTGCCTAGACTCGCGCTGCGCACCGCTGAGGCGGCCGCAAGAACAAGACCACGAGGAGACCGCATGACACCGAAATGCAAAGGAGTTGCTCTCGCCGTTGCGCTGGCGTTCGCTGCCGGTGCCCACGCCCAGGCGCCGCAGCAGAACCTCGAGAAGCTCAAGCAGATGAAGGTTTCGGGCACCGACCTCAATATTCCGCCTGTGCCACAGACCGGCAAGAACGCCGACGCGATCCGCGAGAACCTCAAGAAAGTCAAGCTGCCACCCGGCTTCAAGATCGACCTGTACGCGATTGTCCCGGACGCGCGTCACATGGCGGTCGCGCCAAGTACGAACATGCTGTTCGTCGGCACGCGCAAAACCACTGTGTGGGCGGTAACCGACCGCAACAGCGACATGGTGGCGGACGAGGTCAAGCCGTTCGCACCGTCGCTGAATTTCAAGGTGCCCAATGGCGTGTGCTGGACGAAGGACGGGTTCCTCATCGTTGTCGAGCACAACCGCGTGCTCAACTTCCCGGCCGCCGAGTTCTTCTACGAAGGTCCGGATGTCGCGGTGATCGAGGTCGTGCCGCAGGGCAAGCTGATCCCTGAGGAGGAGGAGTCGTACAACCATGGCGCGCGTACCTGCCGTGTCGGTCCGGACGGCATGCTCTACATCACGCTGGGCCAGCCCTACAACGTGCAGCCGGCCGGCAAGGTCGCGCTGTTCGAGAAGCTCGGCATCGGCGGCATGATCCGCATGAACGCGTTCGACGGCAGCAAGCGCGAGGTCTACGCGGTCGGCATCCGCAACTCGGTCGGCATGGACATCAATCCGAAGGACAAGGTGGTCTGGTTCACCGACAACCAGACCGACGGCATGGGCGACGACACGCCGCCGGGCGAGTTGAACCGCATCACCAAGGCTGGCGAGCACTTCGGCTATCCGTTTATCCATGGCCACAACGTCAAAGTCGCCGGTACAGCGGCGGCGCCGGATCTGAAGGACATGAAGCCGCCCGCGAACTGGACGCCGCCACAGATCGAATTCCCGGCGCACCAGGCGCAGTTGGGCATGACGTTCTACAACGGCAAGATGTTCCCTGCGAAGTACCAGGGCGGAATCTTCATCGCCGCGCACGGCTCGTGGAACCGCTCGAAGCCCACCGGTGCTCTGATCAACTTCGTGTCGCTAAAGGCCGACGGGACTGCGGACAAGTCCGAGGTGTTCGCCGATGGCTTTCTCGACTCGGATACCGGCACGTACCGCGGCAGGCCAGTCGACGTGGCCGTGATGAAGGACGGTTCGCTGCTCGTTTCCGACGACTTCGCCGGAGCGATCTACCGGATCAGCTACCAGCAGTAATGCAGCGCCGCTTCAGACTCGCCGCCGCGCTTGGCGCGGCGGCGTGGTTTTTCCCTCATCCTTACATGAACGCTTCGGCGCAGGACGTCGCCGCCGGCCGCACGAAGGCCATTGCGTGCCAGACGTGCCACGGCCTCGACGGCATCGCGAAACTACCCGATGCGCCGAACCTGGCCGGCCAGCCGGCGACCTATCTCGCGCGCGAACTTAACGCCTACCGCTCCGGCGCACGCCGTAACGAAGTGATGTCGGTCGCAGCGAAAACGCTCAGCGACGCGGACATCCGCGATCTCGCCGCGTACTACGCCGCAATCCAGATCGAAGTGAAGTCGCTGCCCAAATAGGCGCGGCCGTCGCCGGGCACCGTTCCCGTTTGGCGCGAGCGCGAATTGCCCCTACATTGCGCCCCGCAACTCCGCATTCCTGTCGCGGAGAGGGAATGACGACGACCACCGGCTTTTCCGACGTCGACCGCAGCGGGCGCTCAGCCGAACTGGTCGACTACCTCACGCTGCTGGCGAGCCGACTCGGCGACTTCCGGCGGGAGGGTTACGAGATGCTCGGGCTGCGGTCAGGGACCGCGTTCCTCGACGTAGGCTGCGGCGCGGGCGAGGTCTGCGTCGAGATTGCCGCTCAAGTCGGACCGGAGGGGCGGGTTGCCGGCATCGATCGGTCGGCCGCGATGATCGAGGCGGCGCAAGGCGCGGCGGCGAAATCTGGCCGCGCGATCGACCTGCGCGTCGGCAGTGCCTATGAGTTGCCGTTTGCTGATCAATCTTTCGACGCGGTCCGGGCCGAGCGCTTGCTCCAGCATCTTGAAGATCCGGAAGCGGCGCTGCGCGAGATGCTGCGGGTCGCAAAGCCAGGAGGAAAGCTGCTGCTGATGGATCCGGACCACGGACAGGCCGGCCTAGCTGTCGACGAGCCCGCGCAGCGTCGCGTATTCGAGGCCGCACGCCGGTCGCTGCTCTCGATGATCGTCAATCCGCACAGTGGTGTGCGGCTGCGCGGCATGCTGATGCGCGCCGGCCTGAGCGAGGTTCGCCAGCGCACGCGTGTGTTCGACGTCCCGCACGAAGACTTCTCGAAGACATTCTTCCTGCATGACCTGCTGGACGCGGCGGTTGCGCGAGAAGAGATTGCGCGCGCGGACGCGAAGGCATTCGTGGACGCGCTGGCGCGGCGCGAGCATGAGGGACTCTTCTTCGCCTACGCGATCGGCTATGCCGTCAGCGGCACGAAGCAATGATGCAAGCGCAGTGCGGCCTTCGACCGGATCCGCGATGAACTTCCTGCAGCGACATCCCCGGCTCGCAACGTCGCTCGCACTTGGCATCGCGGCGGCTCTGGTGCCGCTCCGAAGCGCTGAGGCTGATTCACTGCACCTGCATTTCCTGGTCGGATGGAACGTCACCGTGTGGACGTACCTTGCGCTGATCGGCTGGCTCATGGTGCACGCAGGGCACGAACGCGCGCGCGCAATCTCCGAAGGCGAAGATCCCAGCGCCATACTCGCACTGATGCTTGTACTGCTGATGGTGATCGCGAGCTTGATCGCGATCGGCCTGGAACTGGCGCGGGCCTCGAGCCCCCTGCATTACGCCAACGCCGCCGTCACGCTGGTGGGGTCCTGGCTGATGCTGAACACATTGTTCACCTTCCACTACGCACATCTGTACTTCCGCGCGGCGCCCGAAGCCCGGCCATTGCGATTCCCGGACAAGCCCCCGCCGGACCCCGACTTCTGGGACTTCTTTTACTTCTCGTTCACGATCGCGGTGGCCGCGCAGACCGCCGACATCTCAGTTGTCTCCGGGGCGATGCGCAAGGTCGTGGTTGCGCACGCAATCGTTTCCTTTTTCTTCAACGTCGCGATCCTGGGCGCGACGATCAATGTCGTCGCCGGGCTTTTGCACTGAAAGCGGTGGACATTCAGCGAGACGGATGCGGACGTCCGACTAGAGGAAGCGCACCCACCAGGACTGCGCGAATTCGACGATGCCGCTGGACGCGGGCAGACGCTCGACCCCGGTGATCACCGCCCCGGTGTTGCCGAGCGTGACGATGTCCGCGTCGTAAAGCGAGGGGATCAGTTCGGGCCGGCGCGCGTCAGCCGTGCGGGTCAGCTTGGCGATGCGCACGATGCGGCGCAGGTGCGGATCGTCGGCGGTATAGCACTCGAGTTCACCTTCGATCGGCGGCTGCTGGTGCAACTGGCGGTCGCCGAGTTTGCGGCCGTGGTCGCGCGTGCGCAGCACGACGAGTCGAACCGGCACGCGAGCGGCTCCAGCGGGTGGAAGGTCGCGACGTGAGAAGAAATCAGGGCGCGGGCAGGACCTGCGTGTCGCCTGCCACCGGTTGGCCCTGCATGCTGACGCGCCACGTGACCGTGACCAGGCGCGAGCCGAGCGATTCACGCCATGCACGAACGCGGTAGCGATGAAAGCTCGCATCGAAGCTGCCGTCGCGTCGCGCCGCCCGAACCGCATCCCGGACCGCGAAGGTCAGGAAGCGCGCCTCGGTCGCATCGACGAGATCGAGCGCCGGGAACTCGCAGTAGAGCAGGGTGCCTCCGCTGAACTGCGAGGCTGGGCCGGATACTGTATGCATATTCAGTACCGTAGCGCAGTCACCGCGGAAAGACAAGCAGTGTCTTCAGCACTCTGTGTCGCAAACCCGGCACCGACGTCGTTGATGTCGTAGATGGTGCCCTAAAGAGTTCGTTGCCTGAGAGGCGCTGTGCGCATGGCACAAGGCGAAAAGCGGCCTCGAGCGGTTTGGCTGTGCTGCGGGCGGTAACGGCGCCTGAAGCGCGGAGTCACCACGCCGGCCGGCGGATTCAGCGGGTTCGCGAGATGAGGCTGGAGTCGGCGATCGGCCGGATCTAAGCGGGGGGCGGTTGCGCTCGATCGCGGCAGCAGATGAGTGCCACCGATGCCGCGACCGGCCTCGCGCACGAAGCCAGCGCGGTCAGAGTCGCACCCAACAAAGGTTCGCG
>DATEZE010000207.1:0-9000 GCA_035255845.1 Burkholderiaceae bacterium | reverse complement strand
AGCCGGGCCAACGGCTCGACCCGGATGCTCCGTGACGAGCATCCGATATCCGTTTACCTGAAGACGCTTCAGTAGGGCCGCGGCCACCGCGGCCCAGATACCGACCCTGGGCAGGCGGCAAACCAAGTGGGTGCCCCGTTCGCGCTGTCGCGGGTAAACTGCGCGCTGCTTTGCCTTACCGCAAAGCGCTTCTCAATATCATGGAGACGAGCCGATGAAACGCATCATCGTTGCTGTTGCCACGCTGCTCTTCGCGGCCGGTGCGTGGGCCTTCCACTGCCCAGCCGACATGAAAAAGATCGACGACGCGCTGGCCAAGAACCCCAAGCTTACTGACGCGCAGATGGCGGACGTCAAGAAATACCGGGCCGATGGTGAAGCGCTGCACAAGGCTGGCAAGCATCAGGAGTCGATCGACACGCTCGGCAAGGCGATGAAGATCCTCAACGTCCAGTAGTTCTGCTCTGCACCGAGACGCCGCCTGCGGGCGGCGTTTCTTTTTGCTGGTTCGCGTTGTCCGCGCTTTCGCTGGTGTTTTCGCCGAACCCATCGATGCCCATCGAACGACACGGCGCCCGTCGGTGAACGAGCGCTTCCGCGGCCTCCGCCGGGCTCCAAGGTCGGTACGCAGCTGATCGTCTACCGCCTGCTTGCCCGCCCGACGCCATTCGCCTTCCCGCTGATGGTCGAGCGGCTGCGCGAACAGGTGACCACGGAGAAGCTCTCGGCACGGATCGAACGCATGCTCGCAGAACTCGAGGCGGCGGCGCTCTAAGGGGTACCAGATATTGTGTCCAAAGCTGTCAGTCTCCCAAATCTAGTACACCTTTCGTAGTGCTCCCGACTCGCGTGCAGCGGTCCACAGAGGGAAAACAGCGTTGTGATGGTGCAATTTCCCTCTGAAAACTTGATTTTTCCTCTTGTAATTCGGCGCGTTTCCTCTAGGATCCCGCTCACCCAACGAGAGCGCTCTTGTGATTTCCCTCGAGAACGCTGTCGCTGTGGCATCTGAAAACCTTTAAGGAGAAGTCGATGGCAATGAAGAAGGCGAAGAAAGCTGCGAAGAAGTCGGCCAAGAAGGCGCCGGCCAAGAAAGCCGCGAAGAAGACCGCGAAGAAGGCTGCGAAGAAAGCTGCCCCGAAAAAGGCCGCGAAGAAGAAGGTCGCGCGCAAGCCGAATGCGGCGTTCATGAGGCCATTGATGCCGACCGGCCCGCTCGCCGCGATCGTCGGCTCCACGCCGATGCCGCGCACCGAGGTGACGAGCAAGATCTGGGCGTACATCAAGAAGAACAAGCTACAAGACGCCGTCAACCGTCGCATGATCAACGCCGACGACAAGCTCCAGGCGCTGTTCGGCAAGGCCCAAGCCTCGATGTTCGAGCTGACCAAGTACGTCAGCAAGCACCTGAAGTAGTCGCCACGCGGGTTCGCCCGCGGCCGATCTGATCGCCCGGTGCCGCACTGTCGGCCCCGGGCGATTTTCGTTATGGCCCAATGCGAGTCAGCGCCTCCGCGACAAGCGGTGCGGTTTCAATGCCGTTGGTCCGATGTGGCACTGTGTCGGTCCTGATGAAGGTGGATCTTGCTGCACTCCGGCGCGGCGAACGCGATGCGAGCTGTTGCGCAACCTTCACGCAACGGACGCTCATCAAGACCTGAATTGCGTGGCAATGGCACCGCTGTGCGCCGTCGACACGTCGCCGCGATGCTGGCATGCTGAAGCGTAAGGACCTTGTATGGCCTGGCAAACGCTCGAGACGATCCCGATCAGCGTCGCAGCGTCGATCGCGCCGCAGCGCGCGGATGCGGTGCGTTCCGCGCTGCTCAGCCGCGCTCTGCCGCTGGCGCGCCTGGTTGATGGCCGGGCCGAGCCTTTGGCAACAGCGTCGCTAATTGCCGACGGCGCGACGCTCGCGCTGCTGACCGCGGCGCATGTTTTCGAACATGGCGCGACGGGTGATCTGGCCGTACCGCTGCCGCGCGATGGCACCTGGGCCTGCCTGCGATCTGCACGGGCGCGGGTCATCGCCGATCCAGACCGGGACATCGCGCTGGTCATCATCGGAGACGCTGCGGTCGCGAACCGCCTGCGCGCGAACTGGACGCCGGTCGAGTCGTCGCATCTGCACTTCGAGCCCCGAGATGACCGCGCGACGCTTCTGTACGTCGTGGCCGGCTATCCGGTCTCGCAGGCCCGCCGTTTCGAAGGCTCGATCTACATGAAGCCGGTGGTGCTCTTCACGACGGCAGTCGACGACGATTGTTTGGCCTACGCGCGCACTGCGATGCGCGTCGACGGACTCGACATCCACACGCCGGAGCTCGACGGCGTCTCGGGCGCACTCGTCTGGGCGGTCGACGAAGACAGCGCGCCGCATGACTGCTTCTTGCGCGGCGCCGCGATGCAGGTGGCATTTATGCACGGCCGGTATGTCCGCACCGTGTCGTTGCGGTGTGCACCCGCGCTCTTCAGCCGGTTGCGCGGGCACTGAGCCGCCGCAGCGCGGCCGACCTTACCCAAACACGCCGAACGTTGCCTGCAGGCCAGGATCCTCGTCACTTCCACTGGACGGAGCGGCCGCCTGGACTGGCTGTGCGTCGACTTCAACCGGCGCGGGCATCAGCTCGAAGACTTCGCTCGATGCGAGCGTGAGCGCTACGTCCGCCAGCTGACGCGGTGTTTCGGCGATCGCAAACGCGCCCGCGATGGCGATCGTGATGACGAATGCGCCGAAGACAGCGGCCCCGATTGCGCGTCTGGCTGCCGGATGATCGTCGTCGGGCCGGTGCGACTCAAGTTCGTGACTCATGCGGATCCCCTTGATGGGCCCGGCTTCTCGCCGGGCATCGATGCGCAATGCATCGGACGATCCGAACTTTATGGAAGGGCGCCGTCTAAGCCGACGGAGCATGCAGCGCCTGCGGCGCTGATTATTCGACAGCAGGTGTGGCGAACCGCGCCGTCTAGTGATGCGCCCAGCGCGAGTGCCGCGGCAAACTGGTCTGCAAAAAGGCCATCTGGTCGGCCAGGATGCGGCGATTGCTGAGGATGAAGCCTTCGTTGCGGCATACCGCGTAGGGGACGTACAGCAACGGCATGTGCGCTTCTTCGGGTCGCCGGTTGCCCTTACGCGTGTTGCACGAACGGCAGGCGGTGACGACGTTGGTCCAGTCGTGGCGCCCGCCGCGTGACACGGGCAGGATGTGCTCGACGGTCAGGTCGAGCTCCGCGAAGTGGACGCCGCAGTAGGCGCAGACATTGCGGTCGCGCGCGAACAGCCGATGCTTGGTGAGACCAACGTGCGCGTGGCCGAAAGGTATCCGGTGCTTGCCGCGGATCATCACGATCGAGCTCGTGATGAATTCCGACCTCAGCCCGGTGGTTTCCTGAGTGCCTCCGGCCATGCCGAAGAGGTTGTCGCCGAGATCAGTGACGACCTTGCCCGACGCGTAGTAGCGCGCAGCGCGCTGCATCAACGCCCAGCGGACCGGTTGGCCCTGGGAGTCGACGATCAGGATCTTTGGTACGTACTCCGGCGCATAAGCCATGGTGGCACGGATTGTGCCACGCGCCCCGTCGGACCGCTGCGCCTACGGTCGCGACCTCCAGTCGCCGGATCGGAACGGAATCTGAGCGCCGTCCCCGAGGACAACGACCGGTCCGGGCTCGGCGGAAGCGCGCAGCACCAAAAGGCGGCCTGCGGTGCCGTCGCTGCGATGCTGGAGTTCGTCGCCCTCGTGAAGCCCGATCCGCGTCAGCTCGCGCAGCACGTCAAGGACTTTGCGTTCGTGCGAGATGCGGTCCAGCTTGTCCTGCAGGGACAGTGGTGCGCCAGACTGGGGTGCTGCGGGATCCATCGTGCGGCCAGAACGTCGCCGCATTGTCGGCGCGGCGCCGCACGTGTGGAATTCGGTCAAACCCGGGGCGAGGCGTCAGCGCCCGCGGTCATTGTCGTTCAAGCGCCAGGGGTCCATTCCGGTCTCGGTCCGTTTCACCGTGTTGGCCGGATCGAAATAAACGAACATTGCGGCGTACCAGCCGGCCGAGTCGAAGTAGCGATACATGAAGGCGGTCTCGTCCATCATCGGAAACGCATAGACGTAGGCCGGCGGCCCGAACTCGCGCTGCACGTCGGCGCGCGTGTCGGCGCCACTGCGGATGTGCGCGAACGCCGCGTCGCTCATCATCTGCTCAACGCGGACGACGCGCCCCTGCGGATCGACGTCGATGTTCCAAACGGACTGGTTCCAGGGCTGGCCCGAGTACTGCAGCCGCTTGCCGCCATCGGGCAGCGGATACGACGCGGTTGGCCGGCCCGCCGACGACAGGACCGCCGATTCCGCGTCGCCGGGCTTGACGCGCCCCGCCAGGTTGCCGCAGGCGGTGAGTATGAAAAGAAGTGTGGCGACGAGCAAGAGGCGAGAGATCATCTGCACAGCTCCCAACGACGCAGCTACGCTGCGTGCAATTTTAGGCCAAGGAGATGGGCGATGAAGTGGCTCAAGCGCATTCTTTTGACCCTTGTGTCACTGGTGGCACTGCTGGTGATCGTCGGCATGATGCTGCCGTCAGGATTCAAGGTGCAGCGCTCGATCACCGTCGCGGCTCCGGCCGAAAAGATCTATCCGCTGCTGGCCGATCCGCGGGAGTGGAAGCGTTGGGCAATATGGAACCAGCGCGACCCGGCGATGCAGATCCAGTATTCCGGCGCGGCGCAGGGCACCGGCGCGAAGTGGAGCTGGCAAAGCAAGACCGAGGGCAACGGCGCGATGGAGTTCACGGCTGCCGTGCCGTACAAGCATGTCGACTATGCGCTGTCGTTTCCCGATGTCGGCATGTCATCGCGCGGGATCCTGCTCCTCGCGCCCGACGGCGGCGGCACGCGCGTCACGTGGACGAACGAGGGCGACATGGGGAGCAGTCCGATCAACCGCTATTTCGGACTGATGATGGATTCAATGGTGGGACCGGATTTCGACGCCGGATTGCGCAACCTGAAGGCGCTGGCCGAACGCGGTTGATGCGGCAAGTCCCGCCCGCGGCGGAACGATCCTGCGCAGACCGCGGCGCAGGATGAAGACCCTTGCGACACGGGCTTTGGTCACGACGACCGCGATCCAGGCGGCCGCGGCCTGTGCGGCGTTGACCATCCCTGCGATCGCCCCCGTCGTCGCCGCCGACCTCGGCGTTCCGGCCTCGATGGTCGGAACCTACATCTCGCTGCTTTACGTCGGTGCCTCTACCGCCGCACTCGCCGGCGGAGGCGTCGTCCTGCGTTACGGGGCGCTGCGATTGTCGCAGGCGTGCCTGCTGGCCTGCGCAGCCGGGCTCGCGCTGATGCTGGCGGTCGGCCACGATGCCGGGGCCCTTGGCCTGGTCACGATCGGCCTGTCGGCGGTGGTGCTGGGTATCGGGTATGGCCCGATCACACCCGCGTCGAGTCATTTGCTGGCCAAGACGACCTCGCCAGAGAACATGGCGCTCGTGTTTTCGATCAAGCAGACCGGCGTGCCGGCGGGCACCGCGTTCGCCGGCCTGTTGGTGCCGCCGATGACAGTGGCGTTCGGTTGGCACAGCGCGGTCGTGCTGCTTGCGATCGGGTGTATCGCCGTCGCGCTCGCAGCCCAGCCGCTGCGTGCGCCGCTCGATGCCGATCGCAATCCTTCCGCGCGTCTGTCGCCTGCGGCGCTGGTGAGCGGGCTTGCAGTGGTCGCGCAGTTGCCGGCGCTGCGAACGATGGCACTCGTCTCATTCGTTTATGCCGGCATGCAGATGTCGGTGTCCGGATTCATCGTCAGCTATCTGACCAGTGAAGCCGGCCTCGGGCTGGTCGCGGCCGGCACCGCGTTGACCGTTGCGAACGTCGCCGGCGTGATCGCCCGCATCGGCTGGGGTTCGATATCCGACCGGACCGGAGCACCGCGCGCCACACTGGCCTGGATTGGCTACCTGATGGCGGCAGCGTCGGTCGCAGCGGCGCTCTTCACCACCGCCTGGCCGATGTTTGCGTTGCTCGCCGTGTCCGCCGCGCTCGGCGCGACCGCGATCGGCTGGAACGGCGTCTATCTGTCCGAAGTGGCGCGGCTGGCGCCGCCGGGCGAGGCCGGGCGCGCCACCGGAGGATGCCTGTTCTTCACGTTTGTCGGCGTAGTCGTCCTGCCGTTTCTGTTTGGGTGGCTGCAGCGGTCGACAGGCAGCTACACGACGTGTTTCCTCGCCGCTGCGGTCGTTTCCGCGGTTGTCGCCTCTGTGTTGGTGCTGAGCGGTCGCCGCTCTCGCGCGTGACGCGCACTGTCGGCCGCATGCGGGGGTCGGCGTTGACACGCGTGCGAAGATAAGTGAATGAAGCCTCTTGCGCTCGTGATCACCGGCCTGCCCGCGCTTGCGTTTGCCGCGGTGTCGCCGTTCGGCCCCTTCCGCCTCGATGTGCCGGCGCGTGGCTTCGAGGAGCACTGCGTCAAGCTGGATTCCGGCGACGCTGTGCGCTATCGTTTTCGCGCCAGCGGCGAAGTCGATTTCAACGTCCACTATCACCGCGGCAGCGAAGTTTTTTACCCGGTGCGAACTCCGGATACGCTGGCGGCGGAGGGGGACTTCAAGGCGCCTTTGGCAGATACGTATTGCCTGATGTGGGAGCGCAAGCGCGAAGGCGCGGTGCGGATCGACGGCGCGGTCGAGCGACTTCGGCGCTGACGGCGCGGCAGTACCGAACTGTCCCTGCCGGTGCGTCGATAGACTGCCGCAATGGCCGACGAAACCGAGCTGAAGCTCCATCTTCCTGCAACAGCCGTGGAGGCGCTCGTGCAGCGCAAGCCACTTGATTCCGCCGTCGTCCGCAGGCAAAGACTCGACGCAATTTATCTGGATACGGCCGATCGCCTGCTGCAGCGAAATGCGATGGCGCTGCGTCTGCGGCGCACAGGTCGCCGGTGGGTGCAGACGCTGAAGTCCGCCGGTAAAGCCGATGGCGGACTTTCTGTGCGTGGTGAGTGGGAGACTCCGTCCAGAATGCGCGGTGGTCGGCCGCACGTCAATCTCGCGGCGTTCGCTGATACGCCGCTGCCCGCGTTGCTGGACGGGCGTCGTGGCGTCCGGGCGCTGGTCCCTGTCTTCCGCACGCGCTTCACGCGCGACGCGCGCATTCTGATCCGCGGTCGCAGCCTGATCGAGGTCGCAATCGATCGCGGGCGCATCGAAACGGTGAACGCGCGGCAACGCCGTTACGAAGAGTTGAGCGAGGTCGAGTTCGAACTGAAGCAGGGCCAGGCGGAGGACCTGTGCGCGCTCGCACTTCGACTGATCGGGCGCGGCCGGCGGGCACTGCCGCTGGTTCCGCTACCACTCAGCAAGGCCGAACGCGGATATCTGCTCGCGGACGACCAGAAGGCGGCCCCGATGAAGGCTGCGGCTCGCGGCTTCGTAGCTGCGCTCGCCGCAGATCAATCTGCCGGCACAGCGTTGCGCGCGATCATGGCGCACGGCCTGTCAGTGCTGCTTGGCAACACCGAAGCGATGCAACGCGGTCCGGACGACGAGTACGTCCACCAGGCGCGCGTCGCGCTGCGCCGCATGCGATCGGCGCTACGGTTGCTCGATCGTAAGCACAAAGACTTTCCGGAAGCGCTGGCCGAGGACCTGCGCTGGGTCGGGACGGCGCTCGGTGCCGCGCGCGATGCCGATGTGCTGGCGCACCGCACGCTACCGGCGCTCGTGGCGGCAACACCGACCGCACAGCGAGCCGCGCTCGCAACGCTCGTCGCTCGCGCCGATCTGCGACGCGACACGTCCCATGCCGCTGTCGTCGCAACGCTGCGCAGACCGCGCTATGCGCAGCTGACGCTGCGGCTGCAGGCATGGACCTTGAGTGCACCGCCCGAAGGACGCACGCTGCGGCAACTCGCTGCGAAGACGCTCGAGTGGGCGCGCCGGCGGCTGTTCGACCAGGCACGTTTCTTCGCGGCTCTTCCATCCGAGAGGCGGCACCACGTCCGGATTCTCGCCAAGCGCCTGCGCTACGCACTCGACGTGTTCTCGGTCGCGCTGCCAGAGAAGCCGACCGAAAGCTATATCGACTCGCTGTCCGGGCTGCAGGATGCGCTCGGTGAAATGAACGACATCGCGGTGGCTGGCGTGGTGCTGCCGAGCCTTGCCGACGAAGCGACGCTTCTGGCGACCGCGCGGACCTGGCTCGATGAACGCGAGGCAGATTTGGCGAGAAATGCCGAAGCGCGACTGCTCGCGTTGTCGGAACTCGAGGTTCCGTGGCGCGACTGATGTCTAGAGGATGACGACGGTCGCCACGACCGTGTCCTGGTAGGTGCCGGCCGAGGGAACCGAACCGGCAGGGATCGCGCCGACCAAGGTCGCGGTGTCAGTCCGCGTCGGATTGCCGCTCGTGAGATTCATAGAGCCGGTCCAGCGCACCGTCGTTCCGGTGCCGTCGCCCCAGACGCTGGTGTTGAGCACCGGCGGCAGCAGGTTGAGATAGAGGTTGTACGGCAGTGTGTCCGCGGGCAGCGCAGTGCGGGTCATCGTCCGCTGTGCGTAGCTGCCGGCGCCCGTCGACAGCGACACGGTGTAGTCGATGTGCTCGGGCGTGTTGCCGGGCGCCGTCTTGGTGCAGGTCAAACTGGCGGAGCTCGTCGAAGAAATCTGTGCGCCGACGTACGACCCGAACGAAAGGTTGCCGATCGACAGGTTGCAGCTCGCAGCAAGCACGGGCTTGCAGAGTGCCGTGAGCAGCACGCACAGCAGCGCGGCGCTGGTTTGGCACCGCCGGACCGGGACGGCGCGGATCGTCAGGGGGTTCATTGCCTTCCTCTCGGTGTTTCGCTGGCGACGGGCTCGCAGCGGAGCGGACCGACGTCGGCGATCGCAGGACCCTTGGGGTCCAGCTCGAGCACAACCCGGCAGCGGCTGGCGTTGTAGCGAATGATCAGAGACTGCCGGTCGGCGAGCTTGATCAGGTACGCCTCGCCGTCGAGACCGACAGGGAAC
>DATEZE010000206.1:0-31138 GCA_035255845.1 Burkholderiaceae bacterium | reverse complement strand
CAAGCCGGTAACACGCGCACGATGCGGCTCGCCTATGAACTCAAAAACGTCCGGTACAAGAAGAGCACCATTGCGCTGTCGGAGGGTTTCCTTCAAGGCAAGGTGGCGCCGCTGCTCACCGATGCCGCCGCACGGCAGGGCTCGCCAACAGAGATCTTTGTCGCGGTGAACAAGCGCTTGCGGAAGGAAAACGAGGACCAGATCGCTGCGATCACCAAGAAGGCCACGCCCACGATGCTATGGAAAGGCGCGTTTTCCCAGTTGAGCAACTCGAAGGTCGAGGCGAACTTCGCGGACCAGCGCACGTATACGTACAACGGCCAGCCCATCGATACTGCGTATCACCTCGGCTACGACCTGTCGGTCACAAAAAATTACCCAGTCGAGGCCGCCAACAGCGGCATGGTGGCCTTCACCGGCGACCTCGGGATCTACGGCAATACGGTGATCCTCGACCACGGTCTCGGGCTCTTCACACTCTATGGCCATCTCAGCTCGATCGATGTCAAGGCCGGCGATTCCGTCAACAAGCGCCAGATCCTCGGCAAGACCGGCGAAACAGGGCTTGCCGCCGGCGACCATCTGCACTTCGGCATCTATCTCGACGGCGTCGCTGTGCTGCCGGTGGAGTGGTGGGACCAGAAGTGGATCGACGACAACATCACGCCCAAGCTGGAAGGTCGAAGCGGGCACGAGATTGCGGAGGCGCAGAAGCCGGCGAAAGGGGCGCGGAAAGGCGGGGCAAAGCGGGGCCGACATGCTTAATGAGTCGGTCTTGCGCGCGATCGAATTCGGCCGAAGACACGACGTCAGCGCTGCGGTGCGGCCGCGGCCTTGGTCCACCTCGCCACATCAACGCCCTTGAACAGCAGCCACAGGCACAGCGTCGCTTCGCCGATGAGCGCCGGCAGCAGGATCGCCGGGAACAGGGCGCGGGCCAACGAGGGCGCCAGCAGCAGCGCGAAGCTGTTGACGAGGTAGCACGCGCCAGCAATCTGCATCAGCGTGCCCACCAGCGCCGGCAGGAATCGCGACTTGCGGATCAGGTGGCCGAAGATCAGACAGACGACGCCGAAGAAGATCAGACTCAGGCTGAAGCCGTAGTCGTGCATGCGAAGGGACACGTAGGCCAGCGCGTGCAATTGCTGCGGCTCGAACGCCGCAAGCGCCGTGGACCGTCCGAGCAGCACCAGCGTCGCGAGCAGGCTGGAACGCGCGCCAACCTCCACCGCGATCGACACGAGATTGAAGAAAAC
This sequence comes from Burkholderiaceae bacterium, assembly GCA_035255845.1. Classification (GTDB taxonomy): domain Bacteria; phylum Pseudomonadota; class Gammaproteobacteria; order Burkholderiales; family Burkholderiaceae_F; genus JALORV01. Next base: position 29,882 of record DATEZE010000206.1, on the reverse strand, counting down.
GCCGAGCAGCGCCAGGTCGCGATCGATCGGCCGTAGCAGCAGGTAGAGCAGCCAGCCGAGGACGACGCCGAGCGCGAGGTAACCGATCTCCCCGGCCACCGTGATTCGCCATAGCGTCTGGGACGCGGCGATGTTCGCCGCGGTCGCGGCCACATCGCCCGCGACGATCAACCGGTCCTTGACCAGCACTTGTCCCAGCAGCCCAACCAGGATGATGACGAGATACAGCGCGCCGGCGATGCGCGCATAGCGCTGCGGCAGGTTCGGATTCGAGGATCGATCCATGCTGACTCCGACGGTGGCTGTGAGACGTGTTGCATGAGAGTCAATGCAACTGGCAACGCGCATTGTCGGAAGAGGCCGTGCCGGCCGCGACCTGGCTGCGACGAAGCACGCATGCCAAGGGCTGATCGACGTTCCCGAGTGATGGGCGACTGTTGGCTCGCCGCTCGTCAGGCAAGTGCCTTACGGACGACGACGTCGCCGTCGTCGCCGTCGCGAACGATGCTGAAGCCGGCGGCCAGATACATCGCCAGTGGGCCGAGATGATTGGCAGCTGCATCCGTGCTCGATCTGAGCGGATGCGCCTGAACGGCCGTCATGCCCGACGCACGCAGCGCTTCACACGCCGCGTGCAGCAGTCCTGACGCAACCTTGCGCCGGCGCCATGCCGGCGCAACGATGAAACAGAAAATCACGCCGAGCGTTTCGAAATCCGCTTCCGGCGTGTCGCGCAGCATCGGATACAGCGACCACGGGCCGGCGTTGCACCAGCCGACCACTTCTTCGTCGTAATACGCCAGGATGCCGCGCGCGCTGCCCTGCGCGATGCAGTCTGCGACGTCCGAGCGATTCTCGGCAGCGCTGCGCGCCTTCCAGTTGGTCCGGCTCGGATCGTGCAGCGGGAAAAAGCAATAGCAGCTCGCCCACCGCGGGTTGTCGGTGAAGGCCCGCGTATCGAAGAAGTCGAGGTAGTCGCCCGCGGCGTTCCGGCGTGAGCAGCGTGAAGGTCAGCATTGAAGGCAGGGGGGCGGTGCTGTGTCATTGTGCACTGGCGCCGAGGCGGTTGCGCCGGAGCACGGCTTGAAGCGAAAGTCCTGGCCGATGCCGAGCTGCCGAGGCTAGCTGGCCGGCACTTCGACGGGCTGCTCGCGTCCGGTGCGGCCGGCTGGGGTCGAAGGTCGAATCGAATCGGTTGGCCATGGCGCGGCTGAGGCCGCATCGATTGCGGTCATTACTTCTTCGGGCACGATGTGATGCACCATGTGCCCGGCGCCGGGTTCAAGCGTCAGCTCGCTCGCCGGCAACTCTCGGTGCAGCCGGACCGAATTCCAGCCGGGGTCGATGAAGCGATCGTCCGCCCCTGCGAGAATGACGACGGGCACCGTCAGTTCGCGATAGTGTCGGCGAAGTGCGGCAGCAGCAATCGGCGCGAGCGCGCTTTCCGCAGCCATCGCGCGCAGCGTGCCGGGTCGCAGCGACATCCACGCAGGATAGGCCCGGAACGACGGCGTCACCTCGGCCGGACCAAACAGCCGCCGCAGCTGCAGCGGCCATATCAGGCGACCAATCCACGGAGCGAGTGTGTGTCGCAGCAGCGCCCCGACCAATGGCATCGCGGGCGTTGACAGCGCCAGATCCGGCCTCAGCGATGGGAAGTAATAACCCGACAGCAGCGCCAGACTGCGGACGTCTTCGGGGAACTCCAGTGCGAGGGCGAGCGCGACCTGCGTGCCCAGCGAATGGGCCGCGACGATCGGTCGCACTACGCCCAGTTGCGCGAGCGCGCGGTGAATTAGCCGTGCCTGCGCCTGCGGCGTCCATACCGTGCCCCGCGGCCGACTGCTGTAGCCGAATCCTGGGCGGTCGATTGCGATGACCTGGTAACGCTCGGCCGCGCGCTCTAGTAAACCCGAGAGTTCCAGATCGAGCACGTTGCTGCCGTTGCCGTGAAGCAGTAGCAGCGGCTCGCCTTTGCCGCGCACCAAGACGTGCAGCCGGACGCCGTCGACGTCGAGAAACGTCCCGAGCGGCGGATAGTCGGCTTCGACCGCGCGGCTCTTGCGCTGAATCAAGACCGCTGACGCGGCGAGCGCCAGGGCGGCCAGCCACCAGCGGCCCAGTCGGCGGCCTCGCATTGCGCGCGCGAACGTTTTCATCGTGAATTGCTATCGCGGAACTTCACAGGTGCGGCGCAGGCAAGCGCGGCGCCCGCCCCCGGTTTCGAAGCGGCTCGACTGCGGCCCTGGCTTCGCTTTACGTCACCGGGTCGAAGGGCAAACGGCCGTCCGAAAGCCTATAGCGCACCAGGGTCTCTTCGAGCTTGACGATGCACCGATCGAGGTCCAGAGAGTCTGCGACTTCGTGAGGCCTGTTTTCGCCGCCCATCACGCTAGAAGCAAGAGCGTGGCGGCTCGGTCGCGAACTACTTCCGCGGGCGTTGCAGCGCCTCAATGTCGTCCATGACCCGATCCATCCTGCGGATCAGCGCCTGATACGGGGCCGGTTGACCGAGGTCGACCCCGGCACGCAAGTACAACTCATAGGGATCGTCCGAACCGCCGGCCTTCAGCATAGTGACGAAGCGATCGCGCGCCTGGGCGCTCTTCGCCCCCTGCATTTCCTCGGCAAACTGGGCCGCACCCGCCATCGAAGTCGCGTACTGCCACACGTAATAGCCGAAGTAGAAGTGGGGCACGTAGGCCCACTCGTTGCAGTACAGCGGATCGATCTTCATGATGCCTTCGGCCTCGCCGTAATAGCGCTTCAGCAGCGCACAGTAGCTTTCGGTCAGCGACGCGCCGGACAGCGGCTGCCCGCGTTCCCTGATCTCGTGCATCTGCAGCTGGAACTCGGCGAACTGCACCTGGCGGAAGAACGTGGTCCGGATCGATTCGAGCTGGTGCGCAAGGTAAAACAGCTTCTGCTCCGGGGTCTTCGCGGTGCGCACCAGGTAGTCGCTCAACAGCAGCTCGTTCGCGATTGATGCGGATTCGGCGATGAATGTCGAATAATGCGACTTCTCGTACGGCTGGTTCGCTCGCGCGAGCATCGTGTGCACCGCGTGCCCCCATTCGTGTGCGTACGTCGACAGCGACTCGAAATCGTCGTTGTGGTTGAGCAGCACGTACGGATGAACGTCGTAGGCGCCGCCGCTCACGTAAGCGCCCGAGCGCTTGCCGGCGCGCGGGTAGGGATCGGACCAGCGCGAGGCGAATCCGCGCTTCAGCATCGTCAGGTATTCGTCGCCCATCGGCGCGAGCGCCGCGAGCGTCAGGCGCTGCGACTCCTCGAGCGAGAAGCGCGGTGGCGTGGCGAGCTTCACCAACGACGGGTAGTTGTCGTAGTAAGCGAGCTCGCCGTCGATTCCGAGCAATCGCTTCCGAAGCCGCAGGTACCGATACAGCGTCGGCAGACCGGCATTGGCCTGCGCAACCAGTGTGCGGTACACGCGCTCCGGCATGTTGTCCTCGAACAGTGCCTGCTGCAGCGAAGTGTCGAAGCGCCGCGCGCGCGCAGAAAAAACGTCGCCCATCACCTGGGTGGTCAGCATCGACCCGAGCGAGCCCTGGTAATTCTTGAACGTCGTCCAGAACGCGTCGAACACGGCCTTGCGCACGGCACGGTCGTCGGAAGTGCGGTACTTCTCGTATTCGGACTGCGTCAGCTTGACCTGCTGTCCGGCGATCGTGATCGTCGGGTAAGGCAGCTCGGCGTCGACGAGCTGCTGGAACACGTTGAACGGCTGTCCCAGCACGTTTCCAGTGCTTGCAAGCACCGATTCGGCTTCGAGCCCGAGCGTGTGCGGCGCGGCGCGGAGAGTCTCGACCAGGAAGAAGTCGAAGCGTGCCTTCAGCGGCGGCGACTGCGCGATGAACGACTGCACCTTCGATTCGCCGATCGCCTGCACCTCCGGCGCGAGCCACGCGGTCTTCTCCGCAAGCTCGGTGTAGAGCGTGCCCGCAAGCTGGCGGCGTTCGAGGTTGGGTGCATCGCGCAGATCCTCGTCCGAGCGCAGCGCGGCATAGACGAAGAGGCGCGATACCTCCTTGCGCGTGTCGCTGATCGAGGCGAGCGCCGCCAGCATCGTGTCGACGCTCGTGCCCAACGTCCCCTTGTAACGGTCGAGCGTCGACACCGTGGTGCGGGTGCGCTGATAGGCGTCCGACCATGCTTGCGGCGTCGCGTACAACTCGGTCAGGTCCCACTGTGCCGCGGCATCGGCGGCGTGCGCTGCGCCGGCTATGCCGACGGTCGCGAAAAGAAGCGTTGCGCAGGCGAGCCGCAGTTCGAGATTCACGTGAACTTCTCCTTGAGTCCGGATTTGGCGACGGCTAAGCGACGGGGCGCCAGATTCTGCGGCTCCGCTGCGGAGGGCGCAACGGGCTCAGAGGCCACCTTGGGACGCGTCGGGAGTCTCCGAGGGAGAAGCAAAAACGTGAACCCGATCACCCTCCGGTGGCAATCGAGCCTGCCGTGCCTGGGTGAATCGGGGGCTGGCGCGCGCTGATGCCGAACCGCGCGATCGCGTCGATCGACGGGCCGGCAGCAGCCCATTGCGGCGGGCACGACTCGCGCTCAGAATCGAGCTGCGTGCCCGGCCGGGCGGATCCGGCGCGGGCGCAGGAAGCGAGGCCACCATGGATCGGAACTCGCCGCTGCCGACGAGGCTGCTGGTACCCGGCACCGTGATCGCGCAGGCACGCGACTGGCAGACCAGCCCGGTCTCGCTCGACGCACCGGCGCTCGAAGTGATGACCGACCTGACGCAGGTGAAGGCCGCAACGACGAGTCCGTCGACTACCCTGCGCCAGGCCGAGCAGCTGATGATCTACCAGGGCGTGCGGATGCTGTTCGTTGTCAGCGAGATGCCGGCTATCGACGGGCTGGTGACTTCGACGGACCTGCACAGTGACGCGCAGCTGCGCCTCGTGCAGCAGCGCAACCTGCGCTACGACGAGCTGACGGTCTCCGACGTGATGTCGCCGCTGTCACAGCTCGATGCAATCGACCTCGATGTGATGAAGCTCGCGACGGTGAGCAACGTGATCGCCACGCTGCGGCGCTACGGCAGAAATCACCTGCTGGTGACCGAACGTCCTTCAGCCGTTGCACCGGGGCGCGTCCGCGGCATCGTGTCGCGGGCGCAGATCGAGAGGCAGCTCGGCGTGCCGGTGCCGGTCACCGAGGTAGCCAACACGTTCGCCGAAGTCGTCAAGATGCTGGCCTGAAGCGCGGGCACAGGTGCCGACGGCGGACGCCAGGCCTTATCGAACGGCAGCGATCAGGACGCGGCCGCCGCGGCGCTCCAGTTCGAAAACGACCAGGTCCTTCGCCGGCTTGTCGATGATGCTGGTCTGCGGCGTGTCGACAAACCGGGCGTGATACGTTGTGCTGTGGCTGGACACCGTGGAGCCCCCTGCATCCTTGCACCAGACGATGATCGCACCGACGCGGTCGACCTGGATCCGGTAGGGTCCGACGCACTCCCCCGAGTTCGACGGTACGCGGTGCACCAGCGTGTAGTTGGCACCGTCGGCTGGGCCCACTCGACCCGCTGCGGTCTCTAGATCGTAGGCGAGTCGCGTCGCGGCATCGGTGAAGCAACCCGTCAGCACGACGACGCACGTCAGCGACGGCACGGCCAGCAGTCGCGCCAGACGCTTTCGACTGACGGCCGGCTCAGCGATAGTAGGCCTCGACCTTTCCCTTCAGCGTGATCAGCAGCGGGCGCCCGCGGCGGTCGAGTGTCTTGCCCGCCGCCACCTTGATCCAGCCTTCGCTGACGCAGTATTCCTCGACGTCCGAGCGTTCCTTTTCGTTGAAGCGGATGCCGATGTCGTGTTCGAGCACGGCGGCGACGTAATGTGGACTGCTTGCGTCGGTCGAGAGCCGGTCGGGCAGGGCGGGGCGTTCGGTTTCCGGATTCATCGTGACTGCCTGGTCCTGAAGGGGGTTCGTGAGGCCGAACTTTACAGACGCTGGGACGGGACCCCCCTGGGGCATGGCCGATAGAGCGCACGCACGATCACTCATCAGTGACAGTCTCGTGTTCGGCCGGAAAAATGATCTCGAGCAGTTCGCAGTCGTCCGACCACCCGAGCACCGTGTGGCGGATTTCCGGCGGCTGAATCCAGCACGAGCCGGCCTGCATCAGATGTACGCCGTGACCCTCGAACTCGTTCCTGAACCAGCCTTTGAGCACGTAAATCAACTGGAACTCGACGTTGTGGTGATGCTGCCGGCCAAGCGCTTCGGTGAACGGCGCGACCATCCGGATCACATGTGCGGTGGCCAGCCCGTGCGTCGCCCGCGCGATGCCGAGGTCTCGGTAGACCGAGTAATCGCGCAGGCCTCCGCCTTCAAACGCCGATTCGTCGAGATGACTGACAGTGAATTCCTGTCGCGTCGGCTGCTTCAGCACGCCCATGGTGACCTCCACGCTTGCATATCCGCCGAGCATTCTGGCCGGGACCGGGTGCACGCGCCAGCGCGGCCCTGACACTTGAAACCAATTTTCGGCCATCGTGCGCCGCGCCAACTTGATGAGATTCGCCGGATGGCGGACGATTTCCAGGACGGCCGATCGGCCCATGCAGCCCATCGCCGCAAACTCGCAAGGACCGAGCAATGGCTGCGCGGGAAGGTCACGTGTCCGTCAAAGGTGGGCGGCTCTATGTCCGCGAGATCGGAAGCGGCGCGCCAGTTGTCGTGCTACACGGCGGGCCTGATTTCAATCACAACTATCTGTTGCCGGAACTCGACGAGCTGGCGAGCGCGTTCAGGCTTATCTATTACGACCAAAGGGGACGCGGCAGGTCATCAGGCGATGTTTCCGCAGACGAGATCACTATTGAATCCGAGGTCGATGACCTGGACCGACTGCGCGAGCATTTTGGTCTCGGTGAACTTTCGCTGCTTGGCCACTCGTGGGGCAGTGTGCTTGCCATGGAATACGCTACTCGGCACCCCGATCGCGTGTCGCAGCTGATCCTTATGAACAGCGCCCCTGCCTCGCACGCCGACTTACTGCATTTCCGAGAAAGACGTGGCGCAACCGAGCCAGACAACCTGGAGCAGATGCGCGAGATTTCGGCCAGAGAAGCCTATGTGGAAGGGGACATAGCCACCGAGGCCGAGTACTACCGAGTCCATTTCAGCTCGACCCTGCGCAGGCCGGATCTCCTCGACGCCCTTGTACAAAGGCTGCGCGCTCACTTTTCGGCGGCGGACATCATCAAGGCGCGGGTCATCGAGCAGCGGTTATATGCGCAGACCTGGCTTTCGCCGGCCTATGACCTGCTAAGGAACCTTTCAAAGTGTCGGGCGCGCGTGCTGGTCATTCACGGCGAGCATGATCTGGTTCCGCTGGACTGTGCGGCTCACATCGCTGGTGCGGCGGGTGCGGGGAAAATCGTTGTGATCAAGGAAGCCGGGCACTTCAGTTATCTGGAACGCCCGGCTGAATTACGAGACGTCATCATCACCGGTGTTCAACCGAAAGCTCAGCGCACATGAAGGGGTACGAGCTATCGGATCGCCGGTTTCATCATCACCCAGATAATTGACATCGTTCGCTGGACGAATACTCTTCTCGGCGAAGGATCCCGCACATCGGAGGCATCATGGATCAAGCTCCCAAGCAGGGTTTCGAGCGTACTGCGTCGATCCAGGACCGCGTCAAGGTCATCCAAGCGGTGCTCGACGATCGCGGCCTGAAGGCCAGTGCCGGGGTCCAGGATCTTGACCATCTCGCACAGGAGGAATGGGTGCCAAAAAACGGCGCGCGCGTCGTCGCCCGGGCGTGGAGCGATCCGAGCTTTCGCGCGCGTCTGCTGGCGGATGGTCGAGCCGCTGTGTCCGAACTCGGGCTCCCGATGCCAAAGCATCACAGGCACCTGGTCGTGCTGGAAAACACCGCAACGGTCCACAACGTCATCTGTTGCTCGCTGTGCTCGTGCACCGCGTTCACGATCATTGGACTGCCACCCGACTGGTACAAGGATTTCGAGTACCGGTCGCGCATCGTGCGAGAGTCCAGGACGGTGCTGAAGGAGATGGGGCTCGACTTGCCGCCAGAAATCGAGATCCGCGTGTGGGACACGACGGCGGATACCCGCTACATGGTGCTGCCGATGCCGCCGCCCGACAGCGTTGGGTGGCCAGAAGACAAGCTTGTATCGATCGTCAGTCGCGATTCGATGATCGGCGTCTCTCGCCTGTAGCAGGAGGACCGCAATGGATGGAATGCATGACCTCGGCGGGAAACAAGGTTTCGGCGAGGTGCGCTACACACTGAATGCTCCAGCCTTCCACGCGGCGTGGGAAGTGCGGGCCAATTCGCTGTACGCGCTCGCCGTGCGGTGCGGGGTCTTCAACATGGACGAGTACCGCTATGCGATCGAGCGCATGGAGCCGCGCCACTATCTTTCTGCGAGCTACTACGAGCGATCGCTGACGGGGATGGCGACTCTGTGCGTCGAAAAGGGCCTCGTGACGCGCGAGGAACTCGAACAGCGCGCGAAAGGCGCATTCCCTCTTTCCACGCCAAGTACAGAGGGGCGCACCAACGTTGCGACACGTGAGGACTTCAAACCTGGTGATCAGGTTCGAGTGCGAGAGGACTATGTTCCCGGCCACGTGCGGATGCCCGGCTACATCAGAGGCAAGCACGGCGTCGTGGTCGCAGTGTCACCGGCATATCCATTCCCGGACGCGCACGCGCATGGCATCGATGCGCACGACGAGCCGACGTACGACGTCCGATTTCGCACTCAGGACCTCTGGCCGGATTCGTCCGATCCGGCGCTGGTGCATGTGGCCGTCTTTCAGAGCTACCTGAGCCGCGCCTAGGCTGTTGTCGCTAGAGACGCCAGTGCAATCGCTTTGTCGAAAAGCCTGGCTGTCGATCACCGAATCCGAAAGCGGACGCGTTGTCGTGGTCCGGGCAAGCAGCCAACTCTGAAGGAGGGCGCGCCGTGCGCCATCGAACGACTTCTAGACCGCCGCGGCCGGCAAAGCAGTTGTTTGCCGCCTGCATCGTTGCTCTAGGCGTTACCGCCTGCGGCGATGAGGCCCCTGGAAACGCTAACCCCACACCGCCTCCACCTCCGCCTCCACCCCTGTTGCGACTCGAAGGGCTGTATTCCGGAGCAATCACGCAACCCGACTACAACGTTGCGCTGCTCGTGCTCGATGACGGGACCATTTGGGGCGTCTACTCGTCGCGCGCTGCTCCCCCAGTTGCGTTTGGTGTCGTGCAGGGCGCCGGCATTCGCAACAATGTCACCGGAAATTATGTTGGAAGCCCGGACGGTCGGAATTACTTCTACAACAGTGGCGGAGTGACCGGCCAGATCCTGGGCTCATACACGGCCGCTGACATCTTCACGGGCTTTCTGCCCGGCCTACCTCCGCCGATACCAGCCGCCGCATGGGCGTTTTCGACGACGCGCGTACCGGGGTCTACGTACGACTATGAATCGGCTGCACAGCTTGCAACGGTCGCTGGCGAATGGGGAGTTGTCACGCCGCGTGGAGGATCGAACTTGACTGTCTCGGCGACGGGACTCGTCGTTGGCGGCAGCGTGGCGGGATGTCAGGTGAGTGGCAGTCTTACTCCGCGCGCGGGCGGGAAAAACGTCTTCAGCGCCGATCTTGTGTTCGGTCCGCCGCTGCCCGTCGCCGTATGCGACGTCACCGGTCCGGCGTCGGGCGTCGCGGTCGTTACGCTTGAGTCCGTGGCGCGTCGGCAGTTGATGGTCGCAGTGCAGAACCCAACGCGAACGCTTGGCGTGGGGTTCTTCGGAGATGCACCACGCTAGAAGAGAGGGTCTGAGCGCAGACCATTGCGAACAGACGAAACCGAGCAGATCGGTCTGGCCAGCCGCTTCGACGCACTGCCGCTACGCGCGCTGATGCGATGAGCCCCGGCCTTTGATCTGCGCCGCGGGTTGCGTCGGCACGGCTTCCCTGCGCAGCCAGCGGACGAAGCGCTCGACCTTGCCCCACTTGCCGTGCGCTTCCGGATAGACAAGGTGGTGCGCGTGAACCTGGATGCCCTTGCGGTCGGCAAATACGGGCACCAATTCACCATTGTTCAATGAGGTCTCGGCGAGGCGGGCGCTCTCCAGTGCGAAGCCCAGTCCCTGCACGGCTGCCTCGATCACCAGGTAAGCGCGATCGAATCGCAGCGCGTAGGTTGCGGGACTCAGCGGCACACCGTGCGCCGCGAACCAGCGCGGCCACTGCACGACGTTGACGTCGGAAAAGATCAGCGGCTGTCCGAGTAGCTGATCGGCACTGCGGATCGCTGCCCGCTTCAGCAGCTCGGGGCTGACGAGCGGCAACATCTCCTCCTCGAAGATCGTTTCGACATGCAGGTCGCCCCAGCGAACCGCGCCGTAGCGAATATCGAGGTCGACTTCCCCACGCGAGAAATCGGAATGGTTATGCGAGGCCGACAACTGGATGCGCAGGTCCGGGTGCTCCGCGAGAAACGCGGGCAGCCGCGGCATCAGCCAAAGGCTCGCAAAGCTCGGCGATATGTGGATGCGCAGAACCTCGACACCCTCGGAGCTGCGCGCCGTAAGCGCCGCGCTGGCAATCAGCGCCAGCGCACCGGTCAGGTCGGTCCGGAAGCGCTCCCCTATCGGCGTGAGCACGAGTCCGCGCGATGTCCGCTCGAAGAGCTTGCGGCCGACGAATCCCTCAAGGTTGTTGATCTGGTGACTGACCGCCGACGCGGTGACGCTCAGCTCGTCGGCCGCCTTGTTGATGCTGCCAAGGCGGGCAACGACTTCGAAGGCGATGATTCCCTTGAGCGGAGGCAGGTGCACCGGGGTATCGAAAAAATTCAACGCAACTTGAAGCGGGCTAGCTTGCTGGCATTCGGTCGCGAACGCAACATGCGTCCACTTTCAAACCGCATGGGAGTTCGCAATGTTGCTGAAGGACAAGGTTGCCATCGTCACCGGAGCAGCCTCCGAGCGAGGCATCGGCAAAGCCACGGCACGTCTGTTCGCCGAGCACGGCGCCCGGATCGCGATCCTCGACCTGAACGCCGAAGCGGCCGCCAAGGCAGCGGCTGACATCGGCGCCGGTCACATCGGCCTCGCCTGCAACGTCACCAGCAAGACCGACTGCGAGCGAGCAGCCGCCGAAGTGATCAATCGGCTGGGCCGCATCGACATTCTGGTGAACAACGCGGGCATCACGCAGCCCCTGAAGCTGATGGACATCAAGCCCGAGAACTACGAGGCGGTGACCGACGTTTCGCTGCGCGGCACGCTCTACATGAGCCAGGCCGTCATCCCGAACATGCGCGGGCACAAGTCGGGATCGATCGTCTGCCTGTCGTCGGTCTCGGCTCAGCGCGGCGGCGGCATCTTCGGGGGCCCGCACTATTCAGCCGCCAAGGCGGGGGTGCTGGGCCTAGGCAAGGCGATGGCACGCGAACTCGGGCCGGACAACGTCCGCGTCAACTCGGTGACGCCGGGCTTGATTCAGACTGACATCACCGGCGGCAAGCTCACGCCGGAGCTGAAACTCGAAATCCTCAAAGGCATTCCGCTGAACCGGCTGGGCGATGCCACTGACGTCGCCAACTGCTGCCTGTTCCTCGCCAGCGATCTGTCGAGTTATCTCACTGGCGTCACTCTCGACGTGAACGGCGGGATGCTGATTCACTGATCGCCTGTCCGAACCGTCACCGAAGGATTCAAAATGGAAGACAAGCAATCAACGCTCGCCGACCGCGCTTACCGCATACGCCGCTACGCGCTGCGGATGGGAGAAGTGCAGGGCCAGGGGTACATCGGCCAGGCGCTCGGCATGGCCGACATCCTTGCTGTGGCCTATGGTCACGCGCTGAACTTCCGGCCCGACGATCCCGAGTGGGAAGGTCGCGACCGCTTCCTGCTTTCGCACGGACATTACGCGATCGCCTTTTACGCCGCGCTGATCGAGGCCGGCATCATTCCCGAAGAGGAGCTCGAGACCTACGGGGGCGACGACAGCCGGCTGCCAATGTCTGGCATGGCGACCTACACGCCGGGCATGGAGATGTCCGGCGGTTCGCTCGGACAAGGCCTGCCGATCGCAGTCGGCATGGCACTCGGACTGCGCCAGAAGGGCAACCCGGCTTTTGTCTACAACTGCATGTCCGATGGCGAGCTCGACGAAGGTTCGACGTGGGAAGCGGCGCTGTCGGCGAGCCATTTTGAACTCGCGAATCTGATCACGCTGGTCGACGTCAACAACCAGCAGGCCGATGGTCAATCGACCAAGGTGCTGGCTTTCGAGCCGCTGGTGGACAAGTGGGCCGCTTTCGGCTGGCACGTGCAGCGTGTCGACGGCAACGACATGGCTGCGGTGCTCGCCGCTTTCGACAAGGCGCGCAACCTGGCGCAGCCCCGGCCGCGCGTGATCCTGTTCGACACGAAGATGGGCAAAGGCGTGCCCTTCCTCGAACAACGCGAGAAGAACCATTTCATGCAGGTTGCCGCTGCCGAGTGGCAGCACGCAATTGAACTGCTGGATGCCGCGCACGCGGCGAGGGGTTGAACTATGAGCACCGTTGCAAACAAGCCGCGCCTGAAGACCTCCGCCATGATCGCCTCGATCGCGGGCGAAGGACAGAAGACGCGGCCGGCTCCGTTCGGCAATGCGCTGGTGGCGCTCGCCCAGGAGCGGCCGGAAATCGTCGGCATGAGCGCCGACCTGGCCAAGTACACCGACATGCACATCTTCGCGCAGGCATTCCCCGAGCGCTTCTTCCAGATGGGCATGGCCGAGCAGTTGCTGATGGGCGCGGCCGGTGGCATGGCGAAGGAAGGTTTCATCCCGTTCGCCACGACCTATGCGGTGTTTGCGGCACGCCGCGCCTATGACTTCATCCATCAGGTGATCGCCGAGGAAAACCTCAGCGTCAAGATCGCCTGCGCACTGCCCGGGCTGACCACGGGCTACGGTCCGAGTCATCAGGCCACCGAGGATTTCGCGATTTTCCGAGGCATGCCGAACTTGACGATTATCGACCCCTGCGATGCGGTCGATGTCGAGCAGGCGGTGCCGGCGATGGCCGCGCACAACGGGCCCGTGTACATGCGCCTGCCGCGCGGCCAGGTTCCGGTGGTGCTCGACGAATACAACTACACCTTCGAACTCGGCAAGGCCAAGCTGCTGCGCGATGGCAGGGACGCGCTGATCATCTCCAGCGGCTTCATGACGATGCGCGCGCTGGAAGCGGTCGAGAAGCTGCGGTCCGACAAAGTCGACGTCGGCGTGCTGCACGTGCCAACGATCAAGCCGCTCGACGAAGAAGCGATCGTGCGCGAAGCGTCGCGTAGTGGCCGCCTGGTGATCGTCGCCGAGAACCACTCGATCGTCGGCGGGCTGGGCGAAGCGATCGCCGGCGTGCTGTTGCGCGCCGGCGTCACGCCACCGTTCCGCCAGATCGCTCTGCCCGATGCCTTCCTCGACGCGGGCGCGCTGCCGACGCTGCACGACAAGTACGGCATTTCCACCGCTGCCATGACCCTGTCCATCAAGGGCTGGCTGAACTGATTCCCAGAGGCGACATCGCTGAACAGCGCAGTCGCCCAACTCACTTCAACTAGGAGACTTCCGATGAAATTCAGTTCGTTGCTGGCCGCAGCTGCGCTGACGGTGGCGGGCGGCACTTCGTTCGCCCAGACCAAGCTCACGCTCGGCCACGGTGCCGCTCCGGGCAATCCGCGTCACGAAGCCGCAGTGGCATTCGCCAACGCCGTCAAGCAGAAGAGCGGCGGCAAGATCGAGGTCAATGTCGCGCCGTCGGCGCAACTCGGCGACGACGCCGCCATGCTGACCGCGCTGCGTTCGGGATCGCTCGACATGTCCGCCAACAGCCAGGGCGCGACGGCTACCATCGTGCCCGAGTACGCCGCGTTCGGCATGCCGTTCCTGTTCGCAGACCCGGCGGCGGCGTTCAAGTTGCTCGACGGGCCGCTCGGCAAGGAACTTGCCGAGAAGTCGGCGGCGAAGAACCTGGTCGTTCTCGGTTACTGGGACAACGGTGTCCGCCATGTGTCCAACAGCAAGCGGCCGGTCCTGAGCCTGAAGATCCGCACGCCGCCGGACGCGGTGACGATCGACATCATGACGGCGCTGGGCGCCGAGACACAGCAGATCAAGTTTGCCGAGCTGTACGTAGCGTTGCAGCAGGGTGTGGTCGACGGCCAGGAGAATCCGCTCGCCAACGTCGATGCCTCGAAGCTTTATGAAGTCCAGAAGTTCATCTCGCTGACCGGCCACAAGTTCGAGATGACGCCGCTGCTGATGAGCAAGCGCACCTGGGACCGTCTGTCCGAGGCGGATCGCAAGATCATCCTGGAAGCCGCCAACGAAGCCACAGCGGTGCAACGCAAGCTCTCGAAGGAGGCCGACGACCGCCTCGTTGTCGAACTGCCGAAGAAGGGAGTCAAGATCGACAAGGTCGATCAGGCCCAGTTCGCCAAGGCCACCGACTCGGTAACCGCGAAGTGGACCGGCGGGCCGATCGGCGACTACGTCAAGAAGGTCGTCACCGCGGCGCGCGCCAAATAACGACGAGCGGGACAGCGGCGCGAAAGGCGGGCTGGCCGCAGGCCGGTCCCGCGCATCCAAAGGAGACATCATGGCTTCCGTGCTTGCGGAAAAACTGAATCACGGCATCGCGTGGGTCTGCGCCGCGATCCTCTACATCACGTTCGGCGCGATCTTCGCAATCCTCTGCAGCGACGTCGTGCTGCGCTACTTCAGCGGCTCGAGCCTGCGCTGGGCATCGGAGATCCCAGAACTGCTGTTCCCGTGGCTCGTGATGGCGGGCGTCGTCCTCGCCGCGCAGCATGGTGCACACATCGCGACGACGTTCATTGCCGACGCCGTCCACGGGCGCACGCGACACATCCTTGCTTCCGCCGGCCATGTCGCGATCATCAGCGCCTACGGGCTGCTGGCGGTCGTCACGGCGCAGGCGATTCCGATCGTGGCCGACGAGCGGTCACCGCTCCTCGGCGTTCCCGGTTCGGTCACTTACATCTGCCTCTTCCTCGGGTTCGTCCTCATCTCGCTGGTGCATCTGGGCGAGTTGCTGAACTGGGTCAAGG
Organism: Burkholderiaceae bacterium; assembly: GCA_035255845.1. Classification (GTDB taxonomy): domain Bacteria; phylum Pseudomonadota; class Gammaproteobacteria; order Burkholderiales; family Burkholderiaceae_F; genus JALORV01. The sequence continues at coordinate 14,754 of DATEZE010000206.1, read as the reverse complement.
AGAAGCACGAACAAGTCACGGGAGCCTTCTGATGAGCGCCGTCGCATTCCTGATCTTCGCAATTGCCGCGCTCGCGGCGATCCCGATCGCCCACGCGCTGGTGCTGGCCGCCATCGGCGGCATCCTCTACTCGGACCGAGTGCCGTTGAGCCTCGTCGTCGAACAGATGGTGTCGCAGGTGCAGAGTTTCCCGCTGATCGCGATCCCGTTCTTCATCCTGACCGGCGCGCTGATGATGGGAGGCCGTCTCGGGCAGACGCTGATCGACCTGATGACCACGCTGATCGGGCGCTTTCACGGTGGCCCGGCGCAGGTCGGTGTGCTGTCGTCGACCATCTTCGGCGGCGTATCGGGCTCGGCCGTCGCCGACGCCTCCGCCATCGGCTCGATGCTGATTCCGTGGCAGAAGAAGCTCGGCTACCCCGGCTCGTTCGCCGCCGCGACGCTTGCATCGGCCGCGACGATCGACATCCTGATTCCGCCGTCGATCCCTTTCATCATCTATGCGCTCGCCTCGGGTGCCTCAATCGGCGCGCTGTTCACGGCCGGCATTCTGCCCGGTCTGATGCTGTGCTTCGGCTTCATGGCCGTCTGCTACTTCGTCGGGCGCGCCAATAATTATCCGCGCGAAACCCGCCCGATCAGCGTGAAGCTTGTCCTCAAGGAAGTCGGCTATGCATCGCCGGCGCTGGCGCTGCCGGTGCTGATCATTCTCTTCCTGCGGTTCGGCATCGCGACGCCGACCGAGGTCGCCATCATCAGTACGCTCTATGCGGGCGTGGTGTCGATGCTGGTGTACCGCGACATGACGCTGCAACGGGTCAAGGCCGCGGTGCTGGAAGCGGGCATCGCAACCGGAGTGGTACTGCTCGTCATAATGGCTTCGAGCGCGATGGGCTGGATCATCACGTTCGAGCAGCTGCCGGTGGCATTCGCCGATTTTGCGAAAAACACTCTGCACTCGCCCTGGCTCATCATCCTCGCGATGAACGTGATCATGCTGCTTGCCGGCATGTTCATCGACCTGCCTGCGGCCGTGCTGCTGCTGACGCCGATCTTTGTTCCGCTCGCCAACATGGCGGGAATGGACCCGGTGCAGCTCGGCGTCATGATGGTGGTCAACCTCGCGATCGGCCTTTACACGCCACCGGTCGGCACGACGCTCTTTATCACGAGTTCGATCGCCAAGGTCAAGATCGGCGAGACGGTGCGCGCAATGGTGCCGTTTTACCTGGTCGCCCTGCTCGTCCTCCTGCTGATGAGCTATGTGCCGGCGCTGACGATTCACTGAGCGACCTGAGGAGGGGAGCACCGATATGAACACATCGGCCGAAGCCGTCGTTGCAGATCCGCGCATCGTCGATCTGCAGCGGATGGCGCATGCAATCCGGTTCCTGTCGATCGACGCCATCGTGCGCGCGACTGAGGGTCACCAGGGTGTTCCGCTCGGCATGGCCGAGATCGCGACTGCGCTCTACACGCGGCACCTGAAGTTCGATTCGACCGATCCGACCTGGCCGGACCGCGACCGCGTCGTGCTGTCCAACGGCCACGGCTCGATGCTGCTGTACTCGCTGCTGTACCTGACGGGCTATGAGGCGATCTCGATCGACGAGATCAAGACTTTCCGCGAGCTCGGGTCGCGCTGCGAAGGTCATCCGGAGTACGCACCGGAGCGCGGCATTGAGGTGACGACCGGGCCGCTGGGGCAGGGCATTGCCAACGCGTTCGGCATGGCGGTGGCGGAGGCCTACCTGAACGCGCGTTTCGGCGCGGGACTCGTCGATCACTACACGTATGCATTCGTAGGCGATGGTTGCCTGCAGGAAGGCATCGGCCAGGAAATGATCTCGCTGGCGGGACACCTGCGGCTGGGCAAGTTGATCCTGTTCTGGGACGACAACCACATCACCGACGACGGCAGCACGACGCTGTCGATCAGCGAAGACGTCGCCGCGCGTTTTCGCGTGGCCGATTGGAACGTCGTTGAGGTCGACGGCCACGACATCGAGGCCGTTTCGGCGGCGATCGCGCAAGCGCGCAAGGACTCGCGTCCGTCGATGATCGCGTGTCGCACGGTGATCGGTCGCGGCATCGCTCGCCTGCAGGGGCAGCGCGGCGGCCACAGCGGGCGGCTCTATCCCGAAGACGTCGTAGCGGCGCGACGCGATCTTGACTGGCCGTATCCGTCCTTCGAGATACCCGATGAGGTTCTCGGTGCGTGGCGTGCCGCCGGCCGCCGCAGCGAATCCGAACGCGTCGCGTGGAAAAAGCGCTTGGCCGCGCTGCCGGCAACCGACCGCGCCGAGTTCGAGCGCGTGCTCCGCGGCGATTTGCCCCCCGGGTGGCGCGACGTGCTGCTCGAGTACAAGCGACGTGCGGTGAATCAGGGCAAGCCGCAGGGTGGGATCATGATTTCTGCGGAAATTAACGACCTGCTGACCGATGTGTTGCCCGAACGCATGGTCGGCTGCGCCGATCTGGAGGCGCCGACCAGTCACAAGCGCCGGCTGCAGGCGTTCACCGCAAACGACCGCAGCGGCGCTTATGTGCACTGTGGCGTTCGTGAGCACGTGATGGGCGCGATGGCCAACGGCATGGCCGCGCATGGCGGCGTGATTCCGCTCGCTGTCACTTACCTGCCGTTCGCCGACTACGAGCGGCCAGCGATGCGGATGGCCGCACTCATGGGGCTGCCGGTGAAGTTCGTGTTCAGCCACGATTCCATCGGTGTCGGCAAAAACGGGCCGACGCATCAGCCGGTCGAAATCCTCGCGTCGCTGCGCGCGATGCCGAACATGCTGGTGCTGCGGCCAGCCGATGCCGTCGAAGCGGCCGAGTGCTGGGAGATTGCGCTCGAGCATAAAACGGGGCCGGTGAGCCTGGTGTTCGCCCGGCAGGAACTGCCGCTCGTTCGGAGCGCGAGCGAGGATGAGAACCTTTCGCGTCGAGGCGCTTACGTGCTGGCCGAAGGCAAGGGCGCTCCAAGGAAGGTGACGCTACTCGCCACCGGCTCCGAAGTCGTCCTCGCGGTCGAGGCGCGTTTACGGCTGCAGGCCGAAGGGATTTCGACTGCGGTCGTGTCGATGCCGTCCTGGGAACTGTTCGAGATGCAGGACGATGCCTATCGAGCAGAGGTGCTGCACCCGGACGCCGTGCGGGTTGCGGTTGAGGCTGCGCTGCGCTTCGGCTGGGACCGCTACCTCGGCGAGCGCGGCGGGTTCGTCGGCATGACGGGCTACGGCGCGTCGGGACCGGCCGTTGAGCTGTATGAGCACTTCGGTATTACACGGGCGGCGATCGTGGCCGAGGCGAAGCGCTGCCTCCAGGTTCGCCGCTGAGATCGAGGCCAGCCATGCGCAAGATTGTCTTCCTCGACCGCTCCACGATTGCTCCGCAAACCCGGCTGCGTCGGCCAAACTTCGAGCACGAGTTGATCGAGCACGCGAGCACCTCGCCGGAGCAAGTCGTCGAGCGACTCCGCGGCGCAACGGTCGCGATCCTCAACAAGGTGCCGCTGACAGCCGCCACCCTCGCGCAGTTGCCCGATCTGCGCCTGATAGCCGTAGCGGCGACCGGGACAGACTGCGTCGACAAGACCTACTGCGAAGCGCACGGCATCGCTGTCGCGAACATCCGCGGCTATGCGGTGAACACGGTGCCGGAACACGCGTTTTCGCTGATCCTTGCTTTGCGCCGGAACGTGGTCGCGTATCGCGAGGATGTGATTGCCGGTCGCTGGCAGCAGGCGGGGCAGTTCTGCTTCTTCGATCATTCGATCCACGATCTGGCGGGCGCGCGTCTGGGGATCATCGGCGAAGGCGTGCTCGGGCAACGCGTCGCGGAACTCGCCCGGGCGTTCGGCATGGTGCCGATGTTTGCCGCCCACAAGGGGCGCAGCGGGCTGGGTCCGCTGTACACCCCGTGGCACGAGGTGCTGGAAACGAGCGACATCATCACATTGCACTCGCCACTCACTTCTGAAACCCGCGGAATGATCGCCATGCCCGAGTTCCGCTCGATGAAGCGACGGCCGTTGATCATCAACACCGCACGCGGCGGTCTCGTCGACGAGGCGGACCTGGTCCAGGCGCTCGACGCCGGCCTGATCAGCGGCATCGGCTTCGACGTCGTCACCGGCGAACCGCCGCCGTCCGATAACGTGCTGATGCGTGTAGCCGGGCGACCCAACGTGATCCTGACGCCGCATGTCGCGTGGGCTTCGGACGAAGCACAACAGGCACTGGCGGATCAGCTGATGGACAACATCGAAAACTTTCTCGCCGGTCGTCCCGCCAACCTTGTCTACGGGGCGTACTAGGTCACGATTCGTAGCGCCGCACCCGTAATCCTGAGCGCACAATCGCCGCACAGGTGAATGTCCGCGGAGGATCGAGGTGCGCCTGCTGCGAAGAGCCGTCATCCTCGCAGGCCTGCTTTTTTCAAGCGGCCTGGCGGTTATCTATCTCTCGAATCTTCGATTGCTCCACCGCACGTACCCGCTGGCGCCCATCACGCTTGCCGCAGACCTGGCGCCGGACGCGGCAGAGCGCGGCAAGCGGCTCGCCGACGTTACAGGCTGCACCGACTGCCATGGCGCCGATCTGCGCGGCAAGACTTTCATCGATGAGGGATGGTGGCGCGGTCGCTACTACTCATCGAACCTCACCTTAAAGGCCCAGGAATACTCCGACGAAGAACTTGCACGCATCGTGCGGGAAGGCGTCCGGCCTGACGGCCTGGGCGTCATCGCGATGCCCGCCTTCGGCTTTTCTCGACTGACGGACGCGGAGATGGCGGCCATCATCGCCTTCATCCGTTCGATGCCTGCTGGGGGTAGTGTTCAGCCAGAACATCACACCGGCCCGCTGGACCAGTGGGATCTTTGGATCGGCAAGTTGAAGCCCGCGATCAGCTACGTGGCACCCGAGCGAAAGAAGGCACCGCCAGACCTCGGCCCCGCGCACGAAAACGGCCGGCACCTCGTTGCCATCGCATGCACGGAATGCCATGGAGGCGACCTCACGGGAAACGGATGGGACAGCGGAGCGCCGGATCTGGCAGTTGTCTCCGCTTACAGCCGGGAACTATTGGTCGGACTGCTGAGCACCGGCATCGGCGCGGATGGGCGGCAGCATGGCCTGATGAGCCAGGTGTCCAGAGACCGGCTACATCACCTCACGGACCGTGACATCTCGGCCATCCACGAGTATCTGCTCGAACGCGCAAAGCGACCTCGCTAACTCGACGGAATTCTCCGCAACTGCGATGACCCCCGACATAGTCATTCGCCTGGCAACGAATACGGATGCGAACGCGATTGCATTGCTCTCGCGCAGTGAGATCGAGTATGAGCTGCCCTGGAGGTGGACGCCGTTGCGCATACAGCAGGCCATCGCTGGCGCTACGACAAACGTCGCGGTCGCTCACGATGGCAATCGACTTGTTGCCTTCGGCATCATGTCTTATCGGGAGGACGTCGCCAGGCTTCTTCTGCTCGCCGTTCATCCCTCAGTCCGGCGCCGTGGTATCGGCTCGTCTGTTCTCCGCTGGCTCGAAAAGGTTGCGCTCGTCGCCGGGATTGCAAGAATCCGCCTGGAGGCCCGGCAGGACAACGCTGCGGCGATTGCCTTCTATCGCTGGCACGGATACGGGGTGCGCGCAACAGTCGTCGGGCTATACGATGGCATCGAGGATGGCGTCCGCTTGGAGAAGGTCATTGCGGGCGAAGCAGCGGTGCCATGACGAAGATCTGACGAGGAGAGGCTATGTCGCACACTGGAACTCAACGCGAAGGGTTGATGGTTCGGGTCGCGGTCGGCTTCACGGCCTGGGCTGAGAAGTGGTTCCCTGATGCTTTCATCTTCGTGGCGATTGCGGTCGTGGTCGTTGCCGCTGCGGCGTTCGCCAACGGCGCCTCGCCGCTGGTGGTGAGTGAGGCGTTCGGCGGCGGCTTCTGGAGCCTGATCACTTTCACTATGCAGATGGCGTTCGTGGCGATAGGCGGCTACGTCGTTGCCACATCGCCACCGGCATCGCGCCTCATCCATGCTATCGCTCGCTTGCCAAAAAGCGGTCCGGGCGCGGTTGGAACGGTTGCCTTCGTCAGCATCCTGGCGTCGCTCATCAACTGGGGGCTCAGTCTGATCTTCGGCGGCCTGCTGGTGCGTGCGCTGGCCGAACGCTCCGAACTGAAGATGGACTACCGGGCAGCGGCGGCCGCCGCCTATCTGGGACTCGGCGCTACCTGGGCGATGGGGCTTTCGTCCTCGGCGGCGCAGTTGCAGGCAAATCCTGCGAGCTTGCCGAAGGCGCTCCTGCCGATCACCGGGGTGATTCCTTTCTCGGAAACGATCTTTCTCTGGCAGTCGATGGTCGTGACGGTCGTCCTGCTCGTGGTTTCCGTCCTCATCGCATTCTGGTCGGCGCCTGGACGCGACACCGCGGTCACTGCAGAAAGCATGGGCATCGATCTCGCGAAGGAGGACCAGATCAAGGTGCCGCCGCCGAAGCAGCCGGGCGAATGGCTCGAGCACTCCCCGTTGCTGACAGTCCTGCTCGTACTGCTGGCGATCGGATGGATCTTTTACGAGTTCGGTCGCCAGAGCTGGATGATCGCGATCTCGAACCTCAACACCTACAACTTCATTTTCATTATGGCTGGCCTGTTGCTGCACTGGCGCCCGAAGCGCTTTCTCGTGGCAGTCGCGAAATCGGTCCCGGCGACTGGCGGGGTGCTGATCCAGTTTCCGTTCTATGGTGCGATCGCCGCCATGCTTACCCAGGCGAAAAACGCCGCAGGACTGTCGGTCTCCGACCAGATCTCGCACTTCTTCGTGAGCATCTCGACCCAGCACCTGTTTCCGCTGGTCATCGGCGTGTATTCAGCCGTGCTGGGCTTCTTTGTCCCGTCCGGCGGCGGCAAGTGGCTGCTGGAAGCGCCGTATGTCATGCAGGCCGCGAATGACCTGCAGGTCCACCTTGGCTGGGCGGTGCAGGTCTACAACGCGGCCGAAGCGCTGCCGAACCTCATCAACCCCTTCTGGATGCTGCCGCTGCTGGGTGTGCTCGGCTTGCGCGCGCGCGACATCGTCGGCTTCACATTCCTCCAGCTGCTCGTTCATCTGCCACTGGTGCTATTCCTGCTCTGGGCGCTCGCTTACACGCTTCAGTACCACCCGCCGGTCATTCCATGATGCTTCGCAGGACACATTGCGCGCGCTCGATGTTCGGGTCACGCGGCCTTGCGCGGATGAATCCACTTCGGCAAAAGGTTGTACGGATCGATCTGCACAGTGCGGTCGAATGCGACACCCGCAGCGTCCAGCAGCGGCTGTAGCCGGCCGGCGCGCATCACGTCGAAGAGGTCTGTGCAGCCGCCGATGTGCTGACCACCGATGTAGATCTGCGGGATCGTTGGCGAGCCGGTGCGCTCCTTCAGCACCGCGCGGATCTTCACGCCCAGATCGTCGGGTTGGAACTTCACCGAGTCGATGTCGACGCTCTCGAACTCGGCGCCGAGGCGGGCAAAAAACTTGCGCGCCGCCCAGCAGAACTCGCACCATTCCAGCGCGAACATCACGACCGGCTGGTCTCGCACGACGTCGTTCACGAACGCTGCAGCAACGGGATCCAGCACTGGCTTCGGCACATTCACCGGCAAGGACACGGCGGGAGCAGCATTCGGCATATCGAAACGGTAACCGGGCGTCGATCGCGAGATCTCAAGCTCGTCATCATCCATCGCCTCGACGATGTGCTCGAACAGCGGTGTCGACAGGTAACGCTCGCCCGTGTCGGGCAGCATGCACAGGATGTTGCTGCCGGCTGGACTGCGGCGCGCCACCGTGAGGGCAGCGGCCAGCGTGGCACCACTCGACGGTCCGACGAGGATGCCCTCCTGCCGAGCGAGCGAGCGGGCCAGGTTTAGCGCTTCCTGACCGGCCACTGGCACGACCTCGTCGATCAACTGCTCGGTCACGGCGGTCTCGGTCAGGCGCGCGACGAAGTCGGGACTCCATCCTTGCATCAGGTGCGGCCGGAAGTGCGGGTGACTCTCGGCCGGTTGGCCGGCGTCATCACGCCGCTGCGGCACCCGGCTGCCCAGCATGGGCGAGTTGTCGGGCTCCGCCGCGATGATGCGGATACCGCGGCCCGCGGCCTTCAATCCGCGCGCCACGCCGAGCAGCGTGCCGCCGGTGCCGAAGCCGGTGACAAAGGCGTGCAGTGGGGCGTGGCGAAAGTCGGCCAGGATCTCCTGGGCCGTTGTGCGCGTGTGGACCTCGGCGTTCGCCTCGTTTTCGAACTGCCGGCACAGGAACCAGCCATGCGCACGCGCGAGTTCCGCAGCCTTGTTCAGCATGCCGGTACCCTTTTCGGCCGCCGGAGTCAGCACGACACGAGCGCCCATGAAGCGCAGCAGCTTGCGGCGTTCGACACTGAAGCTCTCGGCCATCACGACCACGAGCGGGTAGCCCTTCTGGGCGCAGACCATCGCGAGGCCGATGCCCGTGTTTCCACTTGTCGCCTCGACCACCGTCTGGCCCGGCTTCAGCGCACCGGTGCGTTCTGCATCTTCGATGATCGCACGCGCCATGCGGTCCTTGACCGAACCCAGCGGATTGAATGATTCGAGCTTGACGTAGACATGCACGCCCGCAGGCGCCAGTTTGTTGAGGCGCACCACCGGCGTGCGGCCTATGGTGTCGAGGATGTTGTCGTAGAGGGGCATGGGCCGCTCCGTCGGTGAGGTGTCTGGATCGTTGCAGCAGATCGTCTGCGGACATCAAGGTGGTCGCGGTGGTACGCGTGTCGCGGTCTGCGCGCCGAGCCATGGCTCTGTCGACGATCCAGATGCCACGCAGTCTCCTCCCTCAGCGCTAGCCCGTCTCCCATTGCCAAGAAATGAACGGTACGCAAAGGCGCGTTCCACGAGCGTTCCACGCTTCGACTACGGCGACGGGCTCAGGCATACCCGCGTGCCCGCGGCATCGGTAGAACGAGCTGATATCGGGGCATCGCTTTTCGCCGTGATCCTCGGTGCTTGTGGAAAGCCACACAACGCCCCGAATCCGGACGTATGCTGCGGCTTCTTCGGGTGACGGGGAGGGCGCTCCAGGCGGCATTCGCATCATGGGCATCTCTGAACGTCGCTATCTCCGCACTGCGCGGCACGGGAGCATCGCTGCGTCGTCGCGATCTGCGCTCCGGTGGTGTGCCGTCGCGACGGTGCCGCTCATGCTGACGGCCTGCAACTGGGCCCTCCTCGATCCGCGCGGCCCGGTGGGACAGGCCGAGCGCACGATCCTGATCGACTCGCTGGCCATCATGCTGGCGATCGGCGTGCCGACGATCCTCGCGACCTTCGCCTTCGCCTGGTGGTTCCGCGCCTCGAACACCCGCGCCCACTACCGGCCGGACTGGGAGTTTTCCGGCGCCGTCGAGCTCGTCGTCTGGTCGATCCCGGCCATGACGATCATCCTGCTCGGCGGCGTGGCATGGCTGAGTTCGTACGCGCTCGATCCTGCCGAGCCCATCGAGGCGCATTCCTCGTCGGCGCGGCGCGAGCCTCTCGAGATCCAGGCCGTGTCGCTCGACTGGAAGTGGCTGTTCATCTATCCCAGTGAGGGGATCGCGAGCGTCAACCAGGTCGTCGTGCCCACCGGAGTGCCGCTGCACTTTTCGCTCACCTCGGCGAGCGTCTGGAACACGTTCTTCGTGCCGCAGCTCGGCAGCATGATCTACACGATGAACGGCATGCGCACCCGACTGTATCTGCGCGCCGACGAGCCGGGCACCTTCCGCGGGATGTCGGCCCACTTCAGCGGCGACGGCTTCTCCGACATGCACTTTCCTATGCGCTCGGTGAGCGTCGAGGATTTCGCCGCCTGGTCCAGGTCGGTACGAGGAGCTGGCCCGACGCTCGACGCGGCCGGCTACGCCGCACTCGCCCGGCAAGGGACCGTGCCAGCGTCGACCTACGGCTCGGTAACACCGGGTCTCTTCGAACAAGTGGTGACCCAGAAAATCCCGCCCGGGCCTGGCCCGACGACGGAGCGCGGCGGGGCTGCGGAGAAATCACCGAAATGAAGCCGCAGGAGCGCCAAGGAGGTAACGCCAGATGTTCGGCAAGCTGACCTGGTCCGCGATCCCGTTTCACGAGCCGATCATCATGGTGACATCGGCGGTGGTGGCGCTGACCATCACGGCGGTGCTCGTCTGGGTTATCGTCAAGGGGCACCTGCCCTACATCTGGAAGGAGTGGCTCTCCAGCGTCGACCACAAGCGCATCGGCGTGATGTACATCGTGCTGGCGCTGGTGATGCTGCTGCGCGGGTTCGCCGACGCGGTCCTGATGCGCTCGCAACAGGCCGTCGCCCTGGGCAGCACCGCCGGCTTCCTGCCGCCGGAGCACTACAACCAGATCTTCTCGGCGCACGGCACGATCATGATCTTCTTCGTCGCCATGCCTTTCGTGATCGGGCTGATGAACTTCGCCGTGCCGCTGCAGCTCGGCGCCCGCGACGTCGCCTTCCCGGTGCTCAACTCGGTCAGCTTCTGGCTCACCGCCACCGGCGCGCTGCTGGTCAACATCTCGCTCTTCATCGGGGAGTTCGCGCGCGTCGGCTGGCTGCCGTATCCACCGCTCGCGGGGCTGGAGTACTCGCCAGGGGTCGGCGTCGACTACTACCTCTGGGCGCTGCAGATCTCGGGGGTGGGAACGCTGCTAACCGGGGTCAACTTCGTGACCACGGTGCTCAAGGTCCGCGCGCCCGGCATGACCTACCTGCACATGCCGATCTTTTGCTGGACCACGCTCGCCTCCAACCTGCTCATCGTCGCCGCGTTCCCGATCCTCACCGCCACCCTGGCGATGCTCCTGCTCGACCGTTATCTTGGCTTCCACTTTTTCACCAACGAGGCCGGCGGCAATCCGATGATGTTCATGAACCTCATCTGGGCCTGGGGCCACCCGGAGGTCTACATCCTGGTGCTGCCGGCGTTCGGCGTCTATTCGGAGGTGGTCTCGACGTTCTCCGGCAAGCCGCTGTTCGGCTACCGCTCGATGGTCGCGGCGACAATGGGAATCTGCATCCTCTCCTTCATGGTTTGGCTGCACCACTTCTTCACGATGGGTGCGGGCGCCAACGTGAATGCGATCTTCGGCATCGCCACGATGATCATCGCCGTGCCCACGGGCGTGAAGATCTACAACTGGCTGTTCACGATGTACGGCGGCCGCGTCGTCTTCGAGCCGCCGACGCTCTGGGCGCTCGGCTTCGTCGTCACCTTCGTCATCGGCGGCATCACGGGCGTATTGCTCGCGGTTCCGCCCGCGGACTTTGTGCTCCACAACAGCTTGTTTCTCGTCGCTCACTTTCACAACGTCATCATCGGCGGCGTGGTGTTCGGCCTTTTTGCCGGCTACGAGTACTGGTTTCCCAAGGCCTTTGGCTTCCGCCTGCACAAGGGCTTGGGCATAGCGGCGTTCTGGTGCTGGATCGTCGGCTTCTACGTCGCCTTCATGCCGCTCTACGTGCTCGGCCTGATGGGCATGACGCGGCGCATGCAGCACTACGATGTGCCCGAGTGGCAGCCGTGGCTCATGGTCGCCGCCGCCGGCGCCCTGATCATCGGTGTCGGCGTCGCGCTCCAGGTGGTGCAACTCGTCTGGAGCATTCGGCATCGCGAGGCGTTGCGCGACGTAACCGGCGACCCGTGGAACGGGCGCACGCTCGAGTGGATGACTCCCTCGCCGCCGCCGATGTTCAACTTTGCTGTGATGCCGGACGTCGAAGGCGTCGAGGCGTACTGGATGCGCAAGCAGAGCGCGATCGAGCGCCAGGCGCTACGACCCGAGCCTGAATATCACGACATTCACATGCCGCGCAACAGCTCCGCCGGCTTCATCTGCGCCTTCTTCTCGGTCATCATGGGCTTCGCGTTGATCTGGCACATCTGGTGGCTCGTGGCCGTGGCTTTCGTCGGTGCCTGGGCCGTGTTCGTCGTCGTCGCCTGGCGCGACGAACATGAGGAGGCGATCCCCGCGGCGACTGTCGCGGCCGTCGACCGGGCCAATCGCGCGGCACGCGAGGCCGTGCTGCCGACGCTGAGGTCGGCCTCGTGAGCACCGCGGCAGAGACCTACCCGGGCGGGGTGGCCGGCGGCGGGCTGATCTCGGGAGGCGGCTACGCCCAGGCACTCACCGAGGAGCCGGCGCATGGCCCGTCCAAACGCATCGTCGTCGCCTACGGCTTCTGGATCTTCCTGATCAGCGACATCATCCTGTTCGCAGCGCTGTTCGCGAGCTACGCGGTGCTGACCGACTCCACCGCCGGCGGTCCGACCGGCCGCGACCTGTTCGACCTGCCGACGGTCGCCCTCGAAACCGCCTGCCTGCTGTTGTCGACCGTGTTCTGCGGCTTGGCCGGCATCGGCGCGCAGGCGCGGCGCAACGGGCTGTACTACGGCTCGATGGCAGTGACCTTCCTGCTTGGCGCCACTTTCGTTGCGATCGAGCTGCACGAGTTCGCAACCATGATCCACGAGGGCGCCGGCCCCGGCCGTAGCGCCTTCCTCTCCGCCTTCTTTGCGCTGATCGGCTGCCACGGCTTGCATGTGAGTGCCGGCCTGCTGTGGCTGCTGACAATGATGGCGCAGGTGTATGCCAAAGGCTACCGCGCCGACATCCGGCGCCGGCTGCTGTGCTTTGCGCTTTTCTGGCACACCCTCGACATCATCTGGGTGGCGCTTTTCAGCCTCGTCTACCTGGTCGGAGTGGCACCGCAATGAGCACTGCCTTTCCCAAGTCCCACGGCGATGTCGCCCCCGGCGACGATCTCGGCCTCGCCGATATTCCCCATGCGATCCGCGGCTACCTCGTTGGCCTGGCTCTGGCGACGCTGCTGACCTGCGTGTCGTTCTACATCGCCCGCAGCACGCTGGTCTGGCAGCCCAGCATCCCGATCGCGCTCTCGGTGCTGGCGATCGCGCAGATGGGCGTTCATCTCGTCTTCTTCCTGCACCTCACGTCAGGCCCCGACAGCGTCAACAACGTCATGGCACTGGCCTTCGGCCTGCTCATCGTGATGCTGATCGTGTTCGGATCGCTCTGGATCATGACGCACCTCAATCACAACGTGATGCCGATGGAGCGGTTGATGCAGATGCAGCGCTGACGGGATCGCGCCACTACCGTTAGGCTCTCTGCGACATTCGGCCACAACCGGCCATTGCGTCCGAGTATCCGTTCGACTCGATAGGCATTGCGCGGAGCAAGTCCGCGCCACTGACGCTACCCGGCCAACTACGGACACGTCCGCGTATCGCGAATATGGCTGAGAAGCGGAAATAGGGACCGGGCCGCCTAGAGATCCAGTTTCGTTAACATTCGCCGCATCGTGTTCTCCCAGCCTGTTACCGCGATCTACCGTTTTCGACAGGCCACGCCGGACCTGGCCACATCGGGCCAGCCCAGCGAGGAGCAGCTTGAATCAATTGCAGCCGCTGGCTACCAAGTCGTTATCAATCTCGCGTTGCACGATGATCCGCGGTATTCATTGAAAGACGAGGCGGAATCCGTTCGCTCCTTGGGACTTGAGTACATGCACATTCCAGTTCAGTTCGCCGCCCCCACTGCTGTCGATCTGGACCGGTTTTTCTCCGCCATGGATGCGTACAAGGGACGGCGGGTCTGGGTGCACTGCGCAGCCAATATGCGAGTAACCGCATTTCTCGGCCTCTACAGGCGGTTGCGCGATGGCTGGCCAGAAAGTGAAGCGTTCAAGTTGATGGATGACGTTTGGCAGCCCGACGAAGTCTGGTCGGCGTTCATTCGAACTCACCTCGGCGACTCGCTCTCCGGTCATGACACGTGATCACACACGGCTAGCGCCTGTGCAACCGCTGAGCACAATCGCGCCCGCGACTCTTGAACAGCTAGCCACCATCCGACAGCATTGCCTTACGATGCTGCGTCTCAGAGCGTCCTTATCGGCGGTGGCGGCCGCGGTTCCAGTTCCAGGGGCCGACGCGCTCGCCGATGTCGCGATGATGCTCGAGATACTTCCAAAGATCAGTAGCCGCTTTGGTCTGAGTGCCGAGCAAATTGAGACACTCGATCCTAAGACCGCGGCGTTTATTCTCGGCGCGATACAGTCGCTCGGCCCCTCACTCATTGGACGGGTGATCACGAAGACTATCGTCGTTTCCTTGGCAAAGTCTGTCGGCATTCGCCTGACAGCCAAGCAGGCTGCGAAGTACGCGCCGATAATCGGCACCGCCGGAGCGGCGGCATTGGGGTACACCGCCTTCATGCAGATCGGCAAACGTCACATTGAGCAGTGCGTCTTCATTCGAAGTTCCATGCTTGCGTAGCTCGATCTCAAGCAATGGCGGCGCGTTATGTGGGAGCTGTGCGAATAAAAAGGCGAGGGCAAGTCGCGGCCAATTGCCGACATCGCTGTGAGCAAGAGATTTGGTCACAAGCCGCCTCGGAATCGCCAGCGAAGCCACCGCGATGACAACAACTCTTGACGGCCAGTAGCAGAAACTGGCCGCTACCATCGGGAACCGCCGTCGGCGCGTCCGATCAAACCAACTTCATTGCCACCTGGAGATCTCATGTCACCCTATCTCGATGTCATCGTTATCCCCGTACCCCGCGCCCAACTCGAGAGCTACAAGAAGTTGTCGGCCGTATGGGGCAAGGCCCATCTGCGTCACGGAGCGATGTACTTCTCGGATGCCATAGGC
>DATEZE010000205.1:0-15024 GCA_035255845.1 Burkholderiaceae bacterium | reverse complement strand
TGATCGAGGATCAGAAGGGCTGAACGTCCGGCGCCGCGGACGCGGCGCGCCGTTCAGGCTTTCCGGCCGGACTTCTTCGCCGTCTTGACAGCAGCTTTCCGGCGCGGTGGCGCCTTCTGCGTGGCATGCGCCTGCGCCAGCAGCGTGTCGAAGCTGTGCTCGATGTGCTCGACGAACTTCGTCTTGAACATCTTCAGCAGGAAGCCGAGCGTCACTTCGAGGGCGATCTGTGATTCAGTGACGTGCATCTGGCCCTGCACGCCGGCGCGACGGAAATGCAGTGTGTCGCCGACCCAGTGACTGGTGAGGTCATACTCCTCTGCGAGTTCGTCGGCGGCTTGTTGCACCAGTGTCCGCGCCCGCGCCATTGGCAGCGAGTGGTGCTTGATCATGCTGATGTCGGGCATGCCGGTTCCTGCGTCAGGCGCAGCGCCGCCGATTGTGCAGCACGTCTCGGTTCAGCAGCGATGGCGGGGTTTCACCGCGCAGCGCTGCGCGCAGATTGCGGATCGCCAGATTGGCCATTGCCGTGCGCGTGGCTCGCGTGCTCGACGCGATGTGCGGCGTCAACACGACGTTTTCGAGCTCCAGCAGCCCAGGGTGCGGCGACGGTTCGTTCTCGAAGACGTCGAGGCCCGCTGCGCCAATGCGGCCGGCGCGCAGCGCCGCCACCAGAGCGGCGTCGTCGACGACTCCGCCGCGCGCAATATTGACCAGCACGGCGCCGGGTTTCATCTGCGCCAGCGCCGCAGCATCGATCATGTGGTGCACCGCCGGCGAGTACGGCACGACGAGAACCACGTGATCGGCCTCGCGCAGCAGCTCGGCGAAATCGACGTGCACAGCCCCATCTTCCGCATCGGGCGATAGCCGCGTGCGGTTGTGATAGATGACCGGCATCCGGAATCCCGCCGCGCGGCGCGCGATCGCGCGACCGATGCGTCCCATGCCGACAATGCCGAGCGTCGTGCCGCTGATCTCGGCGCCCAGGAACATCTCGAAGGTCCAGCGCTTCCACAGACCGGCGCGCAGCCAACGCTCGGACTCGGTGACACGCCGGGCGGCCGCCAGCAGCAGCGCCCACGCGTGATCCGCGGTCGCCTCGTTCAGCACGTCCGGCGTATTGGTGGCACAGATGCCGTACCGAGTGCAGGCATCGAGGTCGAAATTGTTGTAGCCGACTGCGATGTTGGCCACCACCTTCAGGCGCGGGCATTGACCGAGCAGCGCCTCGTCGACGCGGTCGCCGGCGGTCAGCAGCGCCCCGTCGGCCTCGCGCAACGCACGGGCGAGGTCGTCGGCAGTCCACAAGGCGTCGGCCTGGTTATCGACAACCTCGAAGTCGGCGCGCAGGGCGTCGACCAGTTCAGGAAAGATGCGGCGGCTCACAACCACCCGCTGCCGGGTCGGAACGTTCACGGTGCTTTGTGCTGCTGCGCAGGCTGGGCGACGCTGCCCTTCGGGACCGTATCCGGATGAAAGCCGATGAGCGAGAGCATCACGAAGAACCCAATCACGTAGGCGACGACGACATGCCAACCGTGCAGCAACCATTGTCCGACCGAACGCGCCTCTGAGTACATGTTCGACAGGGCGACTCCTGCCGACGATCCGAACCAGATCATCGAACCGCCGAAGCCGACGGCGTACGCGAGAAAACCCCAGTCGTAGCCGCCCTGCTTGAGCGCCAGGGCGGTAAGCGGGATGTTATCGAATACCGCCGAGATGAATCCCAGCCCGAGTGCGGTCTGCCACGAAGCCGATGGCAGTTTCTCGACCGGCATCATCGACGCCGCCAGTACCAGCGATATCAGGAAGACCGTGCCTTTCAGGCTGTCTGGCACGAGCTGCCAGTCCGGCTTGCGCACGTTGCCGCCAACGAAGATCGCGGCCCAGACCGCGACGCCGATGAACGGGAAGGAATCGGCGATGTCGTTGAAGCGCAGGTTGACGACGACGTTGGCGACGATGGCTGCCGCCAGGATGAAGGCGACGACTGCGAGCGACCATCCGTCGACGCGGATGTGCGGGGGTACCTCGCTTTCGATCGGCTGCAGCCCGTGCTGCTGCCGGGCTGCGACCGTGCCCGAAATCAGCAGCGCGACGCCCGCGGCGATGTAGGCCTCGACCACCTCACCCGGCGTGACGCCGGAGATCCACATCATCGTGGTCGTCGTGTCGCCAACCACGCTGCCCGCGCCTCCGGCGTTGGAGGCGGCAACGATCGCCGCGAGATAGCCGATGTGCACTCTGCCGCGGAACACGGTCGCCGCAACGGCGCCACCGATCATCGCCGCAGCGATGTTGTCGAGGAAGCTTGACAGCACGAATACGAGCACCAGCAGCACGAATCCACCAAGGCGGCCGCGTGGCAGATAGCGAGGCAGGATCGCCGGCACGCGGCTTTCCTCGAAGTAGCGGGCCAGCAGCGCGAATCCCAGCAACAGCAGGAAAAGGTTCGTCAGCACGACCCACTCGTGGCCGAGGTGTGCGAAGAAGCCAGCCACGCCGGCGCCGGCACGGAACGGCGAAGCGATGATCTTGTACAGCGCGATCAGCGCCGCCCCGCCGAGCGCGATCGGCATCGTGTGGTGATGGAACAGCGCGACGCCGATCAGCGTCGCTGCGAAGAAGATGAACTCGACCGGAATGCCCGCAACCGTCGGGCCAGCAAAGGGGATCGCCGCGAACGCCGCCGGAGTCGCCCCCAGCAGGCCGGCCCCGATGAGCGCGTGCCTTGCGTGCAGCATTCCCGTCTCCTGTGGTGCGGCCGATCTTGTCGTTATGTCGCCGCCACGATGATGATGTGCACGCGATACGGGCCATGCGCGCCGATCACGATCGTCTGCTCGATGTCGCCGGTGCGCGACGGGCCCGACACCATGTTGATTGCGCGCGGCATCATTGCCTCGCCGGCGCGCTCACGCCGCAGCAGGTCGAAGGCGTGCTCCATCGTCGGCACGATGCGATCCGCCGCCAGCAATGCGATGTGGGTCTCCGGCAACAGATGTGTCGAGGCCGGGCTGTCGGCCCCCGACAGCAGCACGAGCGTGCCGGTTTCGGCGATCGCGCAGAAGGCACCGGTGATGCCGACCATGTCGGCGCCCTGCGTTTCATCGCGCCGCGGCGGCCGGAACTCGACGTTCAGCCCGCTGGTCGACCACGGCAGCTCGCGCAGCGCGGGCCAGGCTACGGCATTCGGTGCGATGCCCTGGGCCGCAAGATAACGCGCGACCGCCGCCGGCGCGTCGTTGACGCTGCCGACCGATTCCACGGTGCTCGACATGCGCTCGGCCATCGACACAAATTGGGCGCGCGCATCCGCATACGGTGGCGGCTGCGGGCCGACTGGGTGGCGCCCCATGTAGTCGGCGGCGGCCGCCCGGTCTTCGGCGCCCGGTGCGCTGCGATTCTGCGCAGTGCGGATGCGCCGGAATATCTCGTCGCGTGCCTTGTCGGTGTCGAAGCTCATAAGCGGGCCTTGCGCATGAACGCGTCGATGCGATCGATACCTTGCTCGATCGCGGATTCACTGGCGGCGTAGGAAAAGCGGATGTGCTGGCCATCGCCTTCGACGCGCGGCCCGAAGTGGATATCGGCCAGGACGGCCACGCCGGCCTCGAGCAGGAGTCGGCGGCGCAACACCTCGGAGTCGCGCGCGCCGATCAATCGACATGCCTCGGTGACGTTGGGCCACGCGTAAAAAGCGCCGCCGGGCGCAGCGCAGCGAAAGCCCGGCACCGCATTCAGGCGGCGCACGATCAAGTCACGGCGCGCGTGGAAGCGCTGCCGCATCGCATCGGCATCTAGCTGCGGGCCGGTCAACGCTTGCAATGCAGCCCACTGGCTGATCTGCGAGGCGCACGATTCGGTGTTCGTGATCCAGCGGGTAAATACCGGTCCCAGCACTGCGTTGGCCGCGAAACCGATGCGCCAGCCGGTCATCGCATAGGTCTTGGAGGCGCCATCGCAGATGATCGTGCGCTCGCGCATGCCCGGCAGCGATGCGATTGACACGAACTCACCGTCGTAGACGAGCTTGCTGTAAATCTCGTCGGCGTAGATCCAGACGCCGGGATGAGCGCGCAACACGTCGGCGATCGCTTCGAGCGCCGCACGGTCGAGGATTCCGCCGGTCGGATTGTGCGGAGAATTGAGGATCAGCAGCCGCGTCTTCGGGCCGATCCGCGCCGCGAGCTCGGCCGGATCGAACGCGAAGCCGCGCGCTTCGCGCAACGGCAGCGGCACCGGCACGGCGCCGTTGGCAATGATCTGCGACTCGTAGATCGGGAAGCCCGGGACCGGAAAGATCACCTCGTCGCCGGCGCCGTAGTCGGTGACCGAGGCGATCGTGTAGCCGATGAATGGCTTCGCGCCGGCGCCCACGACGACCTCGTCGGCGCTGATTTCGATGCCGCGCAGCGTGCCCATCGATGTCGCGGCGGCCGCACGAAGTTCGTCGATGCCTGCTGACGGCGTATAGCCATGGTGGCCGGCGCGGATTGCAGCGACGGCCGCGTCCTGCACGTGCACCGGCGTCGGAAAATCGGGCTGGCCGATGCAGAAGGAGACGATGTCCGCGCCGCCGCGGACCAGACGATTCACTTCGGCCAGCACGACAAACGCGTTTTCGGTGCCGAGGGCTTCGGCGCGTTGGCTCAGTCTCATGCCGTGACTCGGCCTCTATTGGTAATGCTGGGGCGTGGCCGGCGATTATGCCTTGAGGCGAACGTAATCGACCCAGCTTTGCGCGCACGTGCGCGCCAGCGCGGCGGTCGAATCGACGCAGGCTTCGCGCAGCGCAGAGCCGATCGCATCCAGGGCCAGCGGCAGCTCGGTACAGGCCAGCACCACACGCCGTGCGCCACGCTGCAGCAGCGCCGCAACGACGGGCTCGACCAGATGGCCGCCTTCGACACAGCGGTTGCATTTCACGGCGTCGATGCAGGGCTGAACCGCCCGCGCGTATTCGTCATTCGACGGCATGATCCAGTCGTACCCGGCGTCGAGCCGGCCGGCGTAGATCCCCGAGGCCAGCGTCGCCGCCGTCGCGATGATCGCGACTCGCACCGGCGCCTGCGGCAATTCGGCAGCGACCGCATCGGCGATGTGCGGGAACGGCAGTGCGATGCCGCGAGTGAGCTCGTTGTACCAATGGTGCGCGGTGTTGCACGGCATCGCGAGCATCGTCGCGCCTGCCGTGAGCAGGCGATCGCGCGCCTGCAGCAGCTGCGGCAGCGGCGATGCCCCGCCACGAAGGATCGCCGCTGGCCGCGACTGCAACTGCGGCACCGAGTGGATCAGCACCGGCACGTGATCGCCATCACCCGTCGCCGGTGTCGCAGCAATCAGCTTGTGGAAAAAGTCAGCCGTCGCGAGCGGCCCCATGCCGCCGATCACGCCAAGCATCTAGGGAGCCTCGCCCAGACCCGCTGATGCCCGCGGCGCGGCCTTTGCGGGATGAGACGCGCGAAGTGCCGACGAAACCATTGCTTTCAGCAAGGCGAGGAGGCGCGACAAAGCGGCCGCCCGCAAAGGCCACGCCCCGGAGGGTTTGCGCGAAATGCCGCGCTCGCGGCGTTGCGCGCCTCGTGCTTGAGCACCGCCAAGCACCTTCGGCACGCGCCTTGCGATCATCGGCATTGCGCGCAAACGCGGGCATCATGGGGTCTCGGAGAGGCTCCCTAGACCGAGCCGGGGTGCGAAGGCATGCACGTAACCGAACAGGCCGACCGCGCCGCCGGTGTGCATGAAGACGATGTTTTTGTCGCGCGCGAACTGTCCACGCCGCACCAGGTCGATCAGCCCCGCCATCGCCTTGCCCGAGTACACCGGGTCGAGCACGATGCCTTCTGTGCGTGCGACGAGTTCCAGCGCCTCGATCATGCCGTCCGTCGGCACGCCATAACCACCGCCGACGTAGTCCGAGTTTGCAACCACGCGCTCGCGCTCCACGGTGCCCGGCACGCTGAGCAGCTCGGCGGTGCGTTGTGCCAGCGCGAACACCTTGTCCTCTTGCACTGCTTTGGGCGCGCGCACGCAGATGCCGAGCACCGGGATGCCACTGCGGCAGCCGTCGAGCCCGGCGACGAGGCCGGCCTGCGTGCCGGTGCTGCCGGTCGCGGTGACGACGAGGTCGATGTCGAGCCCGGTCACGTTCGCCTGCTCGACGAGTTCGAGTGCCGAGGTCACGTAACCGAGTGCGCCGACTGCGTTCGACCCGCCGCCAGGAATGACATACGGCCGCCGACCCTGCGCGCGCAACTCGTCGGCCCGCGCCGCCATCGCCGCATCCATGTCGCTGCCGCCGGGCACGTGGTGCAGCACCGCGCCGAACAGCCGATCGAGCAGCACGTTGCCTGAGATGCGGTAGTCGGGCGCGGCGATGCCGGTGCGGTCCTCGAGCACGATTTCACACGCGACGCCGAGACGCGCTGCGGCGGCTGCCGTCTGGCGCGCGTGGTTCGACTGCGTTGCACCCTGTGTGATGACGACATCGGCCTTCTGCGCCAGCGCCTCGCCCATCAGGTATTCAAGCTTGCGGGTCTTGTTGCCGCCGGTTGCGAGCCCCGTGCAGTCGTCGCGCTTGATCCACAGCTTCGGACCGCCGAGCGCCGCCGACAGTCGCGGCATCGGTTCGAGCGGCGTCGGTGCGTGCGTCAGTCGCACGCGCGGGAAACGGGCGAGCTTCATCGTGCCCTCCTCACACCGATGGAGCCCGTTCAAGAACAGGCGGCTTGATCTCGAACACCTGGCGCAGATAGGCCAGGTAAGCCACGTCGTCGCACATGTTCTTCTCCGGTGAATCCGAGAGCTTCGCGACCGGCTGGCCGTTGCAGCGGACCATCTTGATCACAATCTGCATCGGCGTGTAGCCCAGATCGTTGGTCAGGTTGGTGCCGACTCCGAAGGCGATGCGCGCGCGATCCTTGAAGCGCGTGTACAACTCGATGACCCGCGGAAAATCCAGCGAATCGGAGAACACGAGGGTCTTGGTGCGCGGATCGACGCGATTGCGCTCGTAGTGCGCTAGCAGACGCTCGCCCCAGACGATCGGGTCGCCTGAGTCATGGCGCGCTCCATCGAACAGCTTGCAGAAGTACATGTCGAAGTCGCGCAGGAACGCATCTATGCCGTAGACATCCGACAGCGCGATTCCCAGGTCTCCGCGGTACTCGCGCGCCCACATCTCGAAGCCGAAGGTCTGCGAGTCGCGCAGCCGCGGCCCGAGTGCCTGGCAAGCTTGCAGGTACTCGTGGGCCATCGTTCCAAGAGGCGTCAGTGCATGCTTGAGCGCATACAGGACATTGCTGGTGCCCGCCAAGTTCTGGCCGAGCCCGGTCTTCAGCGTGGCGAGAACCTCGTCGTGCCAGGCGCGCGAGAAACGGCGGCGCGATCCGTAGTCCGCGATCCGGCAACCGGTCATTTGGGGGTTGTCGTGGATCAGCGCGATCTTGTCACGCAACCGGCGCCGCCCTTCGGTGTAGTCCGGATCGGGCTGGGTGTTCCGGAAGTAGACCTCGTTGACAATCGCGAGCACCGGGATTTCGAACAGGATCGTGTGCAGCCACGGGCCGACGATCGCGATATCGATACCGCAGTTGCTCGCCGGGTCGCGCTCGATACGGATCGACTTCATGTTCAACTGGAACAGCCCGAGAAAGTCGACGAAGTCGCTCTTGATGAACCGCATCGCTCGCAGGTACTCGAGCTCGGGCTCGGTGAAGCGCAGCGTGCACAGCTTTTCGAGCTCGGCCCGGATCTCGTCCAGGTACGGCGAGATGTCCATGCCACGCGTGCGACAGTTAAAGCGATACTCGACCTGCGCGCCCGGAAAGTGATGCAGCACCACCTGCATCATCGTGAACTTGTACAGGTCCGTGTCGAGCAGCGACTGGATGATCATGCGTCGATTGTAGGGGCGGTGCGCTCGCGGCGGCTATCCGACGCCGAGCACGCGGCGGACCGCCGGATTGGCCGCGAGTGCCGTGCCCGCCTCGTCGCCGACCAACTGGCCCTGCTCGATCAGGACAGCGCGATCGGCAAGCCCGTCCACGAATGCGAGGTTCTGCTCCGACAACAGCGTCGCCACGCCGCGCGCGCGCATCGCGCGCACCGCGTCCTTCATCTGCGCGGCAACCAGTGGTGCGATGCCCTCGGACGGCTCGTCGAGCAACACGACGCGCGGATTCGATGCCAGCGTCCGCGCAACGGCGAGCATCTGCTGCTCGCCGCCGCTCATCCGGCTGGCCAGCCGGTCCAGCATGCCGGAGAGATTCGGAAAGATCCGCAGCAGCTCGGGGACATCGAAACCACCCGTTTCGGCCCGCAACGCGATTTCGAGGTTCTGGCGCACCGTCAGGTCGGTGAAGATGCGACGGTCCTCGGGTACGTAGCCCAGCCCACGCCGCGCTCGCAAGTATGGTGGCAATCGCGCGATCGATGCCCCGTCGAGCTCGACGGCGCCGCTCGCACGCGGCATCAACCCCATCGCAGCACGCAGCAGCGAGGTCTTGCCGGCGCCGTTGCGACCGATCAGTGCGACCACGTCGCCGGCGTTCACCGTGAGCGTGGCTCCGCGTACGACCTGCGCATCGCCGTACCATGCGCTAAGTTGGCGCAACGCGAGCGTCATGCTTCGCGTCCCAGATAGACCGCCTGCACCGCCGGATCGGTCCGCACAGAATCAGGGGCGCCGTCGGCAATCAGCCGGCCGCGCGACAGCACCAGCACGCGCCGAGCGAAACCGAACACGATGTCCATGCTGTGTTCGGTAAAAAGCACCGTCATTCCATGCAGGCGCGCCAGTTCCACGACGAGCGCCATCAGCGCGGTCCGTTCGCCGGGCGCCATCCCGGCCGTGGGCTCGTCCATCAGCAGCAGTCGCGGCCGTACCGCCAGCGCCAGCGCCAGCTCGAGCCGTTTCACATCGCCGTAGGCCAGTGCGGCCGCCGCGGACCCGCTGCGGTCGTCGAGTCCGACCTGTCGCAGCAAGTGCACGGCGTCGACGCGCGCGCGACTGTCGAGGCTGGCTCCGATCGACAGCGCCGCGCCTGCCGCCGCCACAAGGGCCATCTGCGCGTTCTGCAGCACCGTCATCGAGGCGAAGGTCTGCGCGACCTGGAACGTGCGCCCGATGCCCGCGCGCGTTCGCGCGACAGTCGGCATCCGGATCAGCGGCTTGCCTTCGAACTCGATCACGCCGGCGTCCGGCTCGAGTTGGCCGTCAATCAGATTGAAGAGCGTCGACTTGCCGGCACCGTTCGGTCCGATCAGCGCCGTGACGGTGCCGGCTTCGAGCACGAACGAGACACCCTCGACCGCCTGCACACCGCCGAATGCACGCGATACCGACGACACGCGCAGTTCGCTCACGGTCGCCTCGCCCTTCGTTCACGCAACTCGCCGACGATGCCCTGCGGGAACGCGATGACCAGCAAGACGATCGACACCCCAAGCGCAAGCCGCCAGTAGACGAGATGGCGCGTCAGTTCAGTCGCCAGTCCGTGGTAGACGACTGCGCCGACAATCGGGCCGGAGAGTGTCTGCAGCCCACCCAGCAGCACCATGACCAGCGCATCGACAGAGAGCGGAATAGACAGCGCGTCAGGAAATACCGCGCCTTTCTGGAAAGCCTGCAACGCCCCTGCAAGTCCGCCGAACAGGCCGCCCGCCACGAACGCCGCCCAGCGCACCTTGCGCACATCGATGCTCAGCGTCTCCGCGCGAGCGGGACCATCGCGCGCCGCCCGCAGCGCAAAGCCGAACGGGGCTAGAGCCGCGCGGCGCAGCGCCAGCAGCGCCACCGCGACGACCGCGAGCGTGATCAGGTAGTAGGCCACTCGTGAGTTCGTCGGCGGCCACACGCCAAGCAGGCCGTTGTCGCCGCCGGTAAGTTGGACCCATTGCACGGCGACCGACCACAGGATCTGCGCAAACGCCAGCGTCAGCATCGACGCGTAGACGCCCTGCGCGCGCAAGACGAAGAACCCCGCGGCCAGCGCTGCCAATGCGGAGGCGAGCGGCGCGGCCACCAGCGCGGCGACGAACGGAACGTCCAGCGTCTTGAACAGCAACGCGGCTGTGTAAGCCCCGAGCCCGAAGAACGCTGCGTGACCAAACGAGACCAGCCCGCCGTTGCCCATGAAGAACTGCAGGCTGGCAGCGAACAGTGCAAGGATCGCCATTTCGGTCGCGATCACGAGTGCGTAGTCACCGAGCACGAGCGGCAGTGCACAGACCGCGATGATCAGGATCGGCGCGACGCGCCGCAGGCGCTTGTCCTCGTTCCCGAACGGCCGATGTGCAGCCCCGCGGGCCGCGCTTGCAACGAGTTCCGGCCGGCCAGCAAGCCCATAGGGCCGGACGATCAGCATCACTGCCATGACGACGAAAACCAGCACCAGCGTCGACTGAGGCAGCAGCCAGATGCCGAAGGCGTGCAGCACGCCGATCAGCATCGACGCCCAGAACGCGCCCGGCAATGACCCAAGGCCACCGACGACGACGACTACGAAGGCCTCGACCAGGACCGTTAAGTCCATCTGCAGGTTGACGGTTTCGCGCGGGATCTGCAGTGCGCCCGCGAGACCCGCGAGCCCGGCGCCGAGCGCAAACACCGTCGAGAAAAGCCAGCGCTCGTTGATGCCGAGTGCGCCGGCCATTTCACGGTCCTGCGTCGCCGCCCGCACGATCGTGCCCCAGCGTGTGCGCTGGACGATCCACCACAGCAGCACGAACATCAACGGTCCAACCGCCGTCAGCAGCAGGTTGTACTCGGGAACGAAGGCGGCACCGATCTCGATCGCGCCTTTCAGTCCCGGCGCGCGTGGCGCGAAGCGCTCCGCCGGCCCCCAGACCGCAAGTGCGACATCCTGGACGATCAGCGCAACGCCGAAGGTGGCGAGCAGTTGGAAGATCTCGGGCGCTGCATAGATCCGTCGCAATACGATCACTTCGATCATGACGCCGAGCGCCGCGACGATGAGCGCCGCGATCAGCAAGCCGCCGAAGAATCCGAGCGGGGTCGCAGGCAGCGAGGCGGTCAGCGTGACGGCGAAGTACGCGCCGAGCATGTAGAGCGCGCCGTGCGCAAAGTTGACAACGCGGGTGACGCCGAAGATCAGTGTGAGTCCGGCACTGACAAGGAACAGCGTCGAACCGTACGAGAGGCCCGCAAGAAGCTGGCCGAGGACGAGGTCCATCGGGGACGGCCGTGCAGGCGTGTGAAGAAGTCGACGTGGCGCCGCGAGCGCCCTACTTCATCGCCTCGGGTGGCCGACGTGCCCGCACCTCGGCGTCGGCCGGGAGGAACTCCTTGCCGTCGGCATAGCGCCAGTCAACCATCGTGCCGCGGCCGCCGCGTTGATCGAGTCGGCCGACATACGCGCCCATCGTCGACTGCTGGTCGAGCGCTCGGAACGTCGCGGGCCCGAACGGCGTGGTCCAGGTAAGCCCTCGCAGCGCCGTGATCAGCTTCTCCGTATCGGTCGACTTCGCCTTGCGAACCGCCTCGAAGATCGCGCTGAACGTCGCGTACCCGACGACCGACCCGAGCCGCGGCGTCTCGTTGTAGCGCTTGTAATAGGCGTTGAAGAACTTCGAATGCTCGGCCGTGGCAATTTGATCCCACGGGTAACCGGTGACGATCCACCCCTTCGGCGTCTCATCTTTGAGCACGTCGAGGTACTCGGGCTCGCCGGACAGCAGGCTCACGACCGGTACGCGCGGGAACAGGCCGCGCAGGTTGCCCTCGCGGACCAAGCGCGGCAGGTCAGCCCCGAAGGTCACGTTGAAGATCGCATCGGGTCGCGCCGCAATCAACGCCTGCACCGTGCCCGCCGCCTCGATCTTTCCAAGCGCCGGCCATTGTTCGGCGACGAACTCGACATCCGGCCGCCGCGCCTTCAGCAATGCCTTAAAACTCGCCACCGCCGACTGGCCGTACTCGTAGTTCGGCGCCACGATCGCCCAGCGTTTGGCGTTTAGGCGCGCGGCTTCGTCGACCAGCATCGCGGATTGCATATAAGTGCTCGGGCGTAACCGGAAGGTGTAGCGGTTGCCCTTGTCCCAGACCAGCGCGTCGGTCAGCGGTTCGGCCGCGACAAACAGCACCTTGTTGCGCAGCGCGAATTCGGCGACCGCCAGACCGACGTTCGAGAGGAATGTCCCCGTCAGCAGCGCAACTTTCTCGTTGGACACGAGTTCGGTCGCGAGCCTGATTGCGTCGTCCGGCTTGCCGGCGTCGTCGCGCGAGATGACCTCCACCTTTCGCCCAATCAAGCCGCCAGCGGCGTTGACCTCCTCGACCGCGAGCTGCCATCCCATCCGGTAAGGCACCGTGAACTGCGGGATCGTGGAATAGCTGTTGATCTCGCCGATGCGGATCGGTGTGGTCGTCTGCGCCCTCAGCGGACCGTCGAATGCGGCTGTGGACAGCAGCAGGAGCTGGCGTCGGGTGATCATGCGGCAGGCCCTTGTTCGCAGAGGGAAAACGGCCGGCTCGACGGCCCTGGTCAGCTAGAATACCGGCTTTGCGGGCACCGCAACTCATCGCCGGCAACGCCACAAAGCGCCGCTGAACGGACAGGAGTTTCTCGATGACGCATGTCGTCACCGAATCGTGCATCAAGTGCAAGTACACCGATTGCGTCGATGTCTGTCCGGTCGACTGCTTCCGCGAGGGCCCGAATTTCCTGTCGATCGATCCGGATGAGTGCATCGATTGCGCCGTGTGCATCCCCGAGTGCCCGGTGAATGCGATCTACGCCGAGGAAGACGTTCCCGAAGATCAGCGTGACTTCATCAAGCTGAACGTCGATTTGGCCAAGCAATGGCCGTCTATCACGCGAATGAAGCCTCATCCGCCCGACGCGGATGAATGGAAGGACGTGAGCGACAAGCGTCACCTGCTGGAGCGTTAGTCCGTCTGTCCCGTCGCGCGGCGGCAACGATGTCTGCGCCGATTCGGGCAAAGCGTTTGCCTGTATGCTGCACTCGCGCATAATTGCGCAAGGCGCCGATCGGACCCGCGCCGAACTAATTCCATATGGAGTGCAACGGAACGATGAGCGGAGCCAGGCGTGCTTTACCACCTGCATGAACTGCAGCGCCGTTTTCTGAACCCGCTCTCAGTGTGGGCGCAGGCGACTTCGGAACTCTTTTCCAGTCCCTATAGCCCGTTTGCCTACACACCGCTGTCGCGTCGCCTGTCCGCCGGCTACGACCTGCTGCATCGGATCGGCAAGCAGTATGAAAAGCCGGAGTTCGGGCTCAAGACCACGCACATCGGCGATGCCGAGGTACCGGTCGTCGAGGAAGTCAGGATCGACAAGCCGTTCTGCCGCCTTTTGCATTTCAGGCGGCAGATACCGGCGAAACTGAAGCGACCGGCCGATCCGCGCGTGCTGATCGTCGCGCCGCTGTCGGGCCACCACGCGACACTGCTGCGCGACACCGTGCGTGCGTTGCTGCCGGATCACGACATCTGGATCACGGACTGGATCGACGCGCGGCTGGTGCCGATCACCGCCGGCCCGTTCCACCTCGACGACTACGTCGCCTATGTGACCGAGTTCATCCACGCCCTTGGCCCGGACGTGCATGTAATCTCGGTCTGCCAACCGACCGTGCCGGTGCTCGCTGCGGTCTCGCTGATGGCGAGCAACCACGATCCGAAGCTGCCGAAATCGATGACGATGATGGGCGGTCCGATCGACACGCGCAAAAGCCCGACACAGGTGAACGCGTTGGCGCTGCGCAAGAACCATAAGTGGTTCGAGAACAGCGTCATCTTCATGGTCCCAACGGCGTATCCCGGCTACCTGCGCAAGGTCTATCCGGGCTTCCTGCAGCACGCCGGCTTCGTCGCGATGAACCCGGACCGGCACCTGAATTCGCACTGGGACTACTACCTCGACCTCGTCAAGGGCGACATGGACGACGTCGAGAACCACCGGGAGTTCTACGACGAGTACAACGCGGTGATCGATCTGCCTGCGGAGTACTACCTCGACACGATCCGCATCGTGTTCCAGGAGCGTCGACTGACCAAGGGCACCTGGGACGTGCACGGGCAGCGCGTCCGCCCCGAGGACATCACGAATGTCGCGCTCTTCACGATCGAGGGCGAACTCGACGATATCTCCGGAAGCGGCCAGACCCGCGCAGCGCACGACCTGTGCAAAGGCATCCCGAAGGCGAAGAAACAGCACCTGACCGCACAGGGTGCCGGTCACTACGGCATCTTCAGTGGACGCCGCTGGCGCGAGCAGATCGCTCCGCAGATCAGGGATTTCATCCGCGCGCACGCCTGAGCGGTGCTCTGGGCCGATAATCCGGCTCTTCTCCGCAGCTATTCGCAGTCGATGATGGATGCCACCGCTTTATTGGCGGATCGACTCAACGACCTCCTGCCGCAGACCCAGTGCACGAAGTGCGGTCACGACGGATGTCGTCCCTATGCCGAGGCGATCGCGGCAGGCGCGCCGATCAATCAGTGCCCGCCTGGAGGCGCAGCCGGCATTGAACGCCTCGCCAGCGCGACCGGGCGCCCAGTCGTGCCGCTCAATCCGGACCATGGCAGCGAGCAGCCGCTGCAGGTTGCCGTCGTCGACGAAACCCGGTGCATCGGCTGCACGCTGTGTATCCAGGCCTGCCCGGTCGACGCGATCGTCGGTGCGGCGCGGCTGATGCACACGGTGATCCCGCAGTGGTGCAATGGCTGCGACCTGTGCGTGGCACGCTGCCCGATGGACTGCATCGAGATGCTGCCGGTGCAGCCGCCGCGCCGCTGGACCGACGATGACGCGCGCGAGTCGCGCAGACGCCATGAAGCACGGCGAGCTCGACTCGTGTTCGAAGCAGCCGAGCGCGCGCAGGCGCGGGTGACGCGGGCTCATGCCAGGCTGGATGCAATCGCCGGGCGTAACGATGGCACGGCCGACGAAGCCGCGCGCCGACACAGCCTCGTGCAGGCAGCGATCGAACGGGCACGGGCGCGTCGACAAGAAGCTGCGAAGCCGT
>DATEZE010000204.1:0-11254 GCA_035255845.1 Burkholderiaceae bacterium | reverse complement strand
GGCCACGCTGCAAAAGTCGACGTTGCGTTTCTCGTCGAAACGCGACCAACCGAAGAGATCAGCACGGTGCAAGGATTTCATGCAGCCTCCCGCAAGGATGATGCAGCACGCGAAACGGGATGCTACGCGCAGCACGGCCTCGTTTGAGCCGCCCGCGCTCGTCGGCCGTGTTGTCCAAAGATCACGGGGATCGTTCTGACAGCTGCGATTGTGGTGATCACTGTCGTCGCACTTTACATACCTATGGACTAGTGACTGTAGTCACGCGATTCACAGAAGCCCGCCCGCGTGGCGGGTTTTGCCTTCTGCAATCATCAAGGGCAAGATCACTGTGAAACAGTCCGTGGGCACTCCGCACCAACGCGAGCTCAGCCTACGACCACCTCACTGATCTGCATCACTGGTGCCAGATCGGTGTAGTTCGGAATGTCAGCCAAGATCTCCTTCGCGTGCGGGCCAAAGCCTGCCTGAAATGCCTCGACGGACTCGCTGAATATGTGGCACATGCCAATGTAGGTGGGCGGGGCACCTGGTGCACCTCCCGCGATTCCTTTGTCCACGGTGTAGTACTTGCAGTTGTCACCCATCCGCGCCTTCACAAGCGGCATGTGCTTGTCGCGGTAATAGTCGTGGTCGAATCTCGCCCCAGGGGTGTTGGGGTACATCACGCTCACTTTGACCATGCTCAGTCTCCTGGCGTTTGAGCCTGCCCCTGCAGGAGTGCGCATCATGCGCCGCAGTCGCTCGGCACCGCAATTGTCGGCACCTCGCGCCAGCACAGGCGGCTAACCCGTCGGCTTGGGGTCGCGACCCGTCGATCCAGGGATGTCAGCTCGCATTGAGTCGCCAAACGCCTGAACCCGACTGGGCTCGACTCGGCCAAGGCCCGTTGGCAGGCGACAGATGGTCGGGTAAAAGCAGACCTTCGCTAGCCTGATCTCCTCCTGCCGCACCCGCGATGTCCCAGCTCTCACGCCGCGACCTGATGCTGTTGGTGCTGCTCACGCTCTTCTGGGGCGTGAACTGGCCGGTGATGAAGCTCGGTGTTGCGCAACTACCGCCGCTTTTCTTCCGCTCGATTTGCATCGCCGGCGGCCTGGTCGTGATCTGGGCGTGGGCCGTTGCGCGCGGTATCTCGCTGCAGGTTCCGCATGGTGCGTGGCCGACGATCGTCAAGCTCGCACTGCCGAACCTGATTGTCTGGCACCTGCTCGCGATCCTCGCGATCAAGATGCTTCCGTCCGGGCGCGCAGCGATCCTCGGCTACACGATGCCGGTCTGGGCCGTCGTGCTCGGGCTGCTGCTGTTCAACGAGCGGCCGCTGCCCCGACACTGGGCTGGCGTGCTCGCCGCAGCGATCGGCATCGTGCTGCTGCTCGCCTCCGAGCTGACCTCGCTGGCAGGCGCTCCGCTCGGAACGCTGATGATGCTGACCGCCGCCGCGGCCTGGGGCTATGGCACGCACCTGATCCGCAGGCACCTGACCGGGATGCCGATCATCGCGCTGACTTTCTGGATGCTCGTGCTCACGCTTGCGGTGATGATCGCAGCGACGACGACGTTCGAACTCGCGCACTGGCGCATGCCGACGACGCTCGAATGGGCATCGATCGCCTACAACATGGTGCTCGCCATCGCGTTCTGCCACGTCGTGTGGTCAATGCTCGCGCGCAAGCTGCCGCCTGCGGCTAGCGGATTGTCAGTGATGATGATCCCGGTGCTCGGCGTGTTCTCCGGCATGTGGATACTCGGCGAACAGCCGTCGTGGCAGGATTACGTCGCGCTCGCGCTGATCCTGGTCGCGCTGTCGACCGTGCTGCTGCCGTCCAGGCCGACGCGCTGAGGCTGAAGCGCGGCTGGATACGGATCTTGTCGTGCTGACCGATGGATAACTGGACGGGCAGGGGAAGGCTTGTTCGATGAACGTTATGAGCTGACGCAATTCTGCTTGCGGTTGGAGCATTGAAGCCGTTGCCGGCCAATTGCAGCCGTTGACTAGTCGATGGCAAACCGCCATAAAGCGGACTCAGTTGCTGGTTTCGACGAGTCGACCGCCAAATGAGCCTCTCGATCACTGGCGCGCGATCTGAACTCGGCCGGATTCTGTCCAGGCAGCGCGCAACGGGCAGTGTCCACATCAACATCGCGGGTCAGCAGGCCAATACGCTGCTGCATGACGGGCACGCGTGGAAGGAGTTCGCGCGCACCGCGCTGGCCGGGGCGCGCCACGCCATCAAGGTCGACGCGGGCTTTCTGGTGCACGCGAGCTTCGCGTTCGTGCTCGGCCACCCGCCGAAAGACCCGTTGCGCTCGATCGCGGAGACCATCGTCGAATGCGAGAACCTGGTCTTGTCGGGTTCCCTTCCCGCTTGCGTGGTGCGCCTCGGCTATCTATACGGCCCCGAAAGCCGCGACCTGCGCGCCTATCGCACTGCGTTTAGCCTCGGCCGGCCTTACTGGGCGGGACCGCCGAAGGCTTTGCAGTACCACTTGCATCAATTCGACGCGGTCGGCGCTCTTCTCGCGGCTGCCAAGCCGCGCAACGCCAGCAAACTCCTCTACGCCGTCGACGCCAAGCCCGTCTCGTTCATGCAGTTCATGGACTATTTCGCCCGCGGCATCGGCAGAAGGTTTCCGCTGCACGTGCCGCTGCTGGCGAAGCCCGTGATTAAGCTGATTATCCGCGAAGAGCATATGCAACAGGCCGCGCTCGCAATGCCGGGTCGCTCGCCTTCACCCCGCGTGCCGGGCTGGAGGCCGGTCTTTCCCGACTACCGCCACGGCCTCGATGCGATCGTCGAGGCGTGGGCGACACTCTGACAAAGGACGGAACCGGCCAACGGCAGACCATCAGGGCTGACGGGCGCTTCGCTCGAACGCGGAAGACGCGAATCCCACATCAACGGGTCGCGGACGCATGGGGTCGCGGAGACGCCGCCGACGTTCGATCATTACGCAGTCGATCGTCCGGAATGTTTATTGCCCCCAACATTACGACGACCGTCGATTCGCACTATGGGAGCAGCAGGCGTCGGGGATTCGATTCTTCTTGTCGGTGCGTACGGCCAGACGGGCTGTTATGTGCTGCGCTACCTGTGTGCCGCGTCGGTCCCGGTCATCGCCTGCGTGCGAAGTGCGGATCGCCTCGCGTCCGAACCGTCGTTGGCATCTGCCGAAGTTGTAGTCGCCAATGTGGAGCAGCCTCAAACGCTTGCTCCACTGATTGAGCGCGCGGCACATGTGATCTATCTCGCCGGCGCGAATCGAAGAGGCTTGTCGCCCGGAGCATGGCAAGTTGAGGTTGACGGCCTGGCAGGCTGCCTCGAGCTCGCCAAGCGGGCTGGCCTGCCTGGTCGATGGATCTCGGTGGGCTACAGCGGATCGGATCAGCGCACCGGCGCTACCTGGGCGGAAACTCGGTGGCGCGAACTGAAGCGTGCGGCCGAAGAGGTGATAGCCGCAAGCGGCGTCAACTATTTCGTCCTGCGCACGGGACGGATCACTGCCGCGGTTGGTACGGAGCAGCGCGTCAGCATTACACAAGATTCCGGCGCGGCCGACGCCGAGCTTCCCTGCAATTCGCTCGCCTTTCTGCTGGCTGGCGCCGCACTGTCGGGCGCCACGAGTTGTTCGCGTGTGACCGTTCGTGTTGATCCTCGCGGGCTCACAATGCAGAGCGCCGTGCAGGCGTTCCGTCTATTGCGACAGGACAGGCCTATTCTTGGCACGACAAGACTGATGCGCCATGCATGAGGTCTAGCAAAGGCAAACTTCCCGCGTTTTGGCGAGCAAGTTCCCCGGCGTTGCGACCTTCGTAGCGGCAAAACGCCGAATTTGCAGGAGCAGGAATGCAGAAGCGGAAATTGGGAAACAGCCAGGTGGAAGTTTCGGCCCTTGGCCTCGGCTGCATGGGTCTGAGTCATGGATATGGTCCTGCGGTGGACAGGCAGGTCGGGATCTCGTTGATTCGCGCGGCGGTGGAACGCGGGGTCACATTCTTCGACACGGCCGAGATCTACGGACCGTTCACCAACGAGGAGCTTGTCGGCGAGGCTTTGGCGCCGTTTCGTCAGCGCGTGGTCATCGCGACCAAGTTCGGATTCGGGATTCGAGACGGAAAGCAGTCGGGTCTCAACAGTCAGCCGCAGCACATCAAGGAGGTCGCTGAAGCCTCGCTCAAGCGACTTCAAGTCGATGCGATCGACCTCTTTTATCAGCACCGCGTGGATCCGGACGTACCGATCGAGGATGTGGCCGGCACCGTCAAGGAACTGATTCAGCAGGGCAAGGTGAAGCACTTCGGTTTGTCCGAGGCCGGCGTTCAGACCATTCGGCGCGCTCACGTCGTCCAGCCGGTTACCGCTGTGCAGAGCGAATATTCGTTGTGGTGGCGGGAGCCCGAGGCGGAGCTGCTGCCAACGCTCGAGGAACTTGGGATCGGCTTCGTGCCGTTCAGCCCCCTCGGGAAGGGCTTCTTGACCGGCAAGATCGACGAAAACACCCAGTTCGATAGTTCCGACTTTCGCAACGTCGTGCCGCGTTTCTCGCCCGAGGCGCGCAAGCTCAATCACGGCCTGGTGGATGTGATCGCAGCCATTGCCGGGCGCAAACGGGTGACGCCGGCGCAGATCGCGCTCGCCTGGCTGCTCGCCCAGAAACCCTGGATCGCTCCGATTCCGGGCACGACGAAACTCCAGAGGCTGGAGGAGAACCTTGGCGCCGCCACTGTAGAGCTGTCGACGGTAGAGCTGCGCGACATCGACAGGGCTACGTCGAATGTTTCGGTGCAGGGAGCGCGCTATCCCGAGCATCTACAGCGCCTCGTCGGACGCTGAACGAAGCAGCGAATCGACGCTCCGGGTTTGCGGCAGCTTGTGAGGGGAGGCAAGCTGGGAACGCTTTCCGCACGTGCGGTTTTAGTCGAGCTCGCGAGAATTCGACGTTTCTTTGAAACCCACGCTGTAGCTCGGGATTAATCAGAAATCCGTTTGTTCAATCCCCGCTCATATGTCCGCATTGCGGGACGCCCGAATACGTGACGCCTCCGCATGCGATGTGCGGCGACAAAAAGATGATGTGATCGCCTTGATGCGACGCGCATAGTTCCTTGCACTCTGAAGAAGACATCCCGACGGCGGTTCTGCGCCGTGGCGAGAGATCGCTCCTCGGAGGGAAGGGACTCGACGATGAAGATCGGAATTCCGCTCATCGTGGCTGCCGTGTCAATGTTCGTGTTTGTCGCGCAAACGAGCAGTGCAGTCAGCAGGATTCGCGGACGACAGGCCGCCAGCCATCCACAGTTGCAGTTCCAGCATCTGCCGCGTCCGGAGCGCTTTCGACCGCGCGGCACGGTGCCGGATGAAGATCGCGCCGCGATCGATGAAGTCGCCACCGCTTCGGCGCACGCGATGTTCACCGAGGCGCCGCAAGGCTTTGATAACCAGACCAATGGCTTCAGTGAACAGGGACCACCATTTGAATCGCTGAACGAGGGCAACGTCGTCGCGCTGCGCTCGTTCAACGACAACCGCTTCATCTTCGAAGAGGTTGAAACCGCCGCGGACGGCCTCGGCCCGACCTATAACGCGCAGAGTTGTCGCGAATGCCACCAGAACATCGTGACCGGCGGAGCGAGCCAGGTTGCCGAGTTTCGCTCAGGTCGCACCAAGAACGGCCAGTTTTTTGAGTCACTCGGCGGAACGCTGATCGCGTCGCGCGCGACGCACCCGGAAATTGTCGAGCACGTATCTCCGAACGATCCGGTTCGCACGTTCCGCATTTCGACCAATACGCTCGGCGCGGGATTCATCGAGGCGATCGCGAATTCGACGCTGTTCGCTATCCGCGATAGGCAGCCGGCTTCGATGCGCGGCACCGCCGTTCTTGTGGCGGTGCTCGAAGCCAATAGTGCGCCACGCGTTGGACGGTTTGGCTGGAAGAACCAGCACGCGAGCCTCGTGTCTTTTGCGGCCGACGCGTACTTGAACGAGATGGGAATAACGACGCCCCTTTTCCCGGAAGAAAACACATCGGCGAACGTTTACATCGGCTTCGGTTCGGAATACGACCTCGTCAGCGAGCCCGAGGACGATGGCGTCGACATCACGGCGTTCGCCGACTTCATGCGGGCGACGAAAGCGCCGTCGCGCGGCCCGATCACCCCGGACGTCCGCGCCGGGGAGGCGCTGTTTGCGCAAATCGGTTGCGCGGTCTGCCATGTTTCGACGGTTCGCACCGCGAGCCCGAGCACGCGCATCAACGGTGGCGCCATGACGGTTCCGGCAGCGCTCGGCAATAAGATCATTCATCCGTACAGCGACTTCCTGCTGCACGACATCGGCAGCGGCGATGGCATCCCCATTCAGCCGACGGCTGAATTTGCGGGGACCGCGAACCAGATTCGCACGGCACCGCTGTGGGCGCTGCGAACGCGCAACCGGTTGATGCACGACGGCATGTCATCGACCAAAGAAGATGCCATCGCGCGGCACTCCGGCCAGGCCTCCGGCGTACGAGTGCGTTACAGCGGCCTGTCTTCGGGCGAAAAGCGACAACTACTCACTTTTCTCGACTCGTTGTAGACCGTATGCATCGGCGTCGCAAAGCCTTGAAAATCGATGCCCTCATCGTGGGGACCTTTCAGTCCGCTCGCTCGAAACGCAGCGGCTGCGTTTCGCATGGCGGCGGCTAGCCCCTCTTCAACGCGAGGATCTGGTCGTAAAGTTGCTGCGCGGCGGGCGGCAGCGCGCGCCCGACGCGCCGGATCAGGCCGACGGTGCGCGAGACGAGCGGCTTGACGAGCGGAACGCTGACGAGCAATGCGTTGTTCTTCGGCGGCATCGCCAGCCGCGGTACAGCAGCGATGCCGAGGCCGGCCTCTACAAGGTTGACCAGCGTCGATACGTGCTGCGCTTCGCAGAACCAGCGAGGCCGCGTTGCGCTGTTCGAAAGCGCGGTGTCGAGCAGGAACCGGTTGCCGCTCGCCTTCGTGACCGACATGTAGTCGAACGGTGCAAGTTCCGCCCAGGTCACCTTTTTCTTCTTCGCGAGCGGGTGGTTGGCGTTGCACGCGAGCACGAACGGTTCGCGCAGGATCGGGTGGAAGTCGAGCTGTGGATCCTGGGTGCCGACGTAGTTGATGCCGAAATCCGCTTCGCTGCGGACAACCGTCGATAGAACGTCGTTGGCGCCCTGGTCGATCAACCGGACGACGATGCCGGGATAGCGCTCGTGATAAGCCTTGAGGATGTTCGGCAGGAAGAAGCGCACGGCCGATGGAATGCAGGCGACCGTGACGTCTCCCGAAACGCGGCTCGCGACGTCGCGGATCCCGAGCAGCGACTCTTCCAGGCTGTTGAGCAGCTCGTTCGCGCGCTGCGAGAACTCGCGGCCGACCGCCGTCAGGTCGACCTTACGCGTGGTCCGATGGAACAGACGCACTCCGAGCGCCGCTTCGAGCTTTTCTATCCGACGCGACAGCGCCGGCTGCGACAGGTGCAGCTCAGTCGCTGCGGCGCGAAAGCTGGCGAGCTTGGCGACCGCCACGAAAGCGCGCAGGTCAGCGAGATCGAAATTCATGCGGGGGGACAACACGGCACCGCCCATCTTAGGCGTTGTCGTCACGGCACCGCTGCGCTTCATCGTGTAAGCCAGCCGCTGTTGGCCAGCTTCTGTGCCATCCAGCCGGTCAGCACAATGGTCGCGACCACGCGGAAGAAATGAAAGGCGGTGACGGCCGGGGCGCCGATGCCGTAGGTCTTCGCGATGATGGCCATTTCAGCCGTGCCACCGGGCGCGAGCGACAGGAACGCGGTCAGCAACGAGACGCCGGCGACGGTGTGCATCGCCGCGGCGGCCATGACGCAGATGCCGAGCATCGCAACCGTAATGGCGCTCGATACCGCCAGGATCCGCGGTGAGGTCATGAAGAACTGCCGCGTCATGTGCTGGCCGAGGCCCCAGCCGATCACGATCTGTGCGGCCTCCAGTGCCCAGGGGTGCAGCCGCGCGACGACGCCGTTGGCCGCGAAGCTCGCGGCCATGATGACCGGCCCGAGAAGAAAGGCGTTTGGCAGCCGGATGAGCTGGCCGATCCAGCCTGCGGCTACCGCAAGAACCGCGAAAACGATCGACATCTGAAGGGACAGCGTCTGAGCCGTCGGGTCCGCCAAGGCATCGCCGTGCTCGCCGGTCAGGCGCGCGATGAACGATGCCAGCGTGACGACGACGGTGATGCGCACGGCGTGAGACGACGCGACTACCGCGCCGTTGGCGCCGGCCCGCTGCGCCTGCAGCGCCATCTCGGCCGATGCACCGACGGCGGTCGAATACGCCGCCGTCATCGCGTCGACCCGCGCCCAGCGCTGGAACAATCGCGCCGCGAGCGCCGAAAGGACGAGCGAATAAACCGCACCGAGGGCCAGCCAGTGACCCATCGCGGCGACGCTGCGCAGCACCGGTGGGGTGAATCCCAGGCCAAGTGCGACGCCGATCGTCATCTGCGCGACTCGACGTCCGGCGATCGGTTGTGTTGCGCCGACACCGCCCAGAGTGACCGCAGCAACAGCTAGCATCGAGCCGAGAACCCAGGGCAGCGGCAGGCGCACCGCGGCTGCTGCCCAGCCACCGAGCGCGCCCGCGGCGAGGGTGAGCCAGAGCCGCCAGTCTGAGATGCGGCTCATCAGAGGCGGCACCTCAGCCTCCGAGAAAAGCGCCGCCGTTGACGTGAAGCGTTTGACCGGTGACGAAGCGCGCATTGGGCCCGGCAAGCCAGACGACGGCCTGGGCGACTTCGTCAGCAGTCCCGTGCCGACCGAGCAGCGGTTGGTGTCGTCGCCGGTGGTCGGGTGCGGCGCTGGCACTGGCCGCGTTGCGCACGGTATCGATGAGGCCGGGCGCAACGCAGTTGACAGTGATGTTGTCGGGTGCGAGCTCGTGTGCCAGCGCGCGCGTCAGGCCCGCCAGGCCGGCCTTCGCAGTCACGACGTGCGCGCGCCGCGCGGCGCCGGTATGACCCGTCATGCCGCCGATATTGACGATGCTTGCATGCGCGGACTTGCGCAACAGTGGCAACGCCGCGCGCGTGCAAAAAAACGCTCCGTCGAGGACGACCGCCAGGGTCGTCCGCCACTGCTCGACGGACATCTGGTCCAGCGACACTTCCTGCCGGACCGCTGCGTTGTTGACGAGAACATCGAGGCGTCCCCAGCGCTGCTCGATATCCGACACCATCCGGGCCACTGCAGCGTCGTCGGTGACATCGGCGACACACAGCAGCGCTTCGCCATTGCCAGCGACGATCTCTTCGACCACGGCTCGGCCTTCGTCGAGCGACGAGCGGATGTTGACTGCGATCGCGTAACCCAGTTCGGACAGGCGCAGCGCGATCTGTCGGCCGATGTTGCGCCCGGCTCCGGTAACGAGAGCAACTCGGCTTTGTGCCGGTCCGTTCACGGCGCAGGCATCCGTGCCGGAGGCTCGTCGCCGAAGAAAACGACGCGCTGGTCGAAGACATCGTTGACCCTGGCCGCAAGCGCGTCGGTCTGCTCCTGCGATAGGCCGCCGTAGCGGCAATTCGCACGGAACTTGTGGCGCAATTCATCATCGCTCAACGGGTGCTCGGCGCCGCCCTTGAAGAAGGCCTGACGGTGCTCGACGGTCTCGCCGTTGTCGAGCGAGACGCGCAGGTGTCCGGTGAACTCATTCGGATACGGATTGCCGGGATCGATCACGTAGTTCACCTTGCCGGCCAGTTCGACGACCGCAGGGTCGTCGACGACAGCCTTGTCGAAATCGGACAGGCCGGCGTCGTCGCGGAGAATGCCGATGGCTACCGCATACGGAATGCTGAACTTCGCCGCGTACCCGTTCGGAGGTGCCTGCTTTTCGTGCAGGGGCTCCCACAGCCGATGCACGATGCCTTCGGCAGTCTCGCAGTCGATGCGGACGATGCGTCCCGGAGCGATGCCGCGCGCACGGAAGGCGCGTGCGCAATCGATGTACGGATGTGCCATCGTTCCGCAGGCATACGGCTTGAATGCAATCGACTGCCAAACCCACTCTTCCTCGAAGCCGTCGAACATGGCCTCGTAATCGCCGTCGCGGGACGACGCGAAACCTTTGAAAAGGCCGTGGTTGCCCTCAAAGACGGTCCGCGGGCCGATGAAACCGCCGCTTGCGAGTCGCACTGCGCGGTAACCGGATTGCGCCGCCCAGCCCGGATGGAGCCGCTTGGTCCAGGAGCCATCCGCCAGGTACTCGATGATGCCGGCCGCGAGGCTGCCCGCGATGCCGAAGGCGTTGACCAGCACTTCAGGCCGCACGCGCAGCGCCGCGCCGACCGCTGCGGTCGCACCGATCACACCGAGGATCGCTGTCGGGTGAAAGCCAGCCTTGTGGATGCGAGTGGGTGCGACGCGGCACAGCCGGCAGGTCACTTCGGCGCCGACGGCGATGGCTCGCAACAGATCTTCGCCGCCGAGGCCATGACGCTCGCAACAGGCGAGCGCCGCAGGAACGATGACAGCGCCGGCGTGGACCGGCCCGCCCTCGTAGGTGTCGTCGAAATCCTCGCCGTGGGCAGCGACGCCGTTGATGAGCGCGGCATCGTCTACGTCAAACCGCACCGTATGGCCAATCGCCGTACATGGTCCCGTACCATCGATCGAGTCGAGCACGGCGCGTACGTAGTCCTGTCGGCGCGCGGCCACGCACAGGCCCGCAATGTCGAGCAGCAGCCGCGAGCCGCTTGCGCGCGCACCCGCCGCGCGCTGCGGCTCGCTCAGCGATACGAGCTCAGCCAGGCGTTGTGCAACCGGCGCGCCGCGCATTCCCCTCGGTCCGGGATTCACGACAGCGCTCCGACTCTGTGCCTCAGCGCCCAATGGTGCAGCTCGCGATGAGTTCTTTGACTGTCGGGAAGTCGGCGATTCGCGCGGCGATGTCCGCGGCCCGAGCGGCGCGCTCGGCCCCGAGCACCGGCGCGCTCTGGTCGACGAACTTGGCGCGCAGTTGCGCGTCGGTCATCGGCCGCGCGAGGCTGCCGATCGCGTGCTCGACATACACGTGCAGAGTGCCGCCGTCAGTGGTCTCGATGCTGACATCGGCGGCGTCCTCTGGCACATTGGTATCGATCACCGCCTCGACGCGCGAGCGCAGCGCGACCACGTCCGCTGAAGTAACCACCGCGTCGGAATATTCCTCCTCTCCGGCGCGACCATGGATGATGCCCGCCGCACACGAGTGATAAACGCTG
>DATEZE010000203.1:0-9369 GCA_035255845.1 Burkholderiaceae bacterium | reverse complement strand
AAGTCCGGACAAGCACGCAGCGATGCACGGTTTGCGACCTTCTGATGCGGAGTGGACTCCTGTGCGAAGTCATCGACTTCGGCCAGTGCGCGGAACCTGAAGAAGAACGCAAAGAATCCAATGGTCGACTGCGACAGCAATGAAAGGGGCGCCTGTGACGCCCCCCTTTCTTCGAGCCCTGTCCTCGTGACGTGAACTCGCCTAGTTGATCGAACAGGTAAAACTCGCGGCCGCATTCACGTCGCCGCTGCCGTTGTACTTCGGCCAGCTCGGATATTCGCAGAGCGGCCTAGTGCGACCGGCAACGCCCGCCGTGTCGGTAACGATCTGCGCCGGTGGAGTGACGCCCCGCTCCACCCACGCCTCGAGCGTCGTGAGCGAGTCCCAGGCGGCGTTGAAAACGCTGCTCGCCGCGTGCCCGTAACCAGGAATCTCGTAGTAGCGCACGAAGTCACGCACGTTGGACGTGCCCATCGCACCCTGAATCCGGGTGAGGTACTGCCGGGTCGCGCGGCTGCTTACCAGCGCATCGTGGATGCCATGCGCCATCAGGATCTTTCCGCCCTTGGCGCGGAAGGCCGACAGGTCGGTCTTGTTCGCGTCCTGAATGCCTGTCAGCTCGACGATGCGCGATTGCCACACTCCAGGATTCTGCGGATCAAGCGACAGCGAATTGAACCCGGTGTCACGCGTCACAAAGTACTTCACCCACTGATCCCAGAAGGTGCTGCCATACGGTGGCGTGGTCGCGGCCACGGGTGGCATCGGATTCGCGGGCTGCTCGGTTCCCAGTGACAGCGTCAGCACAGTTGGCTGCAACGGACTGGTACCGGGAATGCCGAAGTCCGTCCCCCAGGTCACGAAGCCGGGATAGGTCGTTTCGCCACTCGCCAGAGCGTAGGAGAGGGTCAGCGGCGTGTTCATAACATTGAAGGATGCAATCTGCGCATCGGACAGACACGCGTCGCCGACGTCGACGCCGTTGGGGCAGCGTATCGGGTTGCCCGCGAGCGTGGCGGTCGCAGGATCAAAGGTGGCATCGCAGGCGCCCTGGTTACTGATGAGCGCATCGGCAACGCCGTCCAGCATGTCGCACGCAGCCACGGCCGAGTCGAACAACACCTTGCGCTTTGCGCGATTCGGATACGCCCCAGGCAGCGCGAGTTGCCGCGTCACGCGTCCGAACTGCAGGTCCAGGCTCGCGGCATTCCATGCTGGATACAGCACGATCGCACCGTCGAAATCCTGAGGCCAGTTCTGCACCACCAGCAAGGCTTCGCGGCCGCCGGTAGAGCCCCCGGCGAAGTACGTCCTAGCAATGGTGTTCGTGGCATAGCGCGCCTTGATGATCGCGACGGCGGCGTCGCGCGTCTTCTTGAGCGCATCCCCGGAGAAGTTTCGCAAAGCTTCGTCGTTGATGCCGAAACTACCGTCGCGGCTGCCTGCCGCATTGGCCTGATGGCCCGAATCACTGCCGAAAGTGGCGTAGCCGCGGCCCAACGGCGTCGGCTGGTTTGTGGGGCCAGCCGGAACGTTGCCTGTGCCGGTGGCAATGGTGCCGTTATAACCGCCGCCGCCGAACATTACGGCGCCATTGTTCCAGGTCGTGGGCAGGTTAACCTGGAACTTGATCTTGGGTGCTGTGGCATCGACCGGATTGATGTCGCCAAGCACCTTGCAGTAATCACCCACGGCCGTCGGGCCCGTACCGGCAGCGGGTACCACCGCCGTGCTGGTGACGACCGCGCCAGTGGTGGGCAAACCGATGGAGGAAGCGGGAATGGTCATGCCGTTCAACTGCGTGCAGCTCA
This sequence comes from Burkholderiaceae bacterium, assembly GCA_035255845.1. GTDB lineage: Bacteria > Pseudomonadota > Gammaproteobacteria > Burkholderiales > Burkholderiaceae_F > JALORV01. Next base: position 7,558 of record DATEZE010000203.1, on the reverse strand, counting down.
TAGGCGCCGGTACAGGAACAATATCGTCGTCACTGCCACAGGCAGCCAAAGCCAATGTGCCTGCGGCCGCTGCGAGGAGCGAGCGAAGACCGGTTCGTACGTACATCGATATGTCTCCTCTAATGGTTGGACGGGCACATAGGAAGGGCGACCAGTCTATCGCCGGAAGTAGCGCGCTCGGACCAGATGCTGCTTGCTTCATCAATCGTCTCCGATGATTCATCGATTCGATGCGGGCACACGAACGAATTCGCGCTCTTCCGCCCACAGGTTAATGTCGCGGCAGTAACGAACCGGTGACACCGCACTGCGCGAGATCCAAACTTCGGGCAACGCGCAACCGGGTGATGCGGTCGATCCGCAGCGACTCCCGATCGCCGCCCGCGTAAGTCCCTAGTGCTTAGCGGCGGCCTACGTCGGACCGCGAGCGCAAGCAAGCGGCGTGCCTCGGCCGTTCGCTCTGCGATCTTTGCGATTGCCGCCTGCCGCATCGTGGCTTGTTCGACCGGCCAATGCGCCGCAAGCATGCGGCGGCCGTGCGCGCAGCACGGAGTGCAGCTGCACTCGACGAAGCCCCGCGCTCCGCTCTGCTCGACCGGTCCAGTGCGCCACAAGCATGCGGCGCCCGTGCGCGTGACACCGAGTGCACACAGGTGCACCCGTCGAAACCCCGCGCCTACCCCATGTGCAGGCCGCCGTTGCAGGAGAAGTCGGCACCGGTCGTGAAGCCGGAATCCGTACCGGCGAGCCACGTGACGATCGCCCCGATCTCGTCCGGCGTTCCGAGGCGCTTGACCGGGATGCTCTCGACGATCTTCTCGAGAATCTGCGGCTTGACCGCATTGACCATCTCGGTGCCGATATAGCCCGGACTCACCGTGTTGACCGTCACGCCCTTGCTTGCGACTTCCTGCGCCAGCGCCATCGTGAAGCCGTGCATGCCGGCCTTAGCGGCCGAGTAGTTGGTCTGTCCGGCCTGGCCCTTTTCGCCGTTGACCGAACTGATCTGGATGATGCGACCCCAGCCTTTTTCAATCATGCCCGGCACGACCTGCTTGGTGACGTTGAACATGCTGTTTAAATTGGTGTCGATCACTGCATCCCAGTCCTCGCGCGTCATCTTCAGGAACATCCGATCGCGCGTGATGCCGGCGTTGTTGACGAGCACGTCGATCACGCCATGCTCGGCGACCGCCTTCTTGAAGGCTTCCTCGGTGCTCGACCAGTCGGCCACGTTGCCGACCGATGCGTAGAAGGTATAGCCCTTGTCTTTCTGCTCACCGAGCCACTTGTTGTAGTCACGCGTCGGCCCGCAGCCGGCGATGACCTTGAAGCCGTCCTTCGCCAGGCGCTGGCAGATCGCCGTGCCGATCCCGCCCATGCCGCCCGTCACATACGCCACCTTCGCCATGTTTGTCTCCGCTCGTTGTTGTCGCCCTCGTGTACGCAACGCTCCGCGTCGCACGTGCACTCGGGCGAACTCAGATTAGCGCGGCCGGCTTGGGACGGCCCGGCGCCGACCGCAGTACAACTGCACGACTCCCTATCTAGCGTTCTACCGTGAGTGCAACTCCCATGCCGCCACCGATGCACAGCGCTGCCAGGCCCTTCTTGGCGTCGCGCTTCTTCATCTCGTGCAGCAAGGTCACCAGCACACGCGCGCCCGATGCGCCGATCGGGTGGCCAAGCGCGATCGCGCCGCCGTTGACGTTGATCTTGTCCTTAAATGGCGCTTTGTCCCAGCCCAGGTCTTTGTTGACCGCACAGGCCTGCGCGGCGAAAGCCTCGTTGAGTTCCATCAGGTCGAGCTGCTCGGCCTTCCAGCCCGACTTCTGCAGCGCTTTGCGCGAGGCCGGCGCCGGCCCCATGCCCATGATCGACGGATCGACTCCCACAGAGGCGAAGCTGACGATGCGCGCGAGCGGGGTCAGGCCGAACAGCTTTGCGCGTTCGGCCGACATGACCAGCAGCGCCGCCGCACCGTCGTTCAATCCCGACGCGTTGCCGGCGGTGACGCTTCCCTGCTTGTCGAACGCGGGCTTCAGCCCCGCCAACGCCTCGGCGTTGGTCTTGCGGTTGATGAACTCATCGGCGTCGAACACGAGTGGATCGCCCTTCCTCTGCGGAATCGTGACGGCGACGATCTCCTCCTTGAAGCGACCGGCCTCCTGCGCGGCGGCAGCCTTGGTCTGCGAGGCCAGTGCGAGCGCGTCCTGTGCGGCGCGATCGATGTTGTGCGCCTTGGCGACGTTCTCGGCGGTGTTGCCCATGTGATACTGGTTGTACACGTCCCACAGGCCGTCGACGATCATGCTGTCGACGATCTTGGCATCGCCCATGCGAAAGCCGTCGCGCGAACCGAGCATCACGTGCGGCGACGCACTCATGTTCTCTTGCCCGCCGGCGACGATGATCTGCGCATCGCCGTTGCGGATCGCCTGCGCCGCCAGCATCACAGCCTTCAGTCCTGAGCCGCACACTTTGTTGATCGTCATCGCCGGTACCGTCACCGGCAGGCCGGCCTTTATTGCGGCCTGGCGCGCCGGGTTCTGTCCGCTGCCCGCGGTCAGCACCTGACCCATGATGACTTCATCGACCTGGTCGGCCGGCAGGTTGGCCCGCCGCAGAACTTCCTTGATGACGATGGCGCCGAGTTCGGGCGCCGGCACCTTGGCCAGCGTCCCGCCGAATTTGCCGATCGCGGTGCGCGCCGCCGCAACGATTACTGCTTCAGTCATGACAAGACTCCATTGGATGAATCGGCCGGACGGCCGTATGCATCACACGACGGCCCGGGCTTGCTGATCTGTAGCTCAAGCCTTTTCCTTGACGTAGCTTCCCGGCGCCGGCTCTATCGGCTTGTGGGTCGCATCGCCATAGCGCTTTGGTGCCGGCTTCTGTGATCCACCGTACCGCGCCAGCCAGCGGCCCCAGTCGGTCCACCAGCTGCCCGGGATCTCCTCCGCGCTGTTAAACCACGCGTCCGAATTGGCCGGCAGCAAATCGCCGGCACCCGCCCAGTAATTGCGTTTGTTCTTGCTCGGCGGATTAATGGCACCGGCGATGTGGCCGCTGGCACCCAGCACGAAGCGAACGCCGCCCGCCTTGCCGCCGCCGGGCAGTGCGCGCGCCGAGGCGTACGCCGCCTTCCACGGCACGATATGGTCCTCGCGCGCCGCGAAGACATAGGTCGGCACCTGGATTCGGTTCAGATCGACCGGCTGTCCGCAGGTGACCAGCCTGTTCGGCACGCGCAGGTTGTTCTCGAGGTACATGTTGCGCAGGTACCAGGCATACATCGGCCCGGGTAGATTCGTGCCATCCCCGTTCCAGTACAGCAGGTCGAAGGCCGGTGGCGACTTGCCCTCGAGATAATTGCTGACAACGTAGCTCCACACCAGGTCGTTGGAACGCAGGCTCGAGAAGGTGTTGGCGAGTTCGAGCCCGGGCATGATGCCGCCACGCGCGAACTGCTGCTCGCGCAGGCGCACCTGGTTCTCGTCGATGAACACATCGAGCACGCCGGCGTCCTCAAAATCGAGCAGCGCGGTCAACAGCGTCAAGCTGGTGACCGGCTTCTCGCCACGCGCGTACAACACTGCGAGCGCATTCGAGATCAGCGTGCCGCCGACGCAGTAGCCGAGCGCGTTGATCTGCTTCGTGCCGCCGATCTCCTGCACGACATGGATCGCCTCGATCACGCCCTTCTCGAGGTAATCGTCCCAGGTGATGTGCGCTTCGGGCTTGTGCGGGTTCTTCCACGACAGTACGAACACCGTGTGGCCCTGTTCGACCAGGTAACGGATGAACGAGTTCTCCGGCTGCAGGTCGAGGATGTAGAACTTGTTGATGCAGGGCGGCACCAGCAGGAACGGCCGCTCGTAGACCTTCTCGGTCAGCGGCTTGTACTGGATCAGCTGGAACAGAAGGCCCTGGTAGACGACCGCCCCTTCGCTGGTCGCAACGTTCTTGCCGACCTCGAAGGCGGACTCGTCGGTCTGCGTGATCTTGCCCTTGCCGATGTCCTTCAGCAGGTTGTCCATCCCCACCTTCAGGCTCTCGCCGTTGGTGTCGAGCAGCGTCTGCTGTGCCTTCGGATTCAAGGCGAGGAAGTTGGCCGGAGACGCGGCGTCAACCCACTGCGACACCGCGAACTTGACTCGCTTGCGGGTCTTGGGGTCGCCCTGCACGCTTTCGGCCAGGCGAGTCAGGAACTCGGCGTTGAGCAGGTAGGTCCGCGCATAGAACGACGCAAGCGAATTTTTCTGCCACGACGGATCGGAGAAGCGCGGATCCGCGATCGGCGCAGTGGTCCGCTCCGGATGCGCGAAAAAATCGTTCCAGAGTCCGGTCAGGCGCTGCACGTATTCCTGCTGCATGGAAACCAGTTGATCGGCCCCGAGCGGCATCGTGGTGGTCGCGGGCTGCAGCCAGGGCAGCGCGAAATTGAACGGCTCGGTGCTGCCCAGGGCCTGGGGCATAGCCCAGGTCGGTGCCGATGCCGCAGTCCTCGCAGTTTCCTTGGAGCCGACGTCGTTACGCGCCGCCGGTGCGCGACGTGCTCCGGTCGCCGACTTACTGCGCGCGCGGCGAGTGCTTTGAGCGGGCGACTTGCGCGCGGCCCGGTGGGTTCCGGAAGCCTTGGTGGTGGGCATACGTCCTCCGCTGGTTGACCGGGGGTCCAGGGTCCTCCGGCTCTGCAATGTCTTGGGATTCTCCGTGCGATCGCCGACGTGTCAAACCACGCGATCAGGCTCGATCCAGATCAGCGCTGCATGGCGTCCGGTGACCCGGTCGCGGCGGTGGCTGTAGAAGCGAAGCGGGTCGCAGGCCGTGCACGCGCCGCCGCCATAGATGGCGTCCACGTTTTCGTGCCTCAAGGCCATGCGGCCGAGCGCAAAGAGGTCCGCCATGTACCGGTCGGCACGCCGCACGAACGCCGTCGCGGCTCCGTTCAGCCCGGTCGACATCGCCTCGAGGACATCGGTGCCAACCTCGAAGTGGTCGGGCCCGATCGCCGGACCGAGATAGGCCAGCAATCGGGCGTCCGGCTCGCCGAGTCGTTCGCGCAGCGCCCGTACCGCACGCTGGATCACGCCTGCCGCAAGGCCGCGCCAGCCCGCGTGCACGGCCGCGACGCAGCGCCCACGAGCGTCGGCCAGCAGCACCGGCATGCAGTCCGCCACCATGACGGCGGCTACGACCTGGGCGCGATCCGTGATCGCGGCATCGGCCTCCGCGCCGCCCGGTACTGCCGCCGCCTCCGCGGCATCGACGACCGTAGCGCCGTGCACCTGTTTAAGCCAGGCGGGATCGGCCGGGAGCAGCGCACGCAGGCGCATTCGATTCTCGTCGACCGAGGCGCGATCGTCTCCGGAACCGCGGCCCACGTTCATGCCGCCGCGTCCCCCGGGCCCGGCGTACGGCCCAGCTGAAACGCCACCGGCACGGGTCGTGATCAGCGCTCGCACCTGAGCCGGCGCCGGCCAGTCGGGAACGATCACCTCGAGCGGCGACGCGGTGCTCATGTGTCCCCTTCAGTCAGTGGCCGGTCGATCGGCCCAAACTGCAGCGCGCGCATCAGCGCGGCCAGATCGGCCGGCGGCGGCCGGAACCAGCTCATCGCTTCGCCGCTGACCGGGTGCTGCAGGCCCAACATGCAGGCGTGGAGAGCCTGGCGCGGAAACGCACGCCACGGGACGTCGGGATCGGGCGCCGGCAGCCGCCGCCGGTACACCGGATCGCCGACCAGCGGATGACCGAGGTATTCGAAGTGCACGCGGATCTGGTGGGTGCGCCCGGTCTCGAGCCGAAGTGCGAGCCACGAGAGGTGAGCGCCGTCCTGCTGCATAGCCGCCACCCGCGTGTAATGCGTACGCGCGGCGCGCGCGCTCGCGGCGTGGCTTACTCGAAAACGCAACGGATTGCGCGGGTCGCGACCGATCGGCGCATCGACGGTGCCGCTGCGGCGCGGCTCGCCGAGCACGATCGCCCAGTAGGCGCGATGGACACTGCGCGCCTGCAACTGCCGCACCAGTTCAGTGTGGGCATGTAGGGTCCGAGCCACGACCATCAGTCCGGACGTACCTGCATCCAGTCGATGAACGATCCCGGCGCGCGGCAGCTGGGCCAATTCCGGTGCATAGAACAGCAGCCGATTCAGCAGCGTGCCGGACCAGTGGCCGGCGGCCGGATGGACCACTAAAGCGGGTGGCTTGTCGACGACGATGATGGCGTCGTCCTCGTGGACAACGTCAAGCGGCAGCGCTTCCGCGACGAACGCGGCGGCGTCCGGAGCGGGCTGCGGCTCGAGCTCGACGAGATCGCCGGCCAGAACGGCGTGGCGCGGCCGCACCGTGCCACCGTTGACGCGCACCGCCCCGTCCTCGATCCACTGCTTGAGCCGCGAGCGAGAAACTTCCGGCAAGCGCGTCGCAAGCAGTTTGTCGAGCCGCTCGCCGGCCTCGGCCGCCTCGACGCTGAAGCTGCGGGCCAGCGGCGCGTCAGCCTCGCTCGGACCGAGCGCAACCTCGTCTTCGGTCTCGTCGTCACTCTCGCGCGCAAGCGCCCGACCGTATACTTCCGGGCTAGTGGACGGAAGCATCGCGATGAACGATCAGGCACATGGAGGATTGGCGCGGCGACTGGCTGTGGTGCTCGCAGCCTTGATGCTGGGGGGCTGCAGCTGGCTTGGCATCGACAACCTGTTCGAGAAGGACAACACCGCGAAGTGGGATGCCGATCGATTGTACGCAGAGGCTCGCGCCGAGCTCTCGTCAGGCAACTGGGCCAAGGCGCGTGAGTACTACCAGAAGCTCGAGTCGCGCTATCCGTTCGGCCGGCATGCACAGCAGGCGCTGATGGAGATCGCCTACACCTACTACAAGGAAGGCGAGTCGGCGCAGGCGGTCCAGGCTGCGGACCGCTTCATCCGCCAGTATCCGAACAACCCGAACATCGACTACATGTACTACCTGAAAGGTCTGGCGACCTTCAGCGAGAACGTCGGCATCGTCGGGTTGGTTCTCGCGCAGGATTCGATCCAGCGCGATGCCAAGGGCGCCCGTGAATCGTTCGACGCCTTTAAGGACCTGATCACGCGCTATCCGGACAGCAAGTACGCCGACGACGCGCGGGCGCGCATGCGCTACCTGCTGAATGCGATGGCGCAGGCAGAACTCGACGTCGCGAACTTCTACTATGTGCGGCGGGCGTATGTCGCGGCGATCCAGCGTGCGCAGGTGGTCGTCCGCGACTTCCAGAGCTCGCCGCTGTCGGAAGATGCGCTCATCTTGATGGCCCGCTCGTACCAGGCGCTCGAGATGCCCGACCTGCAGGCCGACGCCGAGCGTGTCATCGCGCTCAATTTCCCCGACAGCCGCTACCTGCGCGGCAGGAAGTAGCGCGGCGGCTAGCTGTCGCCCACGCGGCGCGTCAGGAAGTCGATCGCCTCCGATTCGCTGCGCGTGCGTGCAAACGGCGGCAGGCTGGCGAGCACTGTCCGGCCGTACGACTTCGTAAGCACGCGCTCATCGAGCAGCATCAGCACGCCGCGGTC
>DATEZE010000202.1:0-13532 GCA_035255845.1 Burkholderiaceae bacterium | reverse complement strand
TCGGCGCTGCGGCCGCCATCGTCTCGCTGTCGCGCAGCCTTGGCGCGGTTCTGGGAACCGCGGTCTTCGGCGCGCTCGTATTCGGCTTGCTAAGTGGCGTCGATATCGGCGAAAGCGCGCGTACCGGCCACGCGGCAATGGTCCTTCACGCCTTCCAGATTGGATTCATCGCCACGAGTGGCGTTGCGTTGATCGGCGCCGCCTGCGCTTTCCGCCTGCCGCGCCTTCGCCTGTGAGGGGCTGCGATGCCGACGCATCGTCGGCGGTCACCGTCGGTAGTTTGTAAAGTCCCTCTCAGATTGTTCGACCGCACTTCAAAACAGGAGAACCAAAATGGCAATGCCCGTGTCCGACGCCTTCGTGTTCTTCGGGGCCACGGGCGATCTCGCCTACAGGAAGATCTTCCCGGCACTCCAGGCGCTGATCAGCCAAGGGGCGATGGACATGCCGATCATCGGCATAGCTCGCGCCGGTTGGTCGTTGGAGAAGCTGCGGGAGCGTGCGCGAGCGAGCGTCAAGGACAACGGCGGGGTCGATGAGGCGGCATTTCACAGACTGTGCTCGCAAATGCGCTACGTCGACGGCGACTACTCCGACTCCGCCACCTATGACCGACTGAAGCGGGTACTCGGAGGCGCATTGCGTCCGCTGCACTATCTAGCGGTACCGCCGAGTTTGTTCGACACCGTTGTTCAGGGCCTGGGAAAAGCCGGGTGTGCGACTCACGCGCGCGTCATCGTCGAAAAACCGTTCGGCAGGAACCTCCAGTCAGCGCGGGAACTCAACCGCACCTTGCACGCGGTATTTCCGGAGGAGTCTGTATTCCGAATCGACCACTTCCTCGGCAAGGAAGCGGTGCAGAACCTCCTCTACTTCCGCTTCGCCAACACGTTTCTCGAGCCGATCTGGAATCGCAACTACATCGACAACGTGCAGATCACGATGGCCGAGAGTTTTGGCGTTCAAGGACGCGGCCACTTTTACGAGGAAGTCGGTGCGATCCGCGACGTGGTGCAGAACCATTTGTTGCAGGTCATTTCGCTGCTGGCAATGGACTGCCCTGCAGGCCGGGACTCCGAAGCGATGCGCGCGGAAAAGGTCAGGATTTTTCGAGCCATGCGACCGCTCGATCCGGCTGAAGTTGTGCGCGGGCAATTCAACGGATATCGAAACGAAGATGGTGTTGCTCCCGATTCGAACGTCGAGACGTTCGCAGCGCTCAGGCTCCACATTGACACGTGGAGGTGGTCGGGGGTGCCGTTTTACATTCGCGCGGGCAAATGCCTGCCAGTCACCACTACGCAGGTTGTTGTCGACCTCAAGTGTCCGCCGATCGAGATCTTCGATTCGCTGACACCGGAACAATCGAACTACCTGCGCTTCCGCCTCAGCCCTGAGGTAGTGATCTCGGCGGGCGCTCGAGTCAAGCGTGCGGGCGAGGAAATGGTCGGTGAGCCGGTCGAGCTGGTCGCCCGCCGATCGCTTGCCAGCGAGGACCTGCCTTACGAGCGGCTGCTGCATGACGCCATTCGGGGCGATGGAGCACTTTTCACGCGTGATGACGCCGTCGAAGCCGCCTGGCGAGTGGTCGAGCCAGTTATCGATGCCTCATCGGCGCCCGGTACGTACGAGTGCGGAAGTTGGGGGCCGGCATCGGCTGCGGCCGTCGTTATGGGGCCCGCAAAGTGGCACGATCCGCAGCCGGAGCCGATGCCATGCTGACCGGCGTCTAATCGGCGCAGTGTTTTCGCTCTTGCCTACCGCGCGCTCGCGGACAGCGCGGTTGATTCGACGAAAACATCGACGCCCCCTTCGGGCCGGATCGAAGCCGCGGGAATGCGATCGCCGGCACGCCAGCGCGCGACAGCGCCGGCTTTGGACGCCCCGGCGACCAGGAACAGCGCCTCGCGCGTCCAACTCAAGCGATGGGCGCTCAGCGAAACTCTCTGCGGCGGTGGTTTGGGCGAATCGAAAACCGCTAGCACATCGGGCGCATCGCGACGGTCACCCCAATCGGATCCCGGAAACAGACTGGCGGTGTGGCCATCTTCGCCAAGCCCGAGGATCACCAGATCAAATTCGCTAATTCCGTGCAGCAGTGATTTGTACGCTGCAGCCGCAGCGTCGGCGCCACGCTCGCCGGCAATTGGGTGCACCTGATCAGCAGGAATCGGTACATGGGAGAGCAGCGTGTCGAACGCCATCGTGCTGTTTCGCTCAGCATCGTCGGAAGGAAGGCAGCGCTCATCGCCGAAGTAAACATGCCAGCGCGTCCAGTCGGTCACGCCACTGCGCAGGGCTCGGTATGTTGCACGCGGCGTGTCGCCGCCCGCGAGCACGATCAAGAATGCGCCCCGATGCTCGATTGCAAGCGCTGCGGCAGCGAGAACCCGCTCGCTCGCGGCTTGTTGCAGGCTCGCCGCGTCGGCCATCTTGAACCAGCGTACGGCGCTCTCGGTGTCGGACTGCGTCGCCACTTTCTTTCCTTTTTCGTCGTTCCATTCCCCGGAAGGGGAATCGGCAGAATTTCGAGTTTGTCGAGATCACGCGGCCGGCTACTCTCTCGCTTTGCCGAGGGCGGCGCGGCACAATCGCGTGCGGAACGTCGGTAAAAAACCTGACTAGGTCCGCGCTTGCTGTTCAATTCGTTCCTGTTCATCTTCTGTTTCCTGCCCATCGTTCTGGTGGGCTTCTTTGCCTTGGCGCGTATCAGCCATAAGTTGGCCGCAGGTTGGCTGACAGTGGCTTCGCTGTTCTTCTATGGCTGGTGGGATGCCGACTACCTCGCGTTGTTGCTGGCTTCGATCGGCTTCAACTATGTCCTGGGAAGACGCATTGCCCGATTGCACGAGGCGGGGCTGCAAAAACGCAGCCGGCAGTGGCTGGTCCTGGCGATCGCCGCCAACCTGATCCTGCTTGGCTATTTCAAATACACGATCTTCTTTCTTTCCAGCCTGCAAACGCTGGGAGCCGTTTCCGGTCCGCTTCCGATTATCGTTCTGCCGCTGGGAATTTCCTTCTTCACGATCACGCAGATCGCGTTTCTCGTCGATGCGCATCGAGGAGAGGCTCGTGACTACAGCCTCACGCATTACATGCTGTTCGTGACCTATTTCCCGCACCTGATCGCCGGGCCGATCCTGCACCACCGCGAGATGATGCCGCAGTTCGATCAGCGCAGTACCTACCGGCTCAACTGGGACAGTATCGCCGTTGGCCTGACGATGTTCGTGATCGGTCTGTTCAAGAAGACCGTCGTCGCCGACGAGCTTGCCGGCCTGGCTACGCCGGCCTTCAACGCCGTCGCGGCCGGACATCCGCTGACACTGCTCGAGGCCTGGGGCGCGGCGCTGGCATACACGTTTCAGATCTATTTCGACTTTTCGGGATATACCGACATGGCGCTCGGAGCCTCGCGCATGTTCGGCATCGTCCTGCCGCTCAATTTCTGTTCTCCGTATAAGGCCACGAGCATCATCGAATTCTGGCGGCGCTGGCACATCACCCTGTCGCGCTTCCTGCGCGACTACGTGTACATCGCGCTTGGCGGAAATCGCACTTCGAGCGTAGGGCGCTACAGGAATCTGCTGCTGACGATGTTGATCGGGGGTCTCTGGCACGGTGCCTCGTGGACCTTCGTGTTGTGGGGCGGCCTGCACGGCTTCTATCTCGTCATCAACCATGGCTGGCGATCGTTAAGGAGCCGTCTGACGACAGCCGCGATGCCGGGCGAGCGCGCTCTCGCCACACTGGTGACGTTTGTCGCCGTGGTCATCGCTTGGGTGTTTTTCCGCGCGACCGACTTCACATCGGCGGTGAGCATCCTGGCAGGCATGGCGGGACAAAATGGCGTCCTGCTGCCGGTGCAATGGCAGTCTGCGATGGGCGGCGCTGACGGGTGGTTGGCCGGCTGGGGCGTGCGCTTTGGAACATTGGAGCCATACGGCCGCGTGACCGAGCTCAGGTGGCTGCTGGGCCTTCTCGTCTTCTGCTGGGTTGCTCCAAACACACAGCAGATCCTGGCAGCTCATCGCCCGGCCCTGCTAACGCCAGGGTATGGCGAACTCCAAGTATCCGCGCGTATGGCCTGGCGGCCCAATGCAGCGTGGGTGGCCGGCCTCGCCTCGCTCGCGGCCGTCGCCGTGCTGTCGATCGAACACTACAGCGAATTCATCTATTTCCAGTTTTAAATGAGCACCAAGGGATTCAGCCTGGTTTTCATCGCACTGACACTGGCGATCCTCGCCGTTGTGGGGCTCTTCAATCGCATCGTCGATCCGTACTGGTACTTCCGCGAAGTCGAGATCGTCGGTTTCAATCACGTCAAGCCTCACGCTGTCGGCAATGAACGATTAGTCAAGCCGGCACTGGTGAACAAGCTCAGCCCGGACGTGGTCATCCTCGGAAACTCCGTCGCCGAGATCGGGCTGCCGCCGACGCACCGCGGCGTTACGAACGGCGGAACGCTTAGTGCGTACAACCTGGCGCTGCCGGGAGCGAGCTGGACCGAGGTCTATTGCCTTGCCATGTTCGTCATGCGCCAAACCGCGGTCAAACGACTGATCATCGGTACGGCCGGAGAGATCTTGGGCGATGTCACGGAAGCTTGCCCGACCGACGCGTCGCTCGGCCGGCCGGACTACGCCAAGCTGCTTTTTTCAAGAACGGCGATAACGGCATCCCGCGAGACGCTGCAGCGGCAGAACTCGCCTGAAGTCATGACGCGCGAGGGACTGTGGTACTTCCACCGCTTCGATAATTACGCGAAGTCCGATGAGGAGATGATCGAGGTCATCCGAAAGCACTCGTGCCAGATCGTCCCGGGCCGAGAGATCAAGTTCGACCCGGCCCATCTGAGTAAAGAACCGGTGTCGGCCCGCGAAGGCGCGAATCTGCGCGAGTTGATACGCCTCGCGCGAACGCGCGGGATCGAACTCGTGTTCCTGTTTTACCCGACGCACGTTCTTATGAGTGAAACCCACCGCGCCTGCCAGGGCGCAGAAGCTCAGTGGAACGCGATCTGGCGCGTCGTTTCGATCGCGGAACAGGAAGGTGCTGGATCGCAGGTCCAGGTTTGGGACTTTTCATCCTATGTGCCCATGAATGCAGAACCGCTCTTTGGCGCCAAGCCAAAACGTGATCGGCTTTGGCAGGAGATGCTGCACTTCAATGAGAAGGTCGGCAGCGCCGCGATGGACGCGATCTATCTCGGCGACGCGGGCTACGGAGACCGGGTCACTGTCAGCAACTTCGATGCCCTCGTTGTTAGACGTGAGGCCGAGCGAAACCAGTTCCTGGTCGCCAATCCCTGGCTGACTCAGGAACTCGATGTCATTGCGCGACGTGTTGCAACAAATTCGCCGGCGCTGACCGATTAGCGCTACGGATTCCTGTCGGTGCCAGCGGCCGGGCCTGCTGGCCGAGTCGTTGGGCGAGCTCAGAGACTTACCGCTGCGCGACCACGGCATGCGAGGCACTCGCCAGTGGCAAGTCGGCGTTGTAGTGGTCGGCCAGGCCGAGTACGGAACCAACCACCACGGCGCTCGCCAACAGTGACGCGGTGGCGAACAATGCGCGGGTCAGGATCGAGGACGGGTTGAAATCGCGGTTCATCGGTTGCTCCTTGGGCTGTTTCGGATCGGCAGCGACGATGCGTCGTCGATGACGGCACTGTGCGCGTCGACCTACGTTTCAGTCCTTTGGCGGCCTGAAACCGGCCCTTAAACGTTCTGAAATCGCGCCGTCGCGGACCCCGCCTGCCCGGGCCCAGACCTCGCTTGCCTCTGGCGGGCGCTTTGTCCAGACTGCGGCGGTCGCGAATCGAAAGGGATTGCGCGTGTCCGATTCGCTGCGTTTCGGTCGGATCGAGGTGTGGCCGCGGGAGCGGCAACTGTGGGTCGACGGCGCGGCCGTCAGCGTCGGCGCGCGCGCCTTCGATCTGCTGCTGGCGTTGATCGAACGCCGCGACCGGCTCGTCACGAAGAGCGAGTTGCTGGAACTGGTCTGGCCGGGTTTGGTGGTCGAGGAGAACAACCTGCAGGTGCAGATCAGCGCACTGCGCAAGCTGCTCGGCCCCCAGGTCATCGCCACGATTCCCGGCCGCGGATACCGGTTCAGCGCCGCGCTCAATGGCGAAGCGCACGATGATGTGATCGCTGGCGCGGAAGCGCAGCCGGTCCGCTCCGCGGATCCGACACCGACGGCGCGTCGCAGCAACCTGCCGGCGGGGCTGGCGGCTCTGTATGGCCGCGATGACGAGTTGCGAACGCTGCGCCGGCTGCTGGAGGAACACCGGCTCGTGACCGTCGTCGGTACCGGGGGCATCGGCAAGAGCCGCTTGGCGCAGGCCGCCGCGCACGCATCGATCGACCGGTTTCCCGACGGCGCGTGGATGGTCGAACTCTCAGGTCTGGCCGAAACTGCTTTACTTCCAAATACGGTGGCCGGGGCGCTCGACATCGAAATCACCGGCGGCAGTGCACTCGACGAACTGATCGCCGGCCTCGCAGCGAAGGCGATGCTGCTGGTGCTCGACAATTGTGAACACCTGCTCCATGCCGTCGAGTCGCTAGTGGCGGCTATCGAGCGCGGTGCACCGAACGTCACGCTGCTGGCGACCAGCCAGGAACCGCTGCGCGCGCCCGAGGAGCAGCAGTACCGCCTGATCCCGCTGGCCGTGCCGTCCGCGACCGAAGCCGGCGAGGCGCGTGACTTCGGAGCGCTGCTCTTGTTCGAGGCGCGCGTTCGGGCGGTGGATCCGCGCTTTGCGCTCGACGAAGAGACCGCGCCGCTGGCGATCGACATCTGCAGACGGCTCGACGGGCTGCCATTGGCGATTGAGCTGGCCGCCGCCCGTGTAGGAACGCTCGGACTGCGCGCCGTGCGGGACAAGCTCGACGCACGTTTCAAGCTGCTCACCGGCGGATCGCGTGCGACCTTGCGCCGGCATCAGACCTTGCGCGCGGCGCTCGAATGGAGCCATGCACTGCTCACCGATGCGGAGCGGATCGTGTTCAGGCGCCTTGGCGTCTTTGCCGGGGGCTTCACGATGGAACTGGCGCAGGCGGTGGCTTCAGATGTGGACCTCGACGAATGGGCCGTGCTTGATCACATGAGCGCGCTCGTCGATAAATCACTGGTGGTCGCGGAGGCGGGCGAGGCACCGCGCTATCGGCTGCTGGAATCGGCCCGCGCGTTTGCGCTGGAGCAACTGGCCGCAGGGGAAACGGCGGAAACGTTGCGTCGACACGCCGTGGGCATGTTGACGTTCATGCAGCGGGTCGATGACGCCAATCTTGAGGGCGAACTGCGCACCGACCAGTACGCGGCGCTCGTCCTCCCAGAACTCGACAACCTGCGCGCGGCCTACGCGTGGGCGAGCGGCGAAGACGGCGATCCGAAGCTCGCAATCGCACTCGCGGCGCACTCTGGATCGCTGATCGACTACGCGGTCGAATGCGCCGAGTGGTTGCTGCCGCACCTTCCGCTCGTCGAAACCGGCGACATCGACGAATCGGTCGCCGCGCGCTACTGGCGCGCACTGGCGGCCGGCAACATGATGGGGCGTTTGCCGCTGGACCTGTGCGCGCGTGCGGCGGAACAGGCCCATGCGCTGTACCGGTCGCTCGGAAAGCCGCGGCGAATGTTTTCCAGCCTGATGCGGCTCACCAGCTACCGGCAATCGCAGCGGCAGCACACGGCCGCGCTGGCCGCGCTTGCCGAAGCGCGCACGCTGATCCAGCCCTCATGGCCGACCGAATTCCACATTCATATGCTGCGTCGTGAGAGTTCGCTCGCCCGCGGTGAACGCCGCTATGCCGATGCGCTGGCGCTGTTTCGCGCCGAGATCAAGCTGAGCGAAACGACCGGCGACTGGCGTCTGCAGGTCATCGCCCGCAACAATCTGATCGATCTGCTCTGGCAGATCGGACCGATCGAGCAGGCCGCCGTTGAGGCGCAGCAGCTGGGTGAAGAGCTGCGCACCCGACCGGCGGCCATCAGCGACAGCGACATGCTGTACGCCAACCTCATGGGCATTTTCAGTGAGATGGGTCGAGTCGACGACGCATCGCGCGCGGCGCGTGATGCACTGCCGTTCATGCGTCGCTCCCACAACTATTATCTCGAGGAATGGATCCATCTGTTCTGGCGCCGGGGCCAGTTGGAAGTCGCCGCTCTGCTGCTCGGCGCGCTCGATGCGAGGGCATCGCGGACCGGCATGCCGGCGCAATCGAATGAACGGCGCCTGATCGTCGCTGCACGCAAAGGTGTCGAGGACGCGATGGAACCGGAAACGCTCACGCAATATCGGAGCACCGGAGCCTCGATCGATGCGGACCGTCTGTCCGGCGTGCTTGCAGAGGGGCTGGCCCAGCCGCCTTCAGCGCGGGGCTGACTCGAGTGTTCGCTTCATCGCGGCCAGACCCATGTCGATCATCGCGGCGATACCGGATTCCATCTCATCTGGGAGCAGATCGGCGATCCAGACGACTTCGCATGTGTCCGCGGTTGCGGGAAACACTTGTGCTGACGCATTGTGATGGCTCAGCCGGCCGCCGGTTGCGGACCATGCGACGCGCTGCTGCTGATCGTCGACGTCGATAATTCGCTCGCGGGCGGTAATGCCATTGGAGAACGTCACGATCCTCGCATCGCCCTCGAGCTTGCAGTCGGTGACGAAACCCGCGACGAGGCGCGTATGCAGGGCGCCGATGTCGCGTAGTGCATCCCAGACGGCGGCGGCTGGCCTGCGGATGGTGAGGCGACGGCGGATCGATGCCATGGTTCCCGCAGCGTTGTGTAGCGCGATGCTCGCATTCTGCGCCGCCAATCGTCCGACAGCCATCGCGTCAAACTGCCGGCATGCCTGTCCGCGGGCGCCGCGTAATCGGCGTTGCTGCATGCGCATCTCTCGATGAGCAGGCTCCGGTACGGGTTGGCATTTGTCATCGCGCTTGTCGCGATCGGACTGTGGTTCGTCCTGCGCACGCCTGCAGCGATGCGTATCGACCACACTGACGCCGGTCTGGTTGCGCGCGGCGAACCGCTCTACCGTCAGCACTGTGCCGCCTGCCACGGCGCACGCCTCGAGGGTCAGCCAGACTGGACCTCGCGCGATTCGCGCGGCCGATTGCCGGCGCCGCCGCATGACGACAGCGGGCATACGTGGCATCACGACGACGACATACTGTTCGAGGTGACCAAGTACGGCCTGGCGCGCCACGCGCCGCCGGGGTATCAGTCGGACATGCCCGCATTCGAAAAGAGCATGAGCGATGACGAGATCGTCGCCACACTGGCCTATATCAAGAGTCGCTGGTCGCCGGCCGTGCACGAGAAGCGAGCCGCAGCGAAAATGAATTGATCGGCATCGAGGCGTGTATGGAGCGGCAGCTGGGCGCGTGTGATGCGGGTCAATTAAATGATCGTGAAGAGCCGCGTGGTGCGACGTGCGGCGAGCCCGGTACCATCCGCGGCATGATGAGCTCGACGTTGCGCGCTGGACTCGACCGGCTCGGAGCACGTGTCCTTTACTGCGGCGTCGCGGTCGCCGCACTGACCCTGATCGCCGCGGCGCTCTTCATGCAGCACGTCGTGGGCCTCAATCCGTGCCCGCTGTGCATCCTGCAGCGCATCGCCTACCTAATGCTCGCGATCGCGAGCGGGCTGGCGGCCTGGCGCGCGCCGCAGACTGTGCGACCCGTCCTAGGCGTTGCGGCGCTGATCTTCGCGGTGATCGGCGCAGGAATCGCCGCATGGCACGTGCGGCTGAAAGCGATGCCCGATGTGCTTTCGTGCGGCCCGGGCCTGGGCGCCATGCTCGAGAACTTTCCACTGACGCAGGTGCTGCCGCGCATCTTCCGCGGCAGCGGAGACTGCGCCGACGCTGCGGCCGTGCTCTTTGGCATATCGCTCCCGGCCTGGTCGCTGATCGGCTTTCTGGTGCTGGCGCTGGTCACGATCGCCGCCATCGCGCGACGCTAGCCGCCGGCTGAGACCGGAGTTTGGTTTCGCCGCGAGCGGCAGGCTCACGCTCTTTCTTACACCTCGTTACAGCCGTCGCAGTTGTGAAACTGACACGGGTCGGCCTGCTCTCCTACGCTGCGTTCACATATCGAGCGCGACCGCATCCGCGGCGCCTCGAACCGGAGGAGTGGACGATGAAGAAGATCAAGGCGGCGCAGCAGCTAAGCGCAGTGCTGGATTTCCGCGTCATGGTGCTCGCTGTGGCAGCGGCTCTGAGCTTTGCCGTTGGCGCCAGTGATGCGCGCGACGGCGCTGCGCATCGGCAGCAAACGACGGAGGCGCACGGTGGCGGCACGACGAACGTTCAGCGCAGCCGCGGCACCGATGGTGCGGTCGATGCCACACGCACCGCGCGCAATGGCGGCACGACGACCGTCGATCGCTTCCGCGATGGCAATGGCACTACTGATGCCCGCATCACGGGCCCGCACGGAGGCGTCAGCACGGTTGACCGTTCGCGCGGAGCCGACGGGCTCGTCGACAAGACGGTGACCGGCCCGAAGGGCAAGACCGTCACGACCGATCGGACGCGCGGAGCCGATGGCGTTGTCGACAAGAAGATCACCGGCCCCAATGGCGGTGTCAGCACGGCCGACCGCAGCCGCGGCAGTGACGGTCTTGTCGATAAGACTGCGACTGGCCCGAACGGCAAGACCGTCATGACGGATCGAACGCGCGGGGCCGACGGACTGGTCGACAAGACAATCACCGGACCGAACGGCCAGAGCACCGTCATCGACCGCAGCCGCGGGGCCGACGGTGTCGTCGACACCACCGTATCGGGACCGAAGGGCACGACGACGTTCGATCGCACTCGCGGCAGCGACGGTGCGATCGACACGGTTCGCACCGGGCCGAACGGCGGCGTCAGTACCGTCGACCGCGCCCGCGGCAGCGACGGCCTGATCGACAAGACGGTGACGGGGCCGAAGGGCGGTGTGACAGCAGTCGACCGCAGTCGCGGCAGCGACGGCGCGATCGATTCGCTGACGACCGGACCGCAGGGCGGCACCACGTGGATCGACCGCAGCCGCAATGCTGACGGCACGACCAATCGCACGGTGACCACTACACCGGCGGCGAAGTAAGCGCCACAGCAATGTCGTACAGCGGGCGTCACGGCGCCCGCTTTTGCATTGGTCGAGGTAGCGAGAGGCGGCTGGTTAGACTCCGGCCATGCATGTCTGCGTGATCGGTGCCGGAGTCGTTGGCCTGACGACAGCCTATTTCCTGCAGGCGGAACGTCACACGGTCACAGTGGTCGACCGCGCGACGACCGTCGCGGAAGGCGCCAGCGGGGCAAACGGCGCGCAACTCGGTTATTCGCTGATCAGTCCAGCGGGGACGTCGACGCTGCGGGCGCTGCTGATGCGCGATCCGACGCTGCGGTTTCACCCACGCCTGGATGCGCAGCAGTGGAAGTGGACGCTAGCACGCCTTCGCGCGGGCCGCGCTCCGGGGATGACGGCGACCATGATGGCGCTCGCTCGACTCGCCGAGCTGTCGCGCGAATTTCTCGAACCGCTGATCGAAGGCGAAGGCATCGCCTGCCACTTCACACGCGGCGGGCGGCTGCTGCTGTATGCGGACGCCGACTGGTTTGCAAAAGCGCGGCTCGATGCGGAGTATCAGGCGACGCGCGGAATGCACCTGCGCGCGCTGACGGCCGAGCAGTGTTTCCATCATGAGCCTGCGCTCGAAGCTATCGTCAAGCGCATTGCCGGCGGCATCCTGGCTTCCAACGATGCGGTCGCCGACTGCGGCGCGTTCTGCGCTCAGCTGGCGCAACTGCTCGCACACCGCGGCGTCGAGTTCACGCTCGGGCGGGCGATCGATCGCTTCGATATCGTCAACGGCGAGGTGCGCGCGTTGATCGCCTCCGACGCAAGCGTTCCCGATGGGTCAGCGCCGGTGCGCGCCGACGCCTACGTGCTGGCAGCCGGAGCGCAATCGAGCGCGCTGGCCGCAACGGCAGGAATCAAGCTGCCGATCTGCGCGGTCAAGGGCTACTCGATTACGGTCAAGCCGCACGACGCTCCGCTGCCGCGGATCCCAATCACCGACACACGCCGCCAGCTCGCCTTTGTCCCGCTCGGCGATCGCGTGCGCGTCTCGGGATTCGCCGAAATCGGCGCTGATCCGGAATCGATCCCGCCGGCCCGCGTCGCTACCCTGCTCGCCGCGGCGCGCGAAACGCTCGGCTACCACACCGTCGACGGCGACTTGCGGCAGCGGACCGGGCTGCGGCCCGCGACACCGAGCGGACGACCGGTCATCGGTCGCACGACGCTTGCCAACTTGGTGCTGAACACCGGCCACGGCGCGCTAGGCTGGACACTTGCCGCCGGCAGCGCGCGGCTTGTCTGCGATGCGATCGCGCGCCGTGGCCCGACGATCGACGCGACGCCATACGCGCTGGACGAGCAGTAGCCGACTCGCCGCCGCCGTCGCGCCTATCATCGATCCATGCACGCCGAGTCGAAAATTCTTCATCGCCAGCTGCGCGGTCGGTACCCGGTCGCGGTGTCCGGTCACGGTTGCTGGATCACCGACGCGAGTGGAAAGCGCTATCTCGACGCCTCCGGTGGTGCCGCGGTGTCGTGCCTCGGACACGGGCATCCTGACGTGCTCGCCGCGATGCACGCGCAGATTGACGCGCTCGCGTATGCGCATACGAGTTTCTTCTCGACGGCGATCGCTGAGGAGCTGGCCGATGCGCTGATCCGCGGCGCGCCTGCGGGCATCTCGCATGTCTACCTGGTCTCGGGCGGATCGGAGGCGGTCGAGGCGGCGTTGAAGCTCGCGCGCCAGTATTTCGTCGAGAAGGGCGAGCCGCAACGCGCGCGCTTCATCGCCCGTCGCAACAGCTATCACGGCAACACCCTCGGTGCGCTTGCGGTCGGCGGCAATGCGTGGCGTCGCCGCCAGTTCGCGCCGCTGCTGATCGACGTCGAGCATGTCGCGCCGACCTACGCC
This sequence comes from Burkholderiaceae bacterium, assembly GCA_035255845.1. Taxonomy (GTDB): domain Bacteria; phylum Pseudomonadota; class Gammaproteobacteria; order Burkholderiales; family Burkholderiaceae_F; genus JALORV01. The sequence goes on along the minus strand of DATEZE010000202.1, from coordinate 530 downwards.
TACCGCGATCAGCGCGACAACGAAACGCCGGAGCAGTACTGCACGCGGCTCGCCGTGGAGCTGGAGGCGACGATTGGGCGGGTCGGCGGGTCAAACGTGATCGCATTCATCGCCGAGACTGTCGGCGGCGCGACCAGCGGCTGCCTCGTGCCGCCGCCGGGCTACTTCAGACGTGTACGCGAGATCTGCGATGCACACGGCATCCTGTTGATCCTCGACGAAGTGATGTGCGGGATGGGCCGCACCGGCACGCTGCACGCCTGCGAGCAGGACGGCGTGGTGCCCGACCTGATGGCGATCGCGAAGGGCCTCGGTGGTGGCTACCAGCCGGTCGGCGCGGTACTCATCGGCGGCCGCGTGATAGACGCGATCGCGGCCGGAAGCGGTTTCTTCCAGCACGGGCACACTTATCTCGGGCATCCGGTTGCATGCGCCGCCGCGCTTGCGGTGCAACGGGTGCTGGCGCGCGAGCAGTTGGTCGAGCGCTGCGCCCGCCAGGGCGCGCGGCTGCGCGCCGAACTCGACGATGC
>DATEZE010000201.1:0-3923 GCA_035255845.1 Burkholderiaceae bacterium | reverse complement strand
TGCGTGAAGTGGATCGTGGTCGGCGCGCAGCGCGCGACCGAACTCGCCGAGGCGCCGGGCAGCCTCCCTGCCGACGGCTTTCTCTGGCTCGACATGCTTCACGACCAAGTCATCGCTGACCCTGACAGCCTGCGCGAGGCGGTGCAGCGCGTCACCGGCGTGCGCCTCGACGACCTGCATGTACAAGACGCAGCGAACTTGCACCACCCGTCCTACTTCGACCGCACCAGCAGCTACGACATGTTGGTGTTCCGCAAGCTCGCGCTAGAGGAACTGCGACCACTCGAGGAAAAGTCGGGGCCGGCCGACCAGCGGCGCATGCTGCAGGAGATCGTGACGCGTCCGATCACCTTCTTCCTGCTCGAGCGGATGCTCGTCACAGTTCGCCACGGCACGAGCAAGACAATCGACCAGATCCGGCAACGGCTGCTCGACCCGCGCGGACGGCCGGACATGGGTTCGTACGACCGGTCGCGCCTGCCGAAGTCAGCAGGCGAACTGATGCTGCGCATGCTCAACAACATGGTGGATCGCTATCTGGAACTGCGCGAGCCGCTGTCCGATCGGCTCGACCGTTGGCAGCGCGACCTGCTCGACCCGCGACGGCCATTTAACAACTGGTCCGCGCTGCTCGAGGCGCGCATCGAATTGCGCAAGCTAGAGAATCTGTGCGAAGGTCAGCACGACGCGCTGACGGAGCTGCGCGACTCCTATCTCGAGGAAACGCCGGATGCCAGCCATAACGACGCCTATCTGGTGCGCATGAATGATGTGCTCGAACACATCCAGCGTGTCCTGCACCATGCACGTCGACTCGAGGCGTCGGCCGAGTCCGCTGTGCAGCTGCACTTCTCTGCCAACACACACCAGACCAATGAGATCGTTCGCAAGCTGACCGCGATCGCAGCGATTTTCGCGCCGCTAACCCTGATCAGCGGTGTGTTCGGCATGAACTTCCAGCACATGCCGCTGCTTTCCGACTTCGACGGCTTCTGGTGGACGATGGCCGGGATGGCGGCGATAGTCGTCGTCATGCTGCTGTACTTCTGGGCGCGCCGCATCCTGGACCGGCCACGTAGGCCGCGACCGCCGCGCTGGCTGCGCTGACTGACCCTCCGCGGCGACGCGGTTGATCGTTACCGGACACCGACTTCGAACTCAGCTTGAATCGTCGACGGTTCCCGAACCGGTCAGGCGCTGCAAACGGCGCGCGTCGCGCTTGGTCGGTCGTCCCTTGAGCGAAAGTGCCGGTTCGCGCGTCAGCCGCCGCATTTCGGCGATGCGAATGCGGCGCTCACGACTTTCTGGCGTCTCGGCGTACAGCCGCTGCGCCAGCGCGGCCGGGCCGCGCGTGGTGGCGAGTGCGCAGACGACGATATCGAGTCTTTCGTGGTCGCGCTCGATGGTCACGAGGTCGTGCAGATGCAGGTTGCGAGCCGGCTTTACGCGTTGCTGATCGACTCGCACCCGGCCGCCTTCGACCGCCTGTACCGCAAGGGAGCGCGTCCTGAAGAAGCGCGCCGCCCAGAGCCACTTGTCGATCCGGACGCTCGCGGCCGCAGCGTCTCGCGTCATCGTGCTGCCGCCACTCTCCATCGGCCCGCTCGAGTTGTCACGCAACGAGCGTGGGCCGGGTCTCGTCGCCGACCCAATCAAGATATGACGGAAAGCCGACAGTGGCCGGCCACGCAAGGATCTCCGGCACCTCGTAGGGATGCAGGCCGCGGATGGCTGCCTCGACTTCGGCGTAACGCGTGACTGTGGTCTTGATCAGCAGCGGCACCTCCTCGGCGCGTTCGAGCACGCCTTGCCACCGGTACAGCGACTGCACCGCTGCCAGACGGTTCACGCAGGCTGCGAGTCGCTGTTCGACCAGAGCGTGGGCGATCCGGTCTGCCACGTCGACGTCGGGACAGTTCGTCAGGACGATCAGAACGGTGTCCTTCATTTCAGCATCCGGCGGCGCGTCAGGCCGAGTGCGAGCACAAAGCACACTACGCCCCATACGGCCAGCAGCAGCAGATCGCCAACCGGATCAAGCGGCCAGCGGCCCAATGCAAGCGGCCGCACCAGATTGACCGCGGCCGTGACCGGCAGCCACTCGGCGGCCCACCGCAACCAGCCGGGCAGTTGCGTCAACGGAAAGTACACGCCGGAGAGAAACACCAGCGGCATGACGACCACAGTGAAGTAATTGGACAGCAGATCGTAGCTCCGTGCGATCGCGTTGACGATCAAGGCCATCGCTGAAAACACCAGCGCGATGAAGAACGCGCACGGCAGCACCAGCAGCGACAGCGGCTCACGCGCGATCCCGAGCAGCCAGATCATCACGAGGATGCAGAACGCCGTGAACGTCGCCTTGCTCGCTGCCCAGATCATCTCGCCGAGCAGTAAGTCGTCGACCGCGAGCGGCGTATGCAAAATGGCGTCCCAGGTCTTCTGCACGTGCATGCGCGAGAAGGCCCCCCAGAGTGACTCGAACTTCGCCGAGTACATCACGCTCATCGCGATTGACCCGCTGGCCAGAAACTGCAGATAGCTGACGCCATCGACCTGAGGCAGCAGGCTGCCGAGGCCATAACCGAACGCTGCGATCGTCAACAATGGCTCGACCACATTGGTCAGCAGTCGCTCGACGAAGAGCTTCTGCCAGACGAGGAAATTACGGCGCCACACAGGTACGAAGCGCCATGACAACCGTGGCGGCGCCCAGAGCGAGTCGGGCCTTGAAGAGATGGCAGCTTCGGCAGTCACGATTCGTCGCGCATCTCGCGCCCCGTCAGCTTCAGAAAAAGATCCTCGAGATTAGCCGGACGGTGCAGGTAACGCAGGCCTGGACTCGTCTCGAGCGCATTCAGCAGTGCCGCGGGCTCGTAGGCGTAGCAGAAGACCGTCTCGCCGCTGGCTTCCATCCGTGGCACGAGAGGCCGGCCGACCGCCTCAGCCCAGGTGCGCGCGCCGTCGCCGTAGATTTCGATCACCTGCGGCTCGATGTGCTTGCGGATCAGATCGCGCGGCCGGCCTTCGGCGATCATCCTGCCGCGATCGATCACGGCCAGCCGATCGGCCAAGCGTTCGGCCTCGTCCATGAAGTGAGTGGTCAGCAAAATCGTTTTGCCGCGCGCCAGCAGCGCCTTCAGCCGCTCCCAAATCAGGTGACGGGCCTGGGGATCGAGCCCTGTGGTCGGCTCATCCATGAAAATCAGGTCCGGGTCGTTCACCAGCGCGCGGGCAAGGATCAGTCGCCGCTTCATGCCGCCTGAAAGCTCGCCGATCCGCGCGGTCCTCTTATGCGCCAGGCTCGCGAATTCCAGCAGCTCCGGCAGACGTTGCTTGACTTCGTGATCGGCGAGACCGTAATAGCGCCCATAGACGACCAGGTTCTCGCTGACGGTGAAGTCGGGGTCGAGGTTGTCGATTTGCGGCACCACCCCGACGCGAATGCGGGCGCGGCGCGCCTCGCGCGGCACGGGTTCGCCGACCAAGTGGATCGTCCCGCCATCGGGTTGCGTGAGGCCCAGGCAACAGCGCAGCGTGGTGGTCTTGCCCGCGCCATTGGGTCCGAGGAGCGCATAGCATTCGCCGCGCCGGATCGAGAACGAGATACCGTCGACCACGGCGGTCCCGCCATAGATCTTGCGCAGGTCGCGCACGCCGAGCACTTCCTCGACGATCGTGGCGGTAGCGGTGACCGTGTCCATGGGGCCGATAATGCAAAAGGCCTGCTGAAGCAGGCCTTTGCAGTCTATCCGAGCGCTCGCAGCGGCCGCGTCAGCTGGCGTTCTCGGCTTCGTCCTGCACGACCGGCTGAGGCCGGTCGACGAGTTCCATGAACGCCATCGGCGCGTTGTCGCCGACGCGGAACCCCATCTTCAGGATGCGGGTGTAGCCGCCGGGGCGCGCCTTGTAGCGCGGACCGA
>DATEZE010000200.1:0-2694 GCA_035255845.1 Burkholderiaceae bacterium | reverse complement strand
CGCCTGGGTGTGCGCAGCGAGGTCGAGCGCATCGGCATAATCAAACACGGCGCCGAGTTCGTCTCGCCCTGGCACGAACACACCAGCCGCTTCTTGTTTGCCGAGGCGTTGGACAAATCCTTTCCCTATGCCGTGCATGTGCGTCGCTCGGAATTCGACGAACTGCTGTTCCGCCACGCGGCCAAGCAGGGCGCGCGTACCTTCGAGGGCCAGCGCGTCAAGCATGTCGACACGGATGCGGGTAAGACCGGCGATGGCCGCTCCATCGTCAAGGTGGCTGGTGAAGACGGGGTCGAGACGACCTGGCGGCCACGCTTCGTGGTCGACGCCAGCGGGCGCGACACGCTGCTCGCCAACCAGTTCGATGCCAAGCAGCGCAATCCCAAGCACGCCAGCGCCGCCTTGTTCGGACATTTCACCAACGCCGTGCGCACGCCGGGCAAGTGGGAAGGCAGCATCACGCTGTACTGGTTCGACCACGGCTGGTTCTGGTTCATCCCGCTGCTCGACGGCACCACCAGCGTGGGCGCGGTCGCGCACCCCGGCTACTTCAAGGAGTACCGCAAGGGCGCAAGCTTGAGCGACTTCCTGATGCAGACCATCGCGCTCGCGCCCAAGCTCGCCGAGCGCCTGAAAGACGCCACCCTGCTCGAGCCGGCGACCAGCACCGGCAATTACGCCTACGACTCCAAGTTCTGCCGCGGCGACCGCTTCGTGATGGTCGGCGACGCCTTTGCCTTCGTCGACCCGATGTTTTCGTCGGGCGTCTACCTGGCCATGAACAGCGCCTTCGAGGGCGCCACCGCGGTCGACCACTGGCTCAAGGGCGAGTTCAAGGTCGCCGAGAAGCAGTTCCGTCGCTTTGAGAAGGTGATGATCCACGGCCCGAAGATGTTCTCGTGGTTCATCTACCGCATCACCTCGCCGGCCATCCGCAAGATCTTCATGCAGCCGCGCAACGTGTGGCGCATGCAGGAGGCGCTGCTCTCCATCCTGGCGGGCGACCTGTTCCGCGACACACCGGTGGGGCCGCGTCTGCTGGGCTTCAAGTTCATCTACTACGCCTCGTGCGTCAGCATCTTGCCGCAGGCCTTCAAGGCCTGGCTCTGGCGCCGCGACAACGTGAAGAAAGCGGCGAGCGAGGCGCCGACCGGAGCCGTTTACATCCAGGACCCGGATGGGCGCAGCCGCTCAGCGCAGTCATGACGCGCGACGAGCCCTTCGGCTCAGGCGACGGTGACCACCCACGCTAGTCGACGGTTGGCGGACGCTAGAACAAGACCTCGAAGCGATAGCCGCGGACGCTGAAGATCGCAGATCTCAGCTTGATCTCCTCCAGCGAGAGCTCTTGCGTCAGGCGGTCCCTTTCCCGATACAACTGGCCGTTGACGATCAGCGAGCGGGCGGTCCGATCTGGCGAATAGACGGAGCCGCCGATCGCGAATTGCGGCAATGCTGAGCGGATATCCGGTGGCAGCTGTTCGCGTGAGTAAACGCGTGCTTCAGTCGGTGGCATGTTGCCGAGCGTTACCACTTGCGTGTCGCCCTTCGCATCAGCGCGCGGGACCTTGCGCTCTTCGGGTTGCCGCCAGGGCGCTGGTTCCGCGACGGTCGGCGGGTCGGTGGCAGCGGCGGTGGACGGCGGTGGGACGCTCATCGTGGCAGGCCTCGTGCGAGTCGCCTCAAGCATGCTCGGCTGCGTGGGCGCCAGGTTCGCGGTCGCCCCGCTCGGGGCTGACGCATTGCGCACGGTCATCACCCACGTCGCGGCCGCCGCGAGGCCGAGCGCAACGCCGACGGCGATCCACAGCCAGTTCGGACCGACCTTGGGCTTGTGAGTTGTTCCTACCGAGTGCGACACGACCGGGTGGGAATCCAGGCTCGGCACCGATCCGCGCTTGCGTTCCGCATCCGCCTTGCGCAGGGCGTCGAGGATCAGTGACATTGCTAGCTCGCCCTCTGCAGGCGCGGCTCGTCCACGCCGCTGGCGCGATTGAGTTGCATCAGCGTGATTGGTCCGGCGCTGCCGTCCGACGGCAGCCCCTGCGCGAGCTGGAAGCGATGGATCCAGCTTTGCAGTTTGGCGTCGTCTAACCGCGAACCGACCGGAGCGGTGTCGCCCAGCGCGGTCGCAAGCTGCCGCGCGAGCCATTGCGCCGCCGGCCCTGAGCGGCTGTCCACGATCGTGCCCACATAGTCTGGCGGCGGCCGCCAAAAAGTCGAGAACTCCCCGCGCCAGTAGTCGGCCAGCACGACGAGCGGGACCGTCCGGTCCGCGCCGCCGATGGTCAACGTCGCAGTGTTATTCGACAGTCCGCTGATCATCACGTAGGCAGAGCGGTTGGCTGCGTCGCGCAGCGTCAGCACGCCCGGCCGATCCAGCTGGCGGATCAGCGCCAGCGTCGCATTACCGGTGCGGTAGCAGCGGACCTGCTGCTTCTCCGCCGCTGAGCAGGGATCGCCATCGTCCGGAGTGATGTTCCACACGCGACCGAGTTCCTGCCACGCTTCCTTGTCGGCGCCGACCAGCGACGCAAAGCCCGTGCGCAAGTCGAAACTCGCCGGCTTCGCGGGCTCTGGCGCCACAGTTATCGGCTGCATCGGCGTGGGCTCCGGCACTGGCGCCGACGCAGTCGCGGACGCGGCGGCCAGCGCCGTCGGAGCGGGGGTCGCGTTGGCTGCCAGCGCGGAGCG
>DATEZE010000199.1:0-4654 GCA_035255845.1 Burkholderiaceae bacterium | reverse complement strand
TCCGTGCGGCTTCTGGGCAAGGGTGACGACCGCCCGCTCAACGAACAGTTCGACCGCGCAGCGCTGCTTGCGGCGCTGGAATGCGTGACACTAGTGACGGTCTTCGATGAGGAGGTGCCGATTGCGCCACTCGAAATCGCGCGACCCGAGATCTACGTGAAGGGCGGCGACTACGAGATTGACACGATCGCCGAAAGCGCGATCGTGCGCAGGTGGGGCGGACGCACGGTGGCAATGGCCTTCGAACATCAGCGTTCGACGACGGCGCTCCTTCAGCGCATCCGCACACCGGCCCCGAGGCCGAAGTCTTGACGTCGTCGGCACGACTGTCGACTCGTGCGTTCTGGGGTCTCGCGAGTTGGGCGCTGCCGCTCGGCGTTGTCTTCGTCCTCTCGCCGCGCCTGTTGCACCTGCTCGGTGCCGAACGCTTCGGCGCGTTGATGATCGTGATGGTTACGCCACTGGTTGCGAGTCAGCTGGACCTCGGAATCAGCTCGGCCGCGGTGCAGGATGTCGAAGACCCCGTTCGTGAATACCACCGGACGTGCGAGCCCTGCAATGGCCGCGCTCAGTGCCGAGCGTGCAACGATCTTAGCTTCAAAGCCTGGTGCTCTCATGCCGATGTCGCGTGCGAGTCAGACAGAAGCCGCGCATCATGCGCTGCGTCGAGCAGACCGCGGAAACGTGCCGTCGCCAGCCCCACCGCGGTGTCAGCTGCCGGCATTTCTCGGCTGTCAGTGCCAAGCAGCACCCGAATGGGTACGCCCGCGGCACGTGCGGCCTCGAGGTCAGTCTCGCGGTCGCCGAACAGCACCGACTGGCCTAGCGCGATGCGATGCTCGCGCGCCGCGTCGAGCAGCATGCCGGGCGCCGGCTTGCGACACTCGCAGTGCTGCCGGTAGAGGCTGTTGGCCGACGTCGGGTGGTGAGGACAGTAATACACGCCCTCGAGCGGAGCGCCCGCACGTGCGAACTCACTACGCATCCAATCGGTCAGCTCATGAAACTGCGCCTCCGTATAGAGCCCGCGCCCAATGCCGGATTGATTGGTAATCACGATCAGCATGAAGCCGCGCCGGTGCAGTTCGCGGGCTCCTTCGAGTGCGCCCGGCACGAACACGAAGTCCTCGCGCCGATACACATATTCACGGTCGAGGTTGATCACACCGTCGCGATCGAGAAACGCGGCGCGACGAGGCGTTTCAGCGTCGGCCTTCATGTCGCGCGCTGCAGCAGCCACCGCATGTAGCTCGCGGTACCGTGTTCGACACTCTGAAACGGTCTTGTGTAGCCGGCCCCGCGCAACTTTGCGAGGTCAGCCTGCGTGTACGCCTGGTACTTACCCTTCAGCGCTTCGGGAAACGCGACATACTCGATCAACCCCTGGCGCACGGCCTCCGCCAGCGGCAGCGGCGCTTGCGCTTTCTGCTCGCGCAACGTGTTCACCACCGCAAGCGCGACGTCATTGAAGGCCTGTGCGCGGCCGGTGCCGAGATTGAAGACACCGGGCGCCGGGTGATCCCAAAAGTGCAGGTTGGTCTCAACGACGTCGGACACGTGAATGAAGTCGCGACGTTGCTCGCCGTTCGCGTACCCGTGGCTCGCCTCGAACAGCCGCACTCGTCCTTCGGCGCGAAACTGGTTGAATTGATGAAACGCGACCGAGGCCATCCGTCCCTTGTGCGCCTCGCGGGGGCCGTAAACGTTGAAGTACCGCAGCCCCGTGACAGGAGCCTTCAGCCGCGGAAACTCGCGTCGGACCACCTGGTCGAACAGGAACTTCGAATAGCCATAGACGTTCAGCGGCCGTTCGTGTTCGCGGGCCTCGACGAATTCGGGGCCGCGGCCGTACACGGCGGCAGACGACGCGTAGATGAGCGGGATGTCATGCTCCTGGCACCACCGCAGCAGCTCGACCGAATAGCGGTAGTTGTTCTGCAGCATGTAGCGGCCGTCGGTCTCCATCGTGTCCGAGCACGCACCCTGATGGAACACCACCTCTGGACGCGGCAACTTGCGCGCACGGACCAGATCGAGAAACTCGGCCTTGTCGAGATAGTCCGCCAGCTCGCAGTCGGCGAGATTGCGGAACTTGTCGGCGTTTTTAAGGTTGTCGACGGCGAAGATATCCGTGAAGCCGCGCTCGTTCAGCGCGCGGACGTTGTTCGAGCCCACGAAACCCGCGGCGCCGGTTACGACGATCATGAGCGTGCCTCGCCAAACAGTTCGTCGTAGCTAGCCGTCGCGGTCCCGAGCTTGCCGACTACGATGCCGCCGGCGCGGTTGGCGAGCCTGACGGCCTCCCGCAGCGGCACGCCCGCGGCGAGCATCGCGGCCAGTATCGCGATGACGGTATCGCCGGCGCCCGACACGTCAAAGACCTCGCGCGCCTCGGCCGGCACGGACCAGACCCCGTCGTCGCTGTAGAGCGTCATGCCTTCCTCGCTGCGCGTCAGCAGCAGCGCCGATACTCGCAGCCGCGATCGCAGCTCTTGCGCCCGACGTGTCAGGTCTGCCTCGTCCTTCCAACGCCCGACCACTTCGCGCAGTTCGGTCCGGTTCGGCGTCAGCAGCGTTGCTCCCTCGTACCGCGAATAGTCGTCTCCCTTCGGATCCACCAGCACGGGTTTGCCAGCGGCGCGGGCGCCTTCGATCATGCCTGAGATGTGCGTCAGGCCGCCTTTGCCATAGTCCGAGAGGACGATGAGATCGTGCTGCGCGACCAGCGAGCGATAGTGATCGAGCAGCGCCGCCAGCGTCTCTGCCTCGGGGATGTTCTCAAAGTCGATGCGGACGATCTGCTGTCGTCGGCCCACGACGCGCAGCTTGACGGTTGTCGCGAGTCGGACGTCGCGATGAACCTGCGGTTCGATTCCAGCCAAACCAAGCAGTCGCTCGACTCCGTGTCCGGCTTCGTCGTCGCCGAGGACCGTTAACAGCGACGTGCGTACGCCGACGGCGGCGACGTTGCGCGCGACATTGGCCGCGCCGCCGAGCCGTTCGTCGCGCCGCTGCACTCGGACGATCGGTACCGGCGCTTCAGGCGAGACACGGTCGACTTCGCCAAACCAGTACTGGTCCAGCATCGCATCGCCCACGACCAGCACGCGGCGCGCAGACAGGTCTTCTCGGCTTGGGGTCATGGGCTCTGGATCGAACGCGGCGCGGAATTATCGCAGTGGCCGGGCATGCCGGGCCGCCGTCTGGAAACAGAGTGTCGCGGTGGCGGGATGAGTCGCTCGCTTGTACTCAGGCCGATGCGGCGCCAGGCGCCGGAACGCGCCCATAGATGTCATCGAAACGGACGATGTCGTCCTCTCCGACGTAGTCGCCGCACTGCACCTCGATCAGCGTCAGCAGCACGCGGCCGGGGTTCTCAAGCCTATGCTTGGCGCCCACCGGAACATAGGTCGACTCGTTGGGCGCCAGCAGGACCACCTTGTCGTCGACGGTCACGCGCCCGGTGCCGCTGACCACCACCCAGTGCTCGCTGCGATGGTGGTGCATCTGCAGCGACAGGGACGCGCCGGGCTTGACCTCGATCCGCTTGATCTTGAAGTTCGGGCCTTCCTGCAGCGTCGTGTAGGTCCCCCAAGGCCGCGCCACGGTCCGGTGCAGCTTGTGCGTGTCATGGCCGCGTCGCTTCAGTTCGTGGACGACATCCTTGACCTTTTGTGAGGCGTGCCGGTCGCAGACCAGCACGGCATCGGGTGTATCCACGATCACTACATCGGTGAGCCCGACTGCTGCGATGAGTCGGTCATCGGTCTGCGCGTGCACGTTGCGGCAATCGGCCAGCACGACCTCGCCGCTGGTCGTGTTTCCCCCGGCGTCGCGCTCGAACTCCTCGGCCACGGCCTTCCATGACCCGATGTCGCTCCAGCCGAAATCGCCCGCCAGCACGGCGACATTTGACTCGCGCTCCATCACTGCGTAGTCGATCGAGATGTCCGGCGCCGACTGGAACGTCGCACGGTCGAGTTGCAGCCGCGGCGGCTGCAGTGTTGGCGTCGAGCCGCGCTCGACGGCCATTCGGGCGGCTTCGAGCACCGCCGGAGCGTGCCGCTTCAGCGCGTCCAGCATGGTGCCGGCGGTGAAACAGAACATGCCGCTGTTCCAGAGGTAGTTGCCGGCGGCAAGGTACTCAGTGGCCTTTTCGGGCGATGGCTTTTCGACGAAGCGACGAACCGACTGTGGGGCGTCGCCGACCGGGATCGCGCTGCACTCGATGTAGCCGAACCCTGTCTCGGGCAGCGTCGGCTGGATTCCGAAGAGGACGATCCGTCCGGCGGCCGCCAGCTTCGCGGCATTCGCGGCGACAGCGGCGAAGCGCGCTTCATTCTGGATCAGGTGATCGGCGGGAAAGATAACCAGCGGCTCATCCGCGCGGCCTTGTCGTTCGACAAGCACACAGGCGGCGGCGATCGCCGGCGCTGTGTTGCGCCCGACCGGTTCGAGCAGCAGCTGCAGCTGCCCAGGGGCCTCAGTGCCGAGCGCGCCGATTTCCTCGATCGTCTTGAATGTGTACTCGGTATTCGTCACAACGATGCACGATTCCCCACCGACGCGACGCGCGCGCAGCGCGGTCCGCTGCAGCAGCGAGGGGCCTGCACCAATCTTCATGAAGGGCTTGGGCATGGCTTCGCGCGACACA
>DATEZE010000198.1:0-2797 GCA_035255845.1 Burkholderiaceae bacterium | reverse complement strand
TGTTCAATGCGACGCCCGCCAACGTGATCGGCCTCGTCACCGAGAAGCCGATGACCGAGGACTACGTGCCGTTGTTGCCGTGGTTTGGTGTCGTGCAAGTGGGCATGGCGCTCGGCGCGCTGTGGCAGCAACGCGGCTGGTCGCTGACACCGTCGCTGCAGCGGCTGAACGACACGCCGCCCCGCCTGCTGCGATTCCTAGGCACATGGGCGCTGACGATCTACCTGATCCACCAACCAGTCTTGATGGGCGCGCTCGCGCTGGCGCGCCGGCTCGGCTGAGGCGGCCTCCGGGGTCGCTCCAACTCCGCCGCGAAACGTGATCTATCCCCGCGCGGCGCGCGCTACGGCCACCGCGCGCACCAGACGCGCACACCCGCGCCGGTCCGACAGCGACAGTTCGATCGGCTGCAGTCCCTGCATGCGGCAGAACTCAGGCGTGACGCGGTCGAGCGCAAACGCGATCCGCCCCTTGCGAATGCCGCCGCCACCGTGAACAACGAAGTAGCCGTCGCCACTGGTCGAGTTCTCGTGGAAGCGAAAACAGGTGACGCCGAGTGACCGGTGCTCGCCCTCGCTGTCGTCGTACTCGGAATCGAAGGTGTGGTAGACCTCGCGCGCGTCGGTCGGGATCGAGCATGCATTCACATGCTTGGGCCATTCGAGTTTCGCCGTCCCCGCTTCGTCGTACGAGCGGCCGAAAACTTTCAGTTCACCTTTGACACTGCGGAACTCGACCAGCGCGTACCGGCCCTCGGCATCGGCGGCGGCCTTGTCCTCGAGCCAGAGTCCGAGTACTTCGTCGGCCAGTGTCAGCCGCCGCCGCAATGCGCTGCGGATCTTGCGCACTGCGGGTGCGAGCGCGCCAGCCGCGTCGTGCGCGAACTGATCGCCGGCGAAATCCGCCGTGATGATGCCGCGCAGGTCGGCGGGAACCTCGACCTGCGCTTCGCGCAGTATGAAGCAGCGCTCGGCGCCGTGGCGCGCGATGAACAGGCCGAGTTCGAGCAGGACGTTGCCATTGATCTGCCCGCCCCAGCGTTCGTCCGGCACAAACACGAAAATGCCGTAGCTACATCCGTCGACTTTCGACAACGCCCATTGCAGCACCGATTTGCCGAGCTCGGCCTGTCCGTCCACCCACGGGTCCGGGATCGCAAACGGTTCCATCTGCGCGGCGAGCGCCTGCACGACTGCCTCGTGCCGCGCACTGCTGGCGACGAAGACGATCGGCCGCGTGTCCGCCATGCGATCAGATCCCGCGGCCGGTGAGCGGAATGATCCGCGCCGGCGCGTCGCGGCGTAGCCACTCCGGCTGAAGCGTGATATGGCCGATGCGGAACTGGTGCTCGAGCAGCCTGCGGGCGCGATACAGCACGAGCGGCCACTGCTCGACATCTTCGACCAGCACGTGCGCCGATAGCGCCGAGCGGCCCGGAACCATCGTCCATACATGCAGGTCGTGCACTGCGAGGATGCCGGGCACGCGCGCCAAGGCGTGGCCGACGCTGGCGTAATCAACGTGCCGCGGCACGCTGTCGAGCAACACCAGAGTGGTCTCGCGCAGCACGCCGACTGTCGAGCGCAGAATCAGTCCGCCGACGAGCATCGACAGCAACGGATCGACGAAAAATGGGCCGCCAAAATAAATGATGAGACCTGCAGCGATCGCCGCCACCGACCCGAGCAAGTCGCCGATGACATGGACCAGCGCCGCCCGCGTGTTGAGATTTTCACGATCGTGCGACAGCGACCATGCGACTGCGATGTTGACCGCAAGCCCAACCGCCGCGATGGCGAATACCGGGAGGCCCTTGACTGCGATCGGTGCCGTGATCCGCTGAAACGCCTCGAAGAAGATCCACGCGACGACGCCCAGCATCGCCAGAGAGTTGACGAAGGCGGCGATGACCTCTACGCGCGCGAGGCCGTACGAGTGGCGGTCCGAGGCCGGGCGCCGTGCGATCAGGTTGGCCGCGAATGCGAAAAGAAGCGCCGCGGAGTCGGTCACCATGTGGCCGGCATCGGCAATCAATGCCAGCGAGCCGGACCACAGCCCGCCGATCAGTTCGACCAGCGCATAGCCGAAAGTGAGGACGACCGCGATAGCGAGCGGACGCAGCGCGCCGTCCGCGCCGTCGCCGTCGTGATGATGGGAGTGCGTTGCGTGCTCGGCGGGCCTGCCGGCGTGTGTCACGGATACCGATCCGTCGCGCCGCTGCGCCGATGCTCGATCGCGCTAGGCCGTCACGAGCTTCGACAGGTGGACATGCGCGCCGGTCTTCAGGCGCACTTCATCCGCTGTCACGCCGGGCGCAAGCACGGTCGCCGTGAGCCCGTCGGCACCGACGTCGAAGACACCGAGATCAGTAATGATCCGGTTGACGACCCCGCGGCCAGTCAGCGGCAGCGTGCAGTTCTGCAGGATCTTGTGTTCACCATTTTTCGCACAGTGTTCCATCAGCACGACGACGCGGTCGACGCCGGCTACGAGGTCCATCGCACCGCCCATGCCCTTCACAAGCTTGCCGGGGATCATCCAGTTGGCGAGATCGCCGTTTTCGGCGACCTGCATCGCCCCGAGGATCGCAAGGTTGATGTGGCCTCCGCGGATCATCGCGAACGAGTCGGCGCTCGAAAAGAAGCTCGAGCCCGGCAGCGCGGTCACCAGCTGCTTGCCCGCATTGATCAGGTCGGGGTCGACTTCGTTCTCGAGCGGGAACGGGCCGATGCCCAGCAGCCCGTTTTCCGACTGCAGCCAGACGTCCATGCCGTCGGGAATGTAATTGGCAACCAGC
>DATEZE010000197.1:0-4284 GCA_035255845.1 Burkholderiaceae bacterium | reverse complement strand
GCAGGCCCATGGGGTTGCGGTAGTACAGCAACTTCCGCTCGCCCGGCTTTGTGGGTGCACCTGCATCAGCCGTGGGTGCCGTGGTCAGCGTTGGACCCGCGTTGCCGCGCCCGAGCCAGTAGCCGGCGCCAAGCGCGACGCCAAGCAGGGCGATGACGACGATGGTTCGCGCGGTGGAGTTCATAGGTCCTCTCCAACGATGCGCTCGATCTCGGCAAGCCGCATCTGCTGTTCAAGTTCGATCTTCAGCAAGTCGAGTTGCGTGCGCCGGATCTGGCGCTCGGCGTCCAGCAGAGTCGTGAAGTCCACGCGTCCGTTCTGATAACTGGCCAGTGACGACTGGTAAGTCAGCTCGACCTGGGGCAGCAGCGTTGACCGCACGATCTCGCCCTGCTCGCGCAGCGCGTCCAGCGCGGCCCAGTTCTGTCCCAACTCGGACTGCAACTGCGCGGCGGCTGCATCGCGGCGCGCTGTGGCGGCATCGCTCATGGCCACGGCTTCGTTGACGTTGGCGCGGATGATGTCGGTCTGCCACGGGATGTTGACCTCTAGCATCAGCTCGTAGTCGGTGAGCCGCGTTCCCTGCTGGATGACGGCAACGCCGACACCAAGATCGGGAATCCGACTCGCTCGCATCAGTTGCGCATTGCGCTCGGCAGCGGCGATCTGCGCCTTGTTCATGGCCAGCGTCGGACTGCGCTCGCCCACGGTCTTGGTGAGCGCCGCGAAGTCGAACGCGCGGTTCGGGATTGGACGCAACTCGCGCGGCTCCGCCAGCGGTGCATCGGCTGGCCGTGCCAGTACGCCATTCAGGCGCGCCGCTGCTTGGCGCCGTTCGGAACCGATCATGACGAGGTCGGTCCGCAAGCCGGTGAGCTCGGTCTGCGCCTTGATCACGTCCTGCTGCGGCGCGAGTCCGCTGGAGTAGCGGGAGCGCGCGATCTGCTCCAGGTCCGACATCACAGCCCGCAGGCCTTCGGTCACTCGCTGGGCATGCGCCGCGTACCAGTATTGGCTGTACGCCGTCTTGGCGCGCATCCGCGTCTCGGCCACAACGGCACCACGTCGCGCGTCGGCCACCGACGCCTCGGCCGTCGCCACGCCGCGCCGCAGTTCACGCTTGTCGCCGAGCGGAAACGCCTGTCGCACGGAATAACGTGTATTACCTGCATTGGCCGGCGACAGCGTCGGTTCGCTGAACGGAATGTCGCGCAGTTCCATTTGAAGGACCGGGTCCGGAAGGGCTCCGGCGCCGCGTAGCCTTTGCTGCGCGGCATCCGCCTCGTAGTTCATCGCGCGCAGTTCCGGATTGCGCGACTCGACGAAGGCCAGCACGCCTTTCAGGGTCGAGCCGAGCTCGCCGTCAGCGGTTGGGCCGAGCGACTGCGCAGCTGCACAGACGGCAGCCGTGAGCAGCCCGAGCAGTAGCGGAAAACGCAAACGTCCAGGATGTCGTTGCACGAATACCTCCGGTCATGGCGATGCGCGCGACGGCGCGCGGTGACGAGGCGCAGCGGAGTGCGCCGACCGGAGGAGCTACAGCAGAAGGCGCGACAGGCGCGCGTACAGCGGCGTGGGTGGCGCGTCTTCCGGCGTGCTGGGCTCGAGCAAAGCCACCGCCGAGTCGCCAAGGATGATGCGCAGCGGATTGGTGATCGCCGGCATGATCGACGCTGCCGGCACATCACCCGCGCGCAGCTGTGCGCCTGGATCGTCCTGCGGACAGTGTCTGGCATCGGCCTCGCGCGACGAAGGCGTGCTGCCTTTGTCGACGTGCCGCACGCATGGTGTCTCATCGGCAACGGTCACTGCGGCCGCCGACGGTGTCGTCTTGACCAGACACAATCCCATCGCGGCGAGCGCGTTGCTGCCGAGCATTGTCAGCACGCAAAGCGCCGTCAGCGCGCGCGCAACGCGGCGGAACCGTCGGCCAGTCGGAGCAAGCGTCAGCATCGTGCTGCCAGTATGAGCACCCCCGGCAGCATACCCTTGACAGGGGTCAAGCGATCCGACGAGGACCTACGCTGTCCTCCTAATTCGTAAGGACGGATCAACGAGTGTCTGGCGTCGGTACCCGTGAGCTTGATCGGGGCTCTGATCGGACACGGTAGCTCCGCTATGGGTCGCCAGCGGACATCATCGAAGTCCGACAGTGGGTGTGCTCGCAATGACGGCTATCGACCGGTTGCTGACATCAGCATTGTCCGAAAGCAGCCATCGATTTCCACGGCTGACACTCGCGCGATCGATAGACAGCTCACAGGTTCCGGAGCGATCTCGGAAAGGCGGGTATCAAGCAACGCGGAACGGCAATTCGCGCGGGGTCTTGCCAGTCAACTGCGCGATCGCGTTGGCGAACGCTGGCGCCAGCGGCGGCAAGCCTGGTTC
The DNA here is from genome assembly GCA_035255845.1 of Burkholderiaceae bacterium. Taxonomy (GTDB): domain Bacteria; phylum Pseudomonadota; class Gammaproteobacteria; order Burkholderiales; family Burkholderiaceae_F; genus JALORV01. The sequence goes on along the minus strand of DATEZE010000197.1, from coordinate 1,896 downwards.
GCCCATGCCCTTGGGCGGATCAGCGCTGGGAACGATGAACACATCCACCTGCGGCATATTGCTGATGCGCGCAAGGGTATAGGTGTCGAAATTGGTCTGCTCCACCACGCCGTCTTTCAGCGTGATGGCCGCGCCGGGTAATGTCGTGCCCAGGCCCATCAGCGCCGCACCCTGCAGCTGCGCTTCGACCGCGCGCGGGTTGACACACAAATTGCAATGCACGCCCGCGGTCACTTTGTGCAGCGTGGGGTTTCCGTCCTTGATCGAGGCTTCGACAACATAGGCCACCACTGACTCAAAGCTCTCGTGCACCGTCACTCCCCAGGCACGGCCCTCGGGCAGTTGCTTGCCATAGCCGGACTTCTGCACTGCAAGGTCCAGCGCGGCGAGATGCCGCGGGCCCTTGTTGCCGATCAGCCTCCTGCGATAGGACACCGGGTCCTGCTTGGTAGCCCGCGCCACTTCGTCGATCAGCGTCTCCATCGCGTAGGCGGTGTGCGTCGAGCCCACACTGCGCCACCACAGCACCGGCACGTTCACCTTGGGGTGATGCACGCTCAGCCGCATCGGCACGTCGTAGGGCTCTTTCATGCCTTCGACGGCAGTGCCGTAAATTGCGCAGCTGCGCGCTTTTACGCTTCTGGCCGGCTCAGGACGGTCGATGCGCCCGCGAGGTCGGGTGTCCATCCCGCGGACGAGGGGCCCGGAGCTCAGCAACCTCCAAAGAGTTGGCATAGCCGGTGCGCGAGCAGATCGTTACTCTGAAGCAGTTCCGTGCGCCTCGATGATCGGGGCCCGAATGAACGAGATATGAGGTCATCATGGCTGCGACAACTGTACTTCGCTGGTTTCGCCCCAAATCGGACGCGCCTATGGTTCATAGGGTGATCGTGGAAACCGAGGAGCAGCTCGCGCTCCGCAACCAGCAAAGACTGGAGCAGGCTAAGCAAGCCCTGGGAGGGCGCTACGTTCTGCATCCGAGCAACCAGGTGATTCGACAACGTGAAGAGCGACCGCGCCCGCCGGCCGCCCGGGTGGCACTGGACACGACCAGTAGCAACCGTTAGAGCACCAGCGCGATGTGCAAACGGCCGCAATTGCGGCCGTTTTTTTCCTGCATCGCGTGCCTACATTTCGAAGATCGTCTCGCCCGAGACGGGATCGGTGACACCCAAGCCGCCACCAAGCTCCTCCAGAGTGTCGCGGAGGGTATCCAGCATGGCGATCATCCGGGGCCGCGCAGCCGCCAGGCTGTCGAAAGAGTCCCATTCGCCGATTACACAGTATGTGCGATCGCCCGTCTTGATCAACGAGAAGCGCCTAAAGCCGCTGGACTCGAGGCGGGGGGCGTTGCGGTGCGCCTCTACGAATTCGGATTCACGCCCCGGCTTGACCCGGAACCGCACAACATTGAACGCCGTCATGGTGCTGTCTCCTTGTGTTTATGCCGCATGACTATGAGACGCGAGCCTATGCCTGCAGTCAATCCAGCGCGCGCTAACGCTGCGGGTGCGGCGGCCCATCGCGCCAGGCCGTCGAGAATTCTTACATCGCCATGCTTCGACGCGCGTCACGCCCGAAGGCGTAGTACAGGAAGTAGATAACAATCAGCGGCTTTCGAAAACCTCCCGCATACCGGCATGTTTCTCGCTTCTTCCCAGCGAAGTAGGAACTATCGATTCCACAGTCGCCAAATCGAAATCATCGGGTACATAACGGTCTGCCGCGTCTCTTCCCGAAGGGACTGAGCACCGTGTAGGCCGCGCTGTCGAGATGGCGCTATGTCCAGGACCATGACGCTCACGGCGTGCCATGGAAGGAGGGATCGCCATGAAACCCCACGAGTCATTCACGTACGTCGCGGTGACAGCGGCCCTCGTCGCTGTTGCGCCCGCC
>DATEZE010000196.1:0-24995 GCA_035255845.1 Burkholderiaceae bacterium | reverse complement strand
ACTTTCATCTTGTGCGCGGTCTGCCAGGTCCGTGTGATCACCTCGCCGACCCGGCCCATCGCCTGCGAATCGGAACTGATCATCGAGAACGCGCCGAGGTCGTGCAGGATGTCTTCGGCCGCGATCGTCTCCTTGCGGATTCGGCTCTCGGCGAAGGCAATGTCCTCGGCAATCGCGGCGTCAAGATGGTGGCAGACCATCAGCATGTCGAGATGCTCGTCGAGCGTGTTGATCGTGTAGGGCCGAGTTGGATTCGTCGACGACGGCAGCACGTTCGCTTCGCCGCAGACGCGGATGATGTCGGGCGCATGACCGCCACCGGCGCCTTCGGTGTGATAGGTGTGGATGACGCGGCCCTTGAAGGCCTTGATGCTCGCCTCGACGAAGCCGGCTTCGTTCAACGTATCGGTATGGATCGCGACCTGTGTGTCGGTACGGTCGGCCGCACTGAGTGCTGCATCGATCGCCGCCGGCGTCGTCCCCCAGTCCTCGTGCAGCTTCAACCCGATCGCACCGGCCTCGATCTGCTCGACGAGCGGCGGCACGAGCGAGGCATTGCCCTTGCCGAGGAAGCCGAGGTTCATCGGAAACGCATCGGCCGACTGCAGCATGCGCTCGAGATGCCACGGACCGGGCGTGACGGTCGTCGCGAACGTGCCTGTCGCCGGTCCCGTGCCTCCGCCAATCATCGTCGTGATCCCGCTCATCAGCGCGTCTTCGATCTGCTGCGGGCAGATGAAGTGGATGTGCGAGTCGATCCCGCCTGCGGTGACGATCATGCCTTCGCCGGCGATGATCTCTGTGCCCGGGCCGATGACGATCGTCACGCCGGGCTGAATGTCGGGGTTGCCCGCCTTGCCGATGCCGCTGATGCGGCCGCCCTTGATCGCGATGTCGGCCTTGACGATGCCCCAGTGGTCGATGATCAGCGCATTGGTGATGACGGTGTCGGCGCAGTCCTTCGACATGCGCTGGCTCTGGCCCATGCCGTCACGGATCACCTTGCCACCGCCGAACTTCACTTCCTCGCCATAGATTGCGTAGTCCTTCTCGACCTGCGCGATCAGCGCGGTGTCCGCAAGCCGCACGCGATCGCCAACCGTCGGACCGAACATCTCGCCGTACGCACGGCGCGAGATCTTCACTTGCGGCCTCCCCTTGCGGTTCGCGGAGTCTTCTTCGCGGGTCTGTTCTTCGACGCGGCGCGTTTCTTCGGGAGGTTCGCGTCCAGCGGTCCCATGACCTTGCCGTTGAAGCCGTAGACGATCCGATCGCCGCCGAGCGCGACCAGTTCGATCTCGCGCTCTTGTCCGGGTTCGAACCGCACTGCAGTGCCGGCCGCGATGTTGAGCCGGTAGCCGCGCGTCGCGGCCCGGTCGAACCGCAGCGCCTCGTTGGTCTCGAAGAAGTGGAAGTGGGACCCGACCTGGATCGGTCGATCGCCGCTGTTCGCGACGGTCACGCGCAACGTCGGCCGACCGGCGTTCAGTTCGATGTCACCTGCAGCGGAAAGCAATTCACCGGGGAACCCCGACGTGGTCATGTCGCTCCTCGCTTGAACAGCGTCTTGTAGTAGATCGCGTTGGCGCGCCACTCGCCTTCGGGGCTGCACGCGTACTCGGGCAGCCCGCCGATGCAGGTGTAGCCGGCACTGCGATAGAACGTCTCGGCACCCGAGCCGGCTTCGGTGTCGAGGTACAGCAAGCCGCGGCCGAGTTCACGGGCGCGCAGTTCGACGGCGCGCATCAACGCCTGCGCGACGCCGCGCCGGCGTGCTCGCGTGTGTACCAGCAGCTTCTGCACTTCAGCCCGGTTCAGGCCGTTTTTCTTCACCGTCAGTTCGAGCTGAGCCGTGCCGATCAGTCTTGACTCGTCGTCCGCGATCCACAGCAGCCGCGAACCGTTTGTCAGCGACGCCTGCAGGCCGTCCCAGTAGGCGCCTGCCTCGGCGCGCTGCAGCGGCAGTACGAAGCCGACCGACGCACCGTGCTCCACCGTGTCGATAAGCAGGTCGATCAATCCTTCGCGGTGCGCGGCGAGGCCGGCGGCGTCGACAGTGTGGACGTCGAGCTGCATGTCAGGTGATCGGATGGTGCACGGTGACCAGCTTGGTGCCGTCGGGGAAAGTCGCCTCGACCTGGATATCGGGGATCATCTCTGGCACGCCTTCCATCACGTCGGTGCGTGTCAGCAGCGTCGAGCCGTAATGCATCAGCTCTGCCACGGTCCTGCCGTCGCGCGCGCCCTCGAGGATCGCCGCGCTGATGAATGCAACCGCTTCCGGGTAATTGAGCTTCAGCCCGCGCGCCTTGCGGCGCTCGGCGACCAGCCCGGCCGTGAAGATCAGCAGCTTGTCCTTTTCGCGTGGAGACAGTTCCATCTCGTGCGGTCGTCAGGTGGACCAGAGTCGGGGAGGCTGTGCCGCGCTTCCGCACAGGCGCGGGCGCAGAGCGGCCCAAATGGTCGTCAGTGCCGCGCGCACGTGTGCTGTCGCGCCGGCACGAGCGCGCGCGACCAGCAAGCGCGGGCCGAGTCGCGTGACCGGCGCGGCGGGTTCGCCAAGCTCTTCGCGGAGCATTTCGAGGTCCAGGCCTTCGATCGCGGCGCCGGCCGCCCACAGGCAGCCGAAGACGTGTTCATCGCCGAGGCCGGCGGCGGCCGTGAGCAGCGGGTCGTCGCCGATGATGCGGGTCCGCTCGTACCATGCCAGCCGGCCATCGCAGGACAGGCGGAGCGACTGCGAATACAGGCCCGCATTGAAGCGCTCGCCCGCCGCGTGGCGGCCGAGCGCGACGATGTCCCAGCCGATCATCGCGGCGTCCGGGCCGAGCTCGATGTCGATCGCCGAGCGCACGTCGGCCGCGTTGAACACGATCGACTCCTGTGGCAGCCATTCGAGCACGCCGTGCACCGCGAGGCGGATCTGCTGCGATGCGCGCCGGCCATTGGCTTTGTACCACTTGGCAGCACCGGGCGTGGTCACGAGTGCGTGCGCACCCGGCTCGACGTCTACCGCAAGTTCGAGCGCATCACCGCCGGCAATGCCGCCGGGTGGATGAATCAGCACGGCGTGGCAGATCGTCGGCCCCTCGGGGTACAGCGGCTTGAGCAGTCGCAGCGGCCCGTGGTGTTGATGCCTGCAGACGCTGCGGCCAGCATTCGCCGACACGCGCAACGCGAGCGCCGCATTCCAGACGGGGTCTTGACCGTCGTACATGAATATCGGATTGGTGCGCTTCAGATGGCGAGGAGGCCGACGACATTCTCCTCCTTCATCTTTGCACCGCTGCCGCGGTGGGTGATCTGTCCGCGCGCCATGACCGCGTAGGAATCCGCGAGCGATTCGGCGAAATCGTAGTACTGCTCTACCAGCAGCACGGCCATTTTCCGCTCGGTGACGAGCATGCGAATGACCGCTCCGATCTCCTTGATGATCGATGGCTGTATCCCCTCGGTCGGTTCATCCAGGATCAGCAGCTTCGGGTCGGCGGCCAGCGCGCGGCCGATCGCGAGCTGCTGCTGCTGACCGCCCGACAGGTCGCCGCCGCGGCGCTTCAGCATCTTCTTCAGCACGGGGAACAGATCGAAGATCTGCTCGGGCAGGCGGCGTGCGGCAGCTCCAGAGCGCGGCGCGAGGCCCATCATCAAATTCTCCTCGACCGTCAGCCGGTTGAAGATCTCGCGCCCCTGCGGCACATAGCCAATGCCGCAGCGCACGCGCTGATACGGCGCGAGCCGGCGCAGGTCGTCACCGGCCAGCACGATCGATCCACTGCGCGCACCGACCAGCCCCATGATGGCTTTCAACAGCGTCGTCTTGCCGACGCCGTTGCGGCCGAGCAGCACTGTGCAGGACGCCGAACGAACCTCGAGCGAGACGTCGCGCAGGATGTGGCTGCCGCCGTAATACTGGTTGAGGTGTTCGATGGTCAGCATCTTGCCGCCTTCGAGCCAGGCCCGCCTCGCGCGATGAAGTGCAGCCCGCCAGTCGTGCTTTGCTCCCGCCGTGCGCTGGAAGCACGGCAACCGCCGCCGCACGCGGCGCAAGCAAGATCGCTAGCGACCAAGGTACACCTCGATCACCCGTTCATCGTTCTGCACGACGTTCATCGGTCCTTCGGCCAACACGCTGCCTTCGTGCAGCACCGTCACCGTGCGCGCGATGCGATTGACAAAATCCATGTCGTGCTCGACCACCATGATCGAGTGGCTGCCCTCGAGTTCGAGAATCAGCTCGGCAGTGCGGTCGGTCTCGGCATCGGTCATGCCGGCGACCGGCTCATCGAGCAGCACGAGTTCGGGCTCCTGCACGAGCAGCATTCCGATCTCGAGCCACTGCTTCTGCCCGTGCGACAGCAGGCCCGCAAGGTGCTGCTGCTGGGCTTCGAGGCGAATCGTCTTCAGCGTGCGCGCGATCAGATCGTGCTGCGCCGGCGACAGCTGCGCCAGCAGCGTTGGCCGCACCCGCTTGTCGGTCTTCATCGCGAGTTCGAGATTCTCGAACACGGTGTGGTTCTCGAACACCGTCGGTTTCTGGAACTTGCGACCGATGCCGAGACGCGCGATCTCGGTTTCCGGCAAACGAGCGAGGTCGAATGTCTGGCCGAAGAACGCAGTACCCGCATCCGGCCGAGTCTTGCCGGTGATCACGTCCATCATCGTCGTCTTGCCGGCGCCATTGGGACCAATCACGCAGCGCAGCTCGCCGCGCTCGATCGTCAGGCTCAGGCGGTTCAATGCCTTGAATCCGTCGAAGCTGACGGTGATGTCATCGAGATAAAGAATCGGACCATGCGAAGTGTCGACCTCGTCCGGCCGTGCGATGTGGCCGTAGCCGGTCACGTCGCCGGTCGAGCCAGCCGCGCGGATCGGCTTGTTCACGACCCGGCCTCCTGCGCGCCGGTCTCCAGCGCCGCAGAGCGCGTCGCCGCGCCGGCCGAGCGGCCGAGCAATGTATCGGCCAGTCCCATCAGACCGCGCGGGAGCAGCAGCGTGACGACGACGAACAGCAGCCCGAGGAAGTAGAGCCACAGCTCGGGATAGGCGACGGTGAACCAGGTCTTTGCACCGCTGACCGCAAAAGCGCCGAGCAGCGGGCCGAACAGTGTGCCGCGCCCGCCGACCGCGGCCCAGATCGCGACCTCGATCGAATTCGCGGGGCTCATCTCGCTCGGGTTGATGATGCCAACCTGCGGCACGTACAGCGCCCCGGCGATGCCGCTTAATACCGCCGCCAGCGTCCAGATCGCCAGCTTGAAGTAGATGGTGCGATAGCCGAGGAACATCAGACGCGATTCCTGGTCGCGGATCGCCGTCAGCACGCGGCCGAACTTGCTGGCGATGATCCAGCGCGCGAGCAGGAGCGCACCGAGCAGCGTCAGTCCGCTCAGCACGTACAGCGCGGTTCGGGTTTCCGGCGCGGTGATCGGAATGCCCAGGATGCGCTTGAAGTCAGTGAAGCCGTTGTTGCCGCCGAAACCCATGTCGTTGCGGAAGAACGCCAGCATCGCCGCGTAGGTCAACGCCTGGGTGATGATCGAGAAGTACACCCCCTTGATGCGCGAGCGGAAAGCGAAGAAGCCGAAGATGAAAGCAACCAGTCCGGGAACTGCAACGATCAGGACAACCGTGCCAAGGAAGGAATCGCTGAGCGCCCAGTACCAGGGGAACTCCTTCCAGTCCAAAAACACCATGAAGTCCGGAAGATCGCTCTGGTAGACGCCGTCGCGGCCGATCTGCCGCATCAAGTACATGCCGCAGGCGTAACCGCCGAGCGCGAAGAAGACGCCCTGGCCCAGCGACAGGATGCCGGTATAGCCCCAGATCAGGTCCATCGCCAGCGCGACGATCGCGTAGCACATGAACTTGCCGATCAGCGTGATCCAGAAACTGGAGACGTGCAGCGGACTGGCTTCGGGCACCGCGAGGTGCAGCACTGGCAGCACGACCAGCAGAAGCGTGGTCGTCGCGAAGATCATCGTCCAGACACGCAAGGGAAACAGGCGCGTCATGTCTCGGCGCTGCGCCCCTTCAGCGCGAACAACCCCTGCGGCCTCTTCTGGATGAACAGGATGATGAAGACGAGCACCATGATCTTGGCGAGCACGGCGCCCGACCAAGGCTCGAGGAATTTCGCGACCGACCCGAGCCCGAACGCCGCGATGACGGTGCCGGCGAGTTGCCCGACGCCGCCCAGAACGACGACCATGAAGCTGTCGACGATGTAGCTCTGCCCGAGGTCCGGCCCGACATTGCCGATCTGCGACAGCGCGACACCGCCGAGTCCGGCGACCCCCGAGCCCAGGCCGAACGTCAGCATGTCGACCCGGGCAGTCGGCACGCCGGTGCAGCTCGCCATCGGGCGGTTCTGGGTCACGCCACGCACGAAGAGTCCCAGTCGGGTGCGATTGATGATCAGCCAGACGGCAGCGAGCACGGCCAGCGCGAACAGCACGATGACGATGCGATTGAACGGCAGCACGGTACCGCCGGCAAGCGCGATGCCGCCGGAGAGCCAGCTCGGATTCTCGACCTCGACGTTCTGCGCGCCGAAGACGGTGCGGCAGGTCTGGATCAGCAGCAGGCTCACGCCCCAGGTGGTGAGCAGCGTCTCGAGCGGTCGGCCGTAGAGCCAGCGCAATATGCCGCGCTCGAGCGCCATGCCGATCGCCGCGGTCACCGCAAACGCGGCCGGAAGTGCTGCGACCACGTACCAGTCGAACGCTCCCGGAAAGTGACTGCGGAAGATGCCCTGGACCACGTAGGTCGTGTAGGCCCCGAGCATCAGGAACTCGCCGTGGGCCATGTTGATGATGCCCATTAAGCCGTAGGTGATCGCCAGCCCGAGGGCCGCCAGCAGCAGGATCGATCCGAGGCTGAGCCCCGAGAACAGCGCTGCGCCGATCTCGGTCGAGCGCAGCCGCGCATTGATCGCCGCCAGCGAAACCTGTGCCGCGGTGCGCACGTTCTCGTCGGCTTCGGGGTACGTGCCGTCCTTCTGACGCGCGATCATCGTTGCGAGCAGCTGCCGCACCTGTGGGTCATCGGTCGCGGCGAGGGCACGAGCGGCCGCAATGCGCTGCTGCGGGTCGGCGCTTTTCAGCGCAAGCGAAGCTCCGGCCAGCGCGAGCACGGACTGGATCTCCGAGTCGGTTTCCTTTTGCACCGCGCGCTGGATGATCGGCAGCGCGTCCTCGTTGTCCGAGCCTTGCAATTCCTTCGCGGCAGCGAGCCGCTCAGCGCGGTTCGGACTGCCGAGGCGCAGCGCAGCCAGCGCCGCACCGATTTCGCCGCGGATGCGGTTGTTGATGACGACCGTTTCGAGATTTGCCGGCGCCGTGCCGGCCGGTCGCCCGGTCACTGCGTCTGTGAGCTCGCCGTTGCTGACGATCACGGCGCGCTTGCCGTCTTCGATCAGCGCGAGAGCATCACCGTCGAGCGCCTTGAGAATGTCGACTGCGCGCGGATCCTCGGAAGCGACTAGCTTGCGGACGGCATCGACGCGCGCGTCGGAGTCGTCCGCACCAAGTTGCGCGACGATCGCGGGGTCGAGCGCGGCGAACGCCGGCGCTGCGAACAGGACCAGCACGCAACAGCATGCGCAGAGGAGGCGGGACAGCATGCATGCGGGCGGACCAGCGCGCAGGCCACCGCCGTTCCAGGGATCGGTGTCCTGCGCGCCTGCCGCTGCCTCAGACGGGGCTGCTCGGCTTCTTCTCGTTGCCCGCGATAAATGGGCTCCACGGCTCGGCGCGGACCGGGCCTTTGGTCTTCCATACGACGTTGAACTGCCCGTCGGGCCGGATTTCGCCAATGAAGACCGGTTTCCATAGATGGTGGTTGGTCTCATCCATCTTGATCGTGAAGCCGCACGGCGCGGCGAACTGCTGGCCGGCCATTGCCGTAATCACCTTGTCTGCTTCAGTGGACTTTGCCTTCTCGACGGCCTGCTTCCACATGTGAATGCCGACGAACGTCGCCTCCATCGGATCATTGGTGACGACCTTGTCCGCATTGGGCAGCTTCTGCTTGACCGCCCAGTCTTTGTACATCTTGATGAAGGCCTCGTTCTGCGGGTTCTTCAGCGACATGAAGTAGTTCCAGGCGGCAAGATGGCCGACCAGAGGCTTGGCATCGACTCCGCGCAACTCTTCCTCGCCGACCGAGAACGCGACGACGGGCACGTCTTTCGCCTTCAGTCCGGCGTTGCCCAGTTCCTTGTAGAACGGCACGTTGGAGTCGCCGTTGATCGTCGAGATGACGCAGGTCTTGCCGCCAGTGGCGAACTTCTTGATGTTCGCGACGATCGTCTGGTAGTCGCTGTGGCCGAATGGCGTATAGACCTCCTCGATATCCTTTTCCGACACACCCTTGCTCTTCAGGAACGCGCGCAGGATCTTGTTTGTGGTCCGCGGGTAGACGTAGTCGGTGCCGAGCAAAAAGAAGCGCTTGGCGCCGCCGCCTTCCTTGCTCATCAGGTACTCGGTGGCCGGGATCGCCTGCTGATTGGGCGCGGCGCCGGTATAGAAGACGTTCTTCTCGAGCTCTTCGCCCTCATATTGGACGGGGTAGTACAAAATGGAGTTGAGTTCCTTGAACACGGGCAGCACAGACTTGCGTGACACCGAAGTCCAGCAGCCGAAGGTCGCCACCACCTTCTCCTGCGTGATGAGCTGCCTCGCCTTTTCCGCGAACAACGGCCAATTGGAGGCCGGATCGACGACGACCGCCTCGATCGGCCGCCCCATGACGCCACCCTTGGCATTGATGTCAGCGATCGTCATCAGCGCTGTTTCCTTCAGCGCGGTCTCGGAGATCGCCATGGTTCCCGACAGTGAGTGCAGCACGCCAACCTTGATCGGCGCCTTGTCCTGGCCGAAGGCCGTGCCGATGGACGAACAGCCGAGAGCGGCAACGCCTCCGGCCTGGATAAATTGTCTGCGATCCATTCCCCTCTCCAGTAGCAGCAGCGCACGTCGGCCGCGTTGCAATGCAGAACAAGTTCTGTGCCAACCCGAATTGCGCTCCGATCGGCACTTTGCGCGAAGCTGCCGCACCAACGCGGGGGCAAATGCACCGATTCGACAGCGTGTACGCCCGCACCTGGTGCGCGCTACCGAATTGCTCGTGGTTGCGCGATGAGCCGCAAGCCGACCGCAACGTCGCGAGTGCCGCAGAGCCGCCTCGGGCGGCTCGCGCGTCTTGGCCTGGCCGCCGGCGAACTGGCCGTCGGTGGCGCGCTGCAGGGGCTCAGGCGGATTGGGGGCGTGGACACCTCGAATGCGCGCTTTTCAGTGGCAACCGCGCGGCGCCTTGCCGATCGCCTGGCGCACCTGCGCGGTGCCGCGATGAAGCTGGGACAGCTGATTTCGCTCGAAAGCGAAGGGCTGCTGCCGCCAGAACTCGCCGAGGCGCTGGAGAGCCTGCGGTCGCAGGCAGCGGCGATGCCGCCCGAGCAGTTGCGTCGCGTGCTCGGCCACGCCTATGGCAGTGGCTGGGAACGGCGCTTCGAAGTCTTCGACGAGGCGCCGATGGCCGCGGCGTCGATCGGCCAGGTGCATCGGGCCACCACACGGGACGGGCGCGATATTGCGCTGAAGGTGCAGTACCCGGGTGTTTCCAAGTCGATCGCGAGCGATGTCGACAACGTGGCCACGCTGCTGCGACTTGCACAACTGCTGCCACTCGGCATCAATGTCGACGCGATCGCACGCGAGGCCAAGCGGCAGCTGACGCAGGAGGCCGACTACATCGCCGAAGCGCGCTTTCTCGAACAGTACTCAGGCCTGGTCGCCGACGAGCCGGACGTGGTCGCGCCGCGTGTGCACTGGGACTACACGACCGCGCGCGTGATGGCTATGGACTACATGGAGGGCGTGCCGCTCGACTCGCTCGGCCAGGACACACCGCAGAAGGTGCGCGATGCGCTCGGTGCGCTGCTGCAGCGGTTGATGTTCCGCGAGCTGTTCGAATTTCGCGTGATGCAGACCGACCCCAACTTCGCGAACTACCTGTATCAGCCGGCGACGCGCCGACTGGTGTTGCTCGATTTCGGCGCGACACAGCAGTTCTCAGTCGGGTTCTCCGAGCGCTTTCGGCAGATCACCCGCGCCGTCATCAACGGCGATCGCGGGGCGATCCGGCGCCATGCGCAGGCGATCGGCTACATCGCGCCGGACGCGGACGAAGATGCGATCGACGCGGCGCTCGAAATCATGCGGCTCGTCTGTGAGCCACTGTACGCGCGGGGTATCTACGACTACGGGGCTTCCGATCTGCCGCGCCGAGCGCGCGCTCTCGGAATCGACCTCGCCTTCAAGCGCGGGCTGCTGCGCATGCCACCGACCGCCACGATGTTCCTGCATCGCAAGCTGGTGGGCGTCTTTCTGCTGCTCGCCCGGCTCGGTGCCCGCGTTCCGACCAGCCGGATCGTTCGTCCTTACCTCGAAGTCCCCGGCGCGCGGCAGTCCGCCATGGCGTAATCGGCGTTAGCCCTGCGTCAACTCGATCACCGGGTCTGCCTTCGCCAGGACGTTCGGATGGAGGTGCCGGCGGTGACTTGCGGTGAAGCACACCGGTCCATCGAAGCGGGCGAGGCGCGCGAGCAGCGCACTGGTGCAGGCCTCATGCGCGCTGTCGCTGAGGTCGATGGGCCGGCCATGCGGGCCGAAGAGTGCGTCGGCCTCGTCGAACAGTAGCAGGACGCCCGCGTGCTCGGCGGCATCGAACAGACGCTCGACGTTCAGCTCGGCTTCGTGCGCGTACGGCGACAGCAGCCGCGTCCAATCGACGCGTTGCACCGGGGCGCTTAAATGGCGAGCCATGACCGCCATCGCCGCGCCGCGGGCCACCGCATAAGGGCTCAGCAACACCGCAACGAGCGGCGGTCTGCGTTCGGCGTGTGGGCGCCGCTGCTCGGCGAGGCGAGATTTGGCGTTGATCGCGAGCACTGTCAGTGCAATACGCACCGACGGCGACAGGCTCTCGGCAATCTTCAGCTGATCCGACGTCATCCAGCAACGATACGGAAGGCGTGCGCCAAATTGCGCGCTACCGGTCGGAATCGCTTTTCTGCGCGATCGCGCAGGCAAGGCAATCCGTTCGGCCGGTCACTTGGTTACGGGGGCCGGCTCGTGGCGATTAGCACGACGCCGGCACTGGCGAGCGCCAAGGCGAGAGCGTGAACCGCGGTGAATGACTCGCCCAGAGCGAGCGTGCCGACCGCGGTCGCTGCGATCGGCAGCGCGACCGTGAAGACCCCGGCCTGGTTTGCCGGCACAGATTTCAGACCCGCGACCCACATCCACACGGCAAAAAGGCTCGCGGCGAGCGAATAGAACACGAGCAACAGCCAGATCGCGCCGGTAACGGCAGGGAGGCTGGTCGTGCCGAGCTGCCACAGTCCGAACGGAGTAATCAGGGCCAGGCCCCATAGGTTGACGAGGGCCGACACGCGCAGCGGAGCTCGTGTTGCGGCAAGCCGCTTGGCGACGATGACGTAAGTCGCCTCGCACAACACCGCGCCGAACAGCAACAGGTTGCCGAGCCAGGCCGCGCCGCGTGAGGACGCGTCCGTAGGCCTTGCGAGCTGCAGCAGCGCGATGCCGCCGACGGCCAGGATGACAGCGACAACGACGCGGCGGGTCAGGCGTTCGCGTAGCAGCAGCCACGACAGCAGAGCGACCACCGCCGGCAGCGTGGCGAGAATCACGCCCGCAGCGGTGGCGGTCGTCATCGAGATGCCGTACAGCATGCAGAGCGAAAACAGGAAATTGCCGAAGAACGACATCACGAAGAACAGCCGGTGCTCAGTCGCGGTCAGTTTTGTCTCGCCCGGGTGCCGTCTGCTCCAAGGCAGCATCGCGACGGCCGCTATCGCGAAGCGCAGGAAGGCGAGCAGGAAGACCGGAAGTGCCGCCGTCAGCGGCTTCGACAGCGCCACATACGTGCCGACCAACGCCATCGATCCGGCCAGCAGCAGGTAAGCGGTGGCGCGCGAGGGGGCAGACATGCGGCGCGACGATACGCGAGCACAAAGGCCGGCCCCGCCGATGCGCGTCGGTCGCAGCACTGCGCGAGGCGGGCAGGCATCGGTACCGCCGATTCATATGGATATAGCCCGGGCCCCGTACCTTGTGGGCGTCAAGCTCCTATGATGATCGGCTCAGCCGGTCGCGTCGCATCGCGCGCTCGAAGGAACTGTCCGGAGGATCGAATTGAAGTTCGCCGCCTGTCTCGCCGCGCTTGCCCTGGGGATTGCCTTGCCGGCCTACGCGCAGAAGGTCGATCCGGCGAAGGTGCCCGAGGAACAGCGTTCGAAGGCGGGCATGTATCTGATGCCGAAGCAGACCCCGGCCTTTATCAAGTCAAAAAATGGCAAGGTGCTGTTTGTCGATGTGCGCACGCGCGCTGAGGCCCAGTTCATGGGCATGGCTGACGGCGTAGACGCGTTGGTGCCCTACGTCGAGTTTCAGGAATTCATGACCGACTGGGACGAGGCGCGCGGGTTCTACAAGCTCGAACCTTTCAACGACTTCGTCCCGGAGCTCGAACGGCGGCTCAAGCAGAAGGGCCTGGCGAAAGGCGATCCGATTGTGATCATTTGCCGCGCCGGCGAGCGCAGCGCACGCGCGGCCGATCTGCTGTCGTCTCTGGGCTATACGCAGGTCTATACGGTCCTCAACGGTTTCGAAGGCGAGCTGTCGGACAAAGGCAGGCGTAACGTCAACGGCTGGAAGAATGACGGGCTGCCGTGGAGCTACGAGCTCGACCGCGCCAAGATGTACTTTCCCCGTTGAAACCGGTGCTGGTCGGGCGCTAGGTCAAATTCGGGCGGACCTTCGCGGTCGAACGACACAGGGCGCGGGAACAGAGCGCAGTCGTGGTGCCATAACAGCGCCTGGCGGCCGATGCGCGATGTCGATTTGACGCCACGCCCCACAACGCATTAACGCCATTTTGGCGACTTTGGGTATGCGGGCGCTTACCCTGCAGCGGGACTCGGCCCCATAATGCGCGTCGCCCGAAAGCGACCATGTCCGATCGACCACCCACACCGCTGTTCCGGCAACAGGCAATCGATGCCCAGCGCGAGAAGCTGCTGGGCGAAGTCTCGCTCGCGCAGCCGGTACCGATGTGGATCTTCACGGCACTGGCCGTCGCTTTCGCCGTCGCGCTGGTGGTGTTCTCGATCTGGGGCGAATACGCACGGCGAGAGCGCGTCGACGGATTCCTCGCGCTCGATGTCGGCGCCGCTCGCATCCTCGCCTCCGAAGCGGGAACAGTAGCCGAATTGCTGGCGCGAGAAGGCGACGAGGTCGAGGCCGGCCAGCCGCTGATCCGCCTGTCGTTCGAGCGTGGCACGGCCTCCGGGGTGACTTCAAGCGAACTGGTCCAGCACGAGATCAGCGAGCGACGTCTCGTGCTCGAGCGCGAGCAAGAGCAGACGAAGCTGCTCGGCCAGCAGCAGGCGGATGCGATGCGCCGCAAGATCAGCGATCTGGAGCACGAACTCGCGCAGTTCGAGGTCGAAATCAAAGCACAGCAAAACCGGCTCGCGTCCTCGCGCAATGAGTTCCAGCGCGCCGAGGAACTGTTCAAGGACAAGTTCTATTCAGAATCCAAGCTGATCGAGTTCCGTAACAACGTGCTTGACCAGCAGGTGAAGGTCGAAACTCTGCGGCGCCAGCGCGCAGGGGTCGAGCGTGAGCTTTCGTCCGCGCGTTCCGAGCAGCCTTCGATCCAGCTGAAGACGCAGACTCAGCTTGAGCAGATTCGCCGTCAGATGAGCGAACTGCAACAGGGCAGCGTGCTGGAAGATGCGAAGCGCGAGAACGTGATCCGCGCCCCCGTCGCCGGCGTGCTGACCAACATCGCCGCCGCGCGTGGCGAAACTGTTGCCGAGAGTGCGCCGCTTGCGGTCGTTATTCCGAAGGGCAGCGGACTGCACGCACAGTTGCTGGTACCGACGCGCGCGATCGGCTTCGTGCAGCCGGACCAGGAGGTCGTGCTGCGCTACGACGCGTTCCCGTTCCAGCGCTTTGGCCAGTACCGCGGCAAAGTCGAGCGTGTCAGCCGCACAGTCTGGTCGCCCGGCGAGAAGGTCGGACCGCTGCTGGTGCGGGAGCCGGTTTACCGCGTCGACGTGAAGCTTGACTCGCAGACTGTGACCGCCGGCGACCAAAAGCTGCCGCTGCGCTCGGGAATGATGGTCAACGCCGACATCCTGCAGGAGAAGCGCAAGGTGTGGGAGTGGGTGTTCGAACCGGTGCTCGCGCTGAAGGGGCGCTTCCAGTGAGTGTCGCGGCGCGTCGTGGGGCGACTTCGCGCCGGGCGCTGCGCGCCGCCGCGCCGCTGGCCGCCGGAAAAGGGGTCCAGTGAGTAGACGGGTGCCGATGATCCTGCAGAGCGAGGCGCCGGAGTGCGGCATCGCCTGCGTCGCGATGATCGCGAGCTTTCACGGCTTCCGTACGGATCTTTCGGCGATGCGACTGCGGCTCGCGCCCTCGATGAAGGGGGTCACGCTGAAGCACATCAGCGCGATAGCAGACACGATGAAACTCGCAGCGCGCGGGGTCAAGGTGCCGCTCGAGGGCTTGGCGCAGCTGAAGCTCCCGGCGATTCTGCACTGGGACATGAACCACTTCGTCGTGCTGACGCGGGTTGCCGGCAACGCGATCACAGTGAACGATCCGGCCCGCGGCCGGCGCGTGCTGCGCCTTGCCGAGGTTTCGGATCACTACACCGGCGTCGCCATGGAGATGACGCCGGCGACCGGCTTTGCCGAACGCGACGAGCGCGAGAAGATCAGCGCGTGGCAACTGGTGAAGACCGCCACCGGACTGCGCAGTGCGATTGTGCAGGTGCTGCTGCTCTCGCTGGTGCTCGAAGTCCTCGCGATCGCTTCGCCGTTTTTTCTGCAGATCGTCGTCGACCGCGTCGTCGTAGGCCGCGACCGCGATCTGCTGGCGGTGCTCGGTATCGGCTTTGCGCTGCTCGCAGTGACGATTGCCGTGATCACGGCGCTGCGTTCCTGGCTCGGGGTCTACATCAGCACGCGGCTCAACCTGCAGTTACTCGACACGCTGTTTGCGCGGTTGCTGCGGCTGCCGCTGGCCTGGTTCGAGAAGCGGCACATCGGCGACATCGTGTCGCGCTTCCGTTCGGTCGATGCGATCCAGCGCACGCTTTCGCTGACGTTCCTCGAGACCGTGATGGACGGCGTGATGGTAGTGGTCACGTTCGCCGTCATGCTCTGGTACAGCGGCACGCTGACCATCATCGTCGTGCTCGCCGCGCTCGCCTACGGCACGCTGCGATGGGCGATGTACGGGCCGCAGCGCCGGGCGACCGACGAGCGAATCGTGCACGAAGCTAAGGCAGCAACGCACTTCATCGAAACGCTGCGCGGGATGATGGCGATCAAGCTCAACCTGCGCGAGGCCGAGCGCCGCGCTGCCTACCTGAATCACGTGGTCGACCAGACCAATGCCGACGTGCGGGTGCAGAACCTCGCGCTGTTGCAGCGCGCCGGCAATGTGCTGATTTTCGGTCTCGAGAACGTACTGGTCATCTGGCTCGGCGCGTATGCGGTCCTTGAAGGACAACTGTCGGTCGGGATGCTCTTCGCATTCCTGCTGTTCAAGCTGCTCTTCATCTCGCGCGTCAACAACCTGGTCGACAAGACGATCGAGTTCCGGATGCTGGATCTGCACGCGGATCGCGTCGCCGACATCGCACTCGCGCCGACCGAAAGCGTGGGAGAGATGCCGGCCATCGCGCGGGCGGACGCGCCGAGCGGTCCGTTCAGACTCGAGGGGCGTGACCTCGGATTCGCCTACGGCATCGAGGGCTTCGTTTTCCGCGGCATGTCCTTCAGTGCGCGGCCGGGCGAAACAGTCGCGATCGTCGGGCCGTCAGGTAGCGGAAAAACAACGCTGGTCAAGGTCTTGGCCGGCCTACTCGACCGCACCGAAGGCAGTCTCGCAGCCGCCGGGCGTGATATTCGCGACTGGGACAAAGCCGCCTACCGCGGCCGCATCGGCGTGGTGATGCAGGATGATCACCTGTTCGTCGGCACGATCGAGGACAACATCAGCTTCTTCGACCCGCAGCACGACCCGGATCGCGTGCGCGACTGCGCCCGACTGGCGATGATCGACGCCGATATCGGCGCGATGCCGATGGGCTACAACACGATCGTCGGCAGTCTCGGCGTGGCGCTTTCGGGCGGCCAACGCAGCCGTGTGCTGCTGGCGCGGGCGCTTTATCGGCGGCCGCAGATCCTGTTTCTCGACGAAACTTTCGATCAGCTGGATCTTGCTCGCGAGCGAGCAATTACTGACGGGCTGCGCACCACGGGCATTGGGCTGGTCATCGTCAGCCACCGGCCGGAGACCGTCGGCGCAGTCGATCGGATCGTGCGGCTCGGCGCCGAGCCAACGTGAAAACGGCGCCTGCAGGCGCCGTCAGTTCCGGCTGCCTGCGGGGGCCGATTGAACCGCGGTAACGCCGGGCTGGGTCCGCAGCGATGCAATGCACTGCTCGATGTTGGGAACGCGTTGCGTCGGGCCCACCTTGAACTGGAAGACAGGCTCGACCGGTCCCTTGCCGACGTATTCGACGTAGCAGCCGGTGACTTCACTCAGCAGCAGCGCGCCCTGCGGATTCGGCGATATCCGCGCCGGCTGCAGCGAAATGTTAAGCAGCTGCGTCGGTCCGGTTGGGTTGTCGGTACCTCCGGTCGCGCAGGCCGTGAGGGCGGCGGCGACCGCCGCCAGGACGAGGGTGTGAGCGGTTTTCATGGACGAAAGTCTCGCACAAAAGGCGCGTCCTGCAACCGGGGGCGGGTGCCCGGACGGACGACCGGCGCGTCTACCGCCAAAATGACTCACGCAGGCGAGGCCAAAAAAAACGGCGCCCGTCGGCGCCGTCAAGTTGCGGAATAACTAGTCCGGGTGAACCTAGCGCATCATTGGTTCAAGGAAAATCACTACCGGGAATTGGTTAGCTGCTGTTGGCGGCTATTTCCGCGCACCGGCCGACAGCGCGAAATGTTCTAGTAGCCGCTGCCCAACGTGCATCCTCCGCCAATGGCGTCGAGGTCGCTGAGTGCGAGTTGAACGACTTCGGTGACGTCGGCTTCTTGGATCTCTTCGACGATGGTGGTCTCAAGCGCAACGTTCGTGTTCATGATGTTTGTCCCCTTCCGCGTGGTCTTGCTTGGATTGTCCGGATCCCCTTCAGGCCGGCGTGAAGCGAACTGTGCCGGAAGGGGTGGTGTCAGAAAATCCCCGTTCCAAGTGCTTTTATTGCCGGTCAAATTAGAGGAAACTCGGCCGCCCTTCGGCATCCTTTTAGCCACCGGCGCGACGCCGTAATGGAAAAGCTGCTTTCGGGTATCGAGGCGGACCTGCGCGGCAACCAGAGCGCGCCCGCCCCTGATACGCCAGCTTTCCTCGATGACTGCCTAAGGAGGCTGCGCGCGGTTCCGGTGTCGGTCAGCCCGGCGCGGCGCATCGGGGTACTTACCGACATCGCTTGGCAGTACTACATCCACGGTCAGAAGGTTTTCAGCGCCATTGAGCCGATTGCGCTGGCGGTCATGCTCGCCGAACAGGAGGGGCTCAAACCGCTGCTGCGGCGAGCACTCAGTATTCAGGGCGTCATTCTGGGCGCTACCGCGGCCACCACAGACGCGTTGGATAGTCTGCTGCGGTCGCTCGATCTTGCCGAGGAGATTGGCGACCCTCTGGCCGTGGCCGCCGCCTGGTTGAACATCGGGCAGGCTTTGTTTGAAGCGACGCTCTATAACGACGCCCGCATCGCATTCGAGCGGGCCGTCTCGGCTGCGTCAGACCTCGCCGACTCACCCATCGCTCGGTCCATGGCTGCGCGAGCTCTGCAGGCCTCGGCCTTAAGTAGCTTGCGTTTGAAGGAATACCTCCGCGGACGGGACGCGATCGAAGACGCAATTGCCCTGCTCGACGACCCTAAGGATCGCGAACAGGAGCAGGCGCGAGTCCTCGCAGAGGGCACATACGTTCGGCTTCTTCTTGAAACCAATCGACTCGAGGAAGCCGCGGCTCGCGTAGAGCTTGCCATTCCGTTCGCGGAGCGCTCCAAGTCCGTTCGGGCAGGGCTCGCGGCTGGGGTCATGCGCGCGCTCGTCGAGGTCTTCAGCGGCAAGACCGACGTTGGCCTTTCGCGGCTCGCCAGCGCCGTGGACCAATCGCGAACGCTTCCCGGCTTCCTGCATGACTCGCTGCAAGCTGCTGCCATGGCACTGGAGCGCGCGGGCCATCCGGACCGCGCGGTGTCGACGAATCGCGAATTGATGATGCGAATTCGCCAGGCCAACCAGGAGGCCATTGAGCGGTTTCAGACACTGCACCTGAAACGGCTGGGTCTGCCTGATCCGGATACCGCAGGGGTTCTTGCAGTCGAGTCGACCGACGCGGAGCTGCACCAGAAGATCATCGCGGTGGCCGCGAAGCAGTACGAGTTCCTCGAGCAGATGGCGATGCGCGTCGAATTGCGTGAGGAGCCCAAGGGAGAGCACGCGTTTCGCGTCTCGGCTTGGGCACGCATGCTGGCGATCGAGGCGCACCTGAGCGAGGCGGAAGCGGGGGAGCTTGAAAAGGCGGCCCGGCTGCACGACATCGGCAAGGTCGTCATTCCGGACACGGTGATCCTCAAGAAGACCGCCTTGTCTCGAGCTGAACGGCAGATCATCGAGACCCACGCTGCGACCGGCGCGGAGTTGCTGGCTCGCGCAAAGCTCCCCTATGCACGGCTAGCCGAAGAAGTGGCTCGCTATCACCACGAATACTGGGACGGGCGAGGCTATCCCGAGGGGTTGTCGGGCAATGCCATTCCGCTCTCGGCACGCATCGTCGGCCTCTGTGACGCCTTTGATGCCATGGTGCACGATCGCGTCTACCGGCGCGCCAACACACCCGAAGAGGCGCTCGGGCAAATCGCAAGGGAGAGCGAACGTCAGTTTGACCCGCATCTGGTCGACCTCTTTATCCCGCTGGTCCGACGCATCTACGCGCAACATACCGACGTCAACGCTTTCCTCACACGGGCCGCCCAGGCGGCATCGCTCTCGACCGCCATTCGCACGGTGGAGGAGCGCGCCTCGCGCGATTCCGCGGGAGGCGAGCCTAACGAGCAAACTCGCCAACAGCAGCAGGCGAGGCTTCGCCGAACCCGGACGGGTTCTACCGACTAATTCGCTTTCGATGACCGAGCAAGACCGGGTTCAGGCAGTCGCCTAACTCCTGCGCGACGAGCAATTCCGCCAGCAGCAACTGAGCCGGCTGAAGATGCCGGCGAAGTAGGCGTCGCGGTCCTTCCCTTCGCTGTATTGGGCGCGAGGTCGGCGCGCGGTAACCTTGCGGACGTCGCGCCCGGGGCATCATCCGACTCGCTGGCGCACACCGCGGGCACAAGGGGACTTCATGAAGACATGGCTATGCGCACTCATCTGCGCGCTGGGGTTCTCGGCAACCACACCTGTGCTTGCGCAGGACAAGGCGGCCGGCCAGCTGAGTTCGGCCGAGTGGCTGGCGCGGATACAGTCTGACAAGAAGGGCATCGTCACCAAATCGATGGATCTGACGGCGGAAGAGGCGAAGAAGTTTTGGCCGCTTTACGAGCAGTTCCAGCGCGAGCTGGCGCTGCCGCGATCGGCGGCGAACCGCGCAATCCTCGATCTGATTGCTGCTGACGGCACGCTGACCGACGCCAACGCAAAGCGGCTGGTTGAACAGGTGCAGGGTGCGGCGCTGGATGAGGCTCGCTTGAACCAGAAGCACTTCAAGCAGCTGCTAAAGGTGCTTCCAACGCTCAAGGCCGCGCGCTATATGCAGATCGAAAGCAAGCTTCAGGCGGTCGTGCGCTACGAGACCGCCAAGGCGATCCCGCTGGTGCAGTGAATCTTGTCGTCGCGACCGCCGCGCAATCAGCGGGGTCGCGCGCGCCAGCTCTGCCAGCCGGTCGCGCGCAGCTCACATGCTGGACAACGGCCGCAACCGACGCCCCACTCATGGGTCGTGCCGCGGTCGCCCAGGTAGCAGCTGTGCGTGTCCCGGCGTATCAGTTCGACCAGTGCATCGCCTCCGAGTCCATGAGCCAGTTGCCAAGTCTCGGCCTTGTCGAGCCACATCAGCGGTGTTTCCACCGTGAAGCGCTGATCCATGCCGAGCGTCAGCGCTACCTGCATCGCTTTGAGCGTGTCATCACGGCAGTCGGGATAGCCCGAATAGTCGGTCTCGCACATGCCGCCGACCAGCACGCGGATGTCGCGTCGATAGGCAATCGCGGCCGCATAGGTGAAAAACAACAGATTGCGGCCCGGCACGAAGGTGGTCGGCAGACCTTGCGCGCCGATGCGGATCTCTGCCGTCTGTGTCAGCGCCGTGTCGGACAGCCGGCCCAACTCGCGCATCGAGACCAAGTGGTCGTCACCGAGCCGCGCTGCCCAAAGTGGAAAGAGTTCGCGCAGCGAAGCGAGTATCTGCGGTCGCACCTGCAGTTCGATCGCGTGGCGCTGGCTGTAGTCGAAGCCGACTGTCTCAACCCGTTCATAGTGCGCCAGTGCCCAGGCGAGGCAGGTCGTCGAGTCCTGTCCGCCCGAGAACAAAACTAGCGCATGATCATGCATCGAACGAGTGTAGTGGGCATACTGACACGATGAGAGGGCGCACCATCCCCGCGGTCTTCATGCGCGGGGGAACAAGCAAGGGATTGCTGTTCAAGGCGTCCGACCTGCCGGCGGACCCCGCGCGCTGGGACCCAATTTTCTGCGCAGTGATGGGCACGCCGGATGGCAGCGGCCGCCAGCTCAACGGCATGGGCGGGGGACTGTCGTCGCTGTCGAAGGTTTGTGTGGTCGGACGACCGTCGCGCGCCGACGCCGACGTCGACTACACGTTTGCGCAGGTGTCGATCCGCGAGGCGCGCGTCGACATGAGCGGCAACTGCGGCAACATGAGTTCGGCCGTCGGACCGTTCGCGGTCGATGAGGGTCTGATCGCCGCGGCCGACGGGCCGGTCACTCTGCGCATCCACAACACCAACACGCGCAAGATCATCCATTCCACGTTCGAGGTGCGCGACGGCCGCGCGATTCAGCACGGTGAACTCGCGATCCCGGGAGTGGCGGGGACCGGTGCGCCGATCCGCCTAGAATTCATGGAACCGGGCGGTGCGATCACGGGCAAGCTGCTGCCGACCGGCGACGTGGTCCAGGAACTCGACGTTCCGGGCGTCGGCCGGATCGATGTTTCGATGGTCGATGCCGGTAACGCCTGCGTGTTCGTGCGCGCCGAGAGCCTCGGTCTCACTGGCAACGAGACGCCAGAGCAGATTGAGCGCGACACTCGCTTAATGGAGGCGCTGCTCGCGATTCGCGCGCACGCATCCGTCGCGATGAAGATTGCGCCCGACGTCGCCGCTGCACGCGCAAAACCGGCGACACCGGCGATCGGCATCGTCTCCGCGCCGGCGGACTGGCATTCGCTCGGCGGCGACAGCTTCCCGGCCGACGCGGCGGATGTGTCCGTCCGCATGATCTCCAGCAACCAGCCGCACCGTGCTTTGCCGCTGACCGCGTCGCTGTGCGTCGCGGTGGCCGCCTGCCTGCCCGAATCCCTGGTGCATACCGTGGCCCGCTACCCAGGGCGGGGACCGATGCGCCTCGGCATGCCTTCGGGGGTGCTGACGGTGTCGGCCGAGGTGCGCAAGGACCGCGAAGGCTGGTACGCGCAATGCGGCAGCTTCTACCGCACGGCGCGCCGCCTCTTCGAAGGCCGCGTGTGCATGCCGGAGTAGCGGGGCGCTAGCCGAGCTGACCGGCCTCGGCCAACTCGCGAATTCGCACGACAGTATCCAGGTCCGCACCTTCGTAGGCCTGCTGGCGCAGCGCCACCGTCACTTCGTCGAGCCCGTTCTGGCCGGCGACTTCTGAATCGGCTTCGTAGACGAAGCGCAGGAACAGCGCGTCCGGCGACGGCTCCTCGATCGTGATCGTCATGCGGCTCGCGGGCCACGAGGCGCCGGCCGCCGTGTGAATCTCGCTGCGCTGGCGAGGGAAAAGCCGCACGCGGTCACGCACGCGAAAGCTGCCGTAGTCGAGCGTGCGTTCGAGCTCGGTGACGCCACTCAGTTCGCGCCGCGCCTCGATCGTTGCGCGGTCTAGTCCGCCAATGAACCGCGTTGGGTCTTCCGCCCGTAGCACGAGGCCGCGCCAGAGCTGCTCGCGGGTCAGTTCCGTTAGCAGTGGCATCAGCGGGTCGTTGATCTGAACCAGGTGCTCGAACCGCATCCCGATCAGCCCCAGAATCCTTGTCGCTCGAGCAGCGCGCGGATCTCACCCGACTTGGGCAAGAAGTAGTCGGGGTCGTACTTGATCTTTGACGTGTAGTACTCGGCGAGCGATGTAATGCCGGCCGCTTCGATCTCGGCCTTGATCTCCGGACTCGACATATAGCGCTGCCAGCCGCGCCGTTCGCGTTCGGAATACGTGGCATCGATGTCGGCGCCGCTCGGCATCCGGTAGAACTCGTCGTGCAGCAGGGCCGAGAGTGGTAGGCGATCGCGCTTTGGCGGATCCTCGGCCGGGAAGCCAACGACAATGCTGGTCACCGGAACCACGGTCTGAGGCAGTTGCAGGAACTCCACCAACTCGGGCAGCGAGTACAGCGTCGTGCCCATGTAGCAGATGCCGAGCCCCCGCGCCTGGAAGCCGAGGCAGACGTTCTGCGCGACGATCATCGCGTCATAGGCAGCGACGTGATAGCCGAGCAGGTTGTTGAAGTTGTCGCGCGCACCGCGCTGACGCAGCCAAGTGCGGGTGCGGTGCCAGTCGGCGCAGAAGGTCATGACGAGCGGTGCCTCGAGCACCATCGGCTGCTCAAGGTGCAGCTCATACAACCTGCGCTTGCGCTCAGGGTCGCGCGTCAGCACGATCGACACGCTGTTGAGGTTGCCGGAGGACGAACCGCCGGCGATCGCGTCGGCACAAACCTCGGTCACCAGGATCGGGTCAAGCGGGGTGGGCAGGTAGCGCCGGATCGAGCGGTGCCGGCGGAGCACGGAGGGCAGGTCGTTCATCGGTTGGCCGGGTCGATTTAACCCCATTGTCTCCGATGGCGCGTTGACAGCGCATCGGCCGAGCGGCCGCGACAGGAGACCCCGATGTCCGCACCTTCCATCCCGCTGTTTGACCGGCGCGCGTCACGGCGCGCGCGCCATCGCCTCTTCGCTGCCTGCACCGCGTTTGCCCTCGCAGCCCTGCTGGTGGCGACTCCTCCGGCCCACGCGGTCGGCTCGCTGGTCGATGTCCAGGTCGTGGACCGGTCAACCGGCGAGACGCTGCCGATGTACTGGCACCACGGCCGTTGGTGGGTTCCGGGCAAGCCCGGCAGCCGCTATGCGATCACGCTGACCAACCGCTCCGGCGGGCGCGCGCTGACCGTGCTTTCGGTGGACGGCATCAACGCCGTCAGCGGCGAGTCGGCGGCGCATGACCAGGTCGGTTACGTCATCGCCAACGGGCAATACGCGCAGATCACCGGCTGGCGCAAGGACATGAGTCGCGTCGCGGCCTTCGAGTTCACCGCGCTTGCTGACTCATACGCCGCGCGGACAGGCCGTCCGGACAATGTCGGCGTCATCGGCGTCGCGGTGTTCCGCGAACGGCCACGCCCTTCGAGTCCTGCTGTGCCCCCGCTGGCCAAGGCCGAGAGTCAGGAACCGGCTCGGGACGCCGCGTCCGCCGGCGCAACCGCTTCCAGCGAGGCCGAGTCCCGGCAACGCAGCGACAGTGCGCGCGAGCCGCGGCTCGGCACCGGTCACGGCCGCAACGAGCGCTCGCAGACTTCGTATACCGACTTCGAGCGCGCCCAACCGACGCCCAACGAGCTGATCGCAATCCACTACGACAGCCGTGACAACCTGATTGCAATGGGTGTGATCCCGCGGGCGCGGCCGATGCCCGATCCGTTTCCGGTACAGGCCGGATTCGTAGCTGATCCGCCGCTGCGCTGAACGCGTGCCGGCGCTTACGGCCACACTTGGAGCGATTGCGCGCGCCGCTCGCAGCGCAGAATCGCTCGCCATGGACGATCGGGCGAGCGACGAGGTGCTGCTGGCAGCTTACGGGGCCGGGGATGCGCGCGCGTTTGCCGAGCTCTATGAGCGCCATGAGCGACCGGTATATCGCTATTTCCTGCGGCAGGGCGCCGCACCCTCGGTGGCCGACGATCTGCTGCAGGAGACATGGATGGCGGTGATCCGCAACGCCTCGAGGTTCGAGCCGCGTGCGCGGTTCACGACCTGGCTCTACACGGTCGCGCGCAGCAAAATGATCGATCATTGGCGCGCGCAGGACGGCACGCTGAGCCTCGATGAGGCTGCGAATGACCCGCGTGACGCGCCACTCGAGGTGGCCGGATCGGACGCCGACCGCCCTGACGTGCAGGTGCTGTCGCGTGCCGAGGCACGTGCGTTCGTCGCTGCGGTCGAAGCTCTACCGCCGGCGCAGCGGGAGGCCTTTCTGCTACAGGCCGAGGGCGGGCTCTCGTTGCAGGAGATCGCACAGGTGACCGACGCGGCCCTGGAAACGGTGAAGAGCCGGCTGCGCTATGCGATGGGCAAGCTGCGGTCGGCGATGGAGGCATGGCAATGAGCCCAAAGCAGGGCACGCGCACGGCGTGCAACTTGGGACCGCGCACCGAGGGCGCGCATGGCGTGGTCGCGCGCGGCGGCGGAGCGGCGCGGTGAATCACAACGACGACCGGGTTGGCCGCGACTATCGCGCGGCAAGCGCTGCGCTTGACGAGCGGCCGGCGCCAGCAACGCGGGCCGCGATCCTCGCCGCAGCCGCGCGCGAGGCAAATGCGCGACCGCGCGGAGACGCCGGATCTTCAGCGCCCAGACGCGCCAAGCAGCGCTGGCCGATGGCGGCCGCTGCTGCCGTGCTGCTTTCC